>JAITKA010000015.1 GCA_031278635.1 Deltaproteobacteria bacterium | reverse complement strand
CGGTCGAGAGCGATCCCATACACGCCGCGGTCCATGGCTTCAATTTCCCGCGCTGCGAGATTTTTCCCAAAGACGTTTGCGGGCTCCATGGGCCTGAGTTGTCCAGGGGCGAGCCCGTCGATGTTTTGTTCGGCGGCCCGCCTTGCCAGGGATTTTCCCTTATCGGCAAAAGGGACATGAACGACCCCAGGAATAACCTCGTGTTCCAGTTCATGCGGATGGTGCGGGAAATCAGGCCAAGGTATTTCGTCATGGAAAACGTGTCCGGCCTAACGGTGGGTTGCGCGAAGGGGATACTGGAGAGACTCATGGCCGGGATAAATGATTTTGGCTATGGGGCCGTTTTGCCCCCCAGGGTTTTGGACGCCAAGGACTATGGCGTGCCGCAATCAAGGAAGCGATTATTCCTGCTCGGTTACCGTAAGGATCAACGCCCCCCGGAATATCCCGCCGTGTCCACCCATGCCGTAAGCGCCAGGGATGCCATATACGATTTGCCCAACATAGACGACTTCGATGAACTTTTAACCTCAGATTGCCTAAATTATGGGTTAAATCCCACCTCAAAGTATGCCAAGACCTTGCACGGGCAAATCCTGGACCGCGATGATTTTTCCCATCCGAGAAACTGGGACCCCCGGGTACTGACCGGCTGCCTACGCACCCGGCACACGGAAGTTTCCGTGAAAAGGTTTTCGGAAACCCGGCCCGGGACCACCGAGCCCGTCAGCCGGTTCTTCAAGCTCGACCCCGATGGCCCCTGCAACACCCTTCGCGCCGGGACCGACAAATCGAGGGGCGCCTATACGGGCCCGAGGCCGATCCACCCCCGAGATAACCGCTGCGTGAGCGTAAGGGAGGCCCAACGGCTCCATTCGTTCCCGGATTGGTTTAGGGTCCATTACACCAAATGGCATGGCTTTCGCGAGGTCGGTAATTCCGTCCCGCCCCTTCTGGCGAGAAGGATCGCCGCCATGATAGTAAAAGCCTTGGATTCGCGCGTAACCAAACCGAATGGTCTTATCGATTTGGGCGATCCCGCGACGATATATTTCAACGAGACCCAAGCCAGCTCTTATTTGTCCAGAAAGCGCCAGAACAAGCCCCAAAACCCATAAAACGGTATCGATTGGGCCCAAAGGAAAGCGAAAGGCGCGGGCTATTTTTTTCTTGCCCCTTAGCCCCCGGCGGCCATGGCCGCCGGGGGGTTTTTTTCGTTTAAGCGCGAATCGCCCTGGGTGGCCAAGCCCGTGACGGCAAGCGGGGGCGGGCCCCGTGATTTTCGGCAAGGCGGGATTGGCTTGGCCTTGTGGGCTTGGGCCTTGCGGTTGGGGGATGGCAGGGGAGGGGGGAAGGCGTGGGCTGATATTGGCTTTGGTTAGGGTATTTAAGGGTATGTAGCTTAAAATAATTATTGAATGGCGGCGTAAAAATTAAATGGCGGTATGGTGGGGAAATTGGACGGCGAAATTAATGTGTGGGTGGAGAGCGGGGCAAAATTTAAGGCCAAAGGGTGACAAATTAGGTCACCGAATGGCCTTGTTGGTTGTATGGTTTGGGTATTTTATTTGTCAATAAATAGAGCGATGAAGAATTTACTTTTAAACCTTTTACAGTATATCACTCTTTGGGTATTTTTGGTATAATGGCTGGCAAGCCTCCGTCACGCATCCCGATGGGGTCCCGGAGGGGGCGGTAAGGGGCCCGTGGGGCCCCGGGGGGGATTATTTGGCTCACGAGTCTATGTGCGATTGGTAGTAGCTCATGACCAGGCGCACGAAGGACCTGGTCTCGCTGAAGGGGGGCATCTTGCCGCCGTAGCGTTTGATGGTGTCGGGGCCGCAGTTGTAGGCGGCCAGGGCCAGGTACTCGTCGTTGCCGAATTCCTCGAGGAGCATCTTGAGGTAGCGGACGCCGGCGGTGATGTTGTTATAGGGCTCCTGGGGGCTGGAGACGCCCATGGAACGGGCGGTGCTGGGCAGGATTTGCATGAGGCCCACGGCCCCTTGGGAGGAGACGGCCTGGGTGTCGAATTTCGACTCGGCCTGGATGACGGCCTTGACCAGGGCGGGCGATATGCGGTGGCGGCGGGCGGCCTCCTCGATCATGTCGTCGTAGCGGGTGGATTTTTTATCGAAGAGGGGTTTGCGGTTGGTTTGGTCCTTGACTTGATCCAGGAGGTAAGGGTTGGGGGCCAGGCCGACGGTGACGGGCGAGGGTTCTGGCGCCAGGGCTATGGGGGTCGATTGACCCATGGGTTCCGAGTTGGCTAAGTCCTGGCCGGCCTCGCTCTCCAGCTTGGCGATCGTGATGGAAAGCCCCAGTACCATGACGGCCAGGGAGGCTTTGAGGCAGGCTTTATAAATCAGACTGGTTATGTTAAGGTTACGCTTCATGCTATTTAGATACCAGTCTGAAAAGAAATTGTCAACCCTTTTGAAAGCCTTAAATAAAAGGAACTTTTGTGAGATCGCTTGTCGGAGTGCTTAAATACTTTGGAGAAAATTAGGTGATTTTTTTAAAATCCCTAATTGGTACACGCTTTAACAATGATATTTTTTGCTTGGTACTTGAAAGTAACTTTGATTCAATTAGCGTTCAGAAAGAATTTTTAATTCTTAAAAATTTTACTTAATTTTGATAGAATAATTACAATAGAACGTCAATAAGAAGAAACATTATTTAGCCTAATATCTCAAAGTCAAATAGCCTGATTTCTGCCCGAGTGAGGTACGTTTTGAATCTAATCGAGAAAATTGAACCCCTACTGCTGGCCATGGCGGCCTTGATTGGTTTGGCTTTGGGTCACTTTAGCGGGCTTTCCGGGTTCCTGGGGCCTTGGGTTCAGACGCTTCTTATCCTGATGTTAATCGGGGTTTTTTGGGACGTGCCCTTTAAGGAACTTAAGAAAAGTTTTGGTGATTTAAAATTCTCGTTAACGTCATTGGCTATAAATTTTATTTGGATACCAATATTTGGGTATTTTTTAGCCAAATTCTTTCTGGGCGGCCATTTTGACCTTCAAATCGGCTTCATCATGCTGCTGGTCACCCCCTGCACGGACTGGTACCTCGTTTTCACGGCCATGGCCAGGGGTAACGTGCCCCTGTCGGCCTCGATACTGCCCCTGAACCTGGTAGTCCAGCTTTTGCTGCTGCCGGTCTATCTGTGGCTATTCGGCGGGCTGGCCGGGCAGTCCGATCCCCTTTATATCCTTTGGCAAGTGGTTTTGGTCCTTTTCGTCCCCCTGTTGGTATCCAGGGTCCTGACATGGGTCAGCCGGCCCAGGCCCAGGCTGGGGGCGGCCCTGAGGCGGGTTTTCCCCGGGCTCAGGTTTTGGTACCTTTTCCTGGCCGTCCTGTGCATGTTCGCCGGGGAGGGGGGCGGCATTTTGGGGCGGCCGGACATCTTCGTTTTGCTGCTCGCCCCGGTCCTGGCCTTTTTCGTCCTCAATTTCGTGGCCGTGCGCTTCGCGGCCAAGGCCATGGGCTTTGGCTTCAGGGACGGGGTCAGCCTGAACCTGACCACCCTGGCCAGGAACTCGCCCGTGGCCCTGACCGTGGCCATAGGGGCCTTCCCCGGGAGGCCCCTTATCGCCCTGGCCCTGATCATAGGGCCGCTTATCGAGCTCCCGGTCCTGGCCCTGATCTCCAACTTCCTGTTGCGGCTGGGCCGGAGGAAGGGGATACCGGGCTACGGGTGAGGGCGTCTAGCCGGCCAGCTGGGGCTCGACGGCGCGCATGGCCAGGATGGTCTTTTGGATGAGGGTGTCGAGATCCCAGCCCAGCATGGCCGCGCCCCTCTCGATTACCTCCCTGGAGCAGCCGGCGGCGAAGTTGGCCGTCTTGTACTTCTTTTTGACCGATTTAAGCTCAAGGTCGCTCACGCTTTTGGAGGGCCGCATCAGGGCCGAGGCCCAGATGAGGCCGGTCAGCTCGTCCACGGCGTAGAGGACCTTTTCCATCTCGTGCTCGGGCTTCACGTCCACCGTCAGCTGGTAACCGTGGCTGACCACGGATCTGATCAGATCCTCGCCGACCCCGCCCTCCCGGAGGAGCTCGGGGGCCTTAAGGCAGTGGGCGGTCGGGAAGAGCTCGAAATCGATGTCATGGAGGAGGCCCACCACGGCCCAGCGGTCGGCCTCCTGGCCGTAACCCAGGTCCTCGGCGAACCAGCGCATGACCCCCTCGACCGTCCGGGCGTGCTGGAGATGGAAGGATTCTTTGTTGTATTTGGTTAGAAGCTCCCAAGCTTGTTCCCTAGAGATAACGCTCATAGTGCACCTTTGGGCGATTTGTGGTTGTGGTTTGGGATGTTTAGTGGGTAAAAGAAGGCTTTTTGGCCGGCCGGGCTTTAGGGGCCGGCTTTGGCCAGGGGCCCAGTTTAACACGGGCCGGGCCCGGAGGGAAGGTCCCGGCCTTTTCGGCGAATTCGCGATTACCTTAGGAAGGTGAGCCATGTCGGATAAAATATCGTTCATAGGCCTTGGCAACATGGGATCGGCCATGGCCCGGAGGATCCTGGCCGAGGGCCACGGGTTGACGGTTTACAACCGGACCCCGGAGAAGGCGAAACCGCTGGCGGCCATGGGGGCCAAGGTGGCCGGGGACCTGGACGAGGCCGTGTCCGGGGCCGGGGTTATTTTTACCATGCTCAGCGACGACGCGGCCCTTTTGGCGGTCATGGGGGAGGGGAGGCTCGGGAAGGCCGCGCCAGGGTCGATCCACGTCTCCATGGGCACGGTAGGGCTTGGGACGGTGGGGCGCCTCGCCTCGATCCATGAATCCCTGGGCCAGACGCTCCTGTCCTCGCCGGTCTTCGGGCGGCCCGAGGCGGCAAGGCTGGGGAAACTGAACCTCTGCCTCGCGGGGCCGGCCGTGGCCAAGGAGAGGGTCTCGGGGCTGCTGGCCCCCATGGGCAAGGTCTGGGACTTCGGCCCCGAGCCCGCCAAATCCAACGCGGTCAAGCTGGCCGGGAATTTCATGATCGCGTCCCTAATCGAGCTCCTGGCGGAGGCCTTTTCCCTGGTCGAGGGCCACGGCGTGGCCCCGGGGGATTTTTTCGGCCTCATGGCCGGGACCCTTTTTAACGCCCCGGCCGTCCATACCTACGGGAAGCTCATCCTGGAGGGGAAATTCGACGAGGTGGGTTTCCTGGGCTCCCTGGGCTCCAAGGACGTGGGCCTGGTCAAGGCCGCCGCGAGGCTGGGCCAGACCCCGCTGCCCTTTTGCTCGGTCCTCGAGGACAGGTTCCTGAGGCTCATGGCCAGGGGCTGGGGCGACAGGGATTGGTCGGCCATCTCGGCCCTCCAGAGGGAGGACGCCGGGCTCAGGTGAGCCCGCGATGGCGGGCCCGGGGGGGCGAGGGAAGGGTATTTCAGTGCTCGAGGCGCCAGGGCGAGAAATCGTCGCCGTGGCGGCGGTAGGCGGACGAGGGCCTGAGCCCGGCGGCCTCGAGGACCGGGAGGATCAGGTCGTGGTCGTTCTCGGCGAGGCTGATGGCGAGGCCGCAGTTGGGGTTGACCTCCTTGGGCACCGGCACCAGTATGAACGGGAGGCCCTTTTCCTCGAGGAGGTCCTCGGCGTTCAGGATTTCGGTGTTGGAGGCGAAAATGAGAATTATGTCGGGTCCGCCCAGGGCCATGTCCTAGCGTCCTTTCCGGGGGGCCAGGGCCTTGAGGGCCTTGACCGCGGTCAGGATTTCCTCCAGGGTGTTGAAGGGCCCGAAGGAGAACCTGACCGAGCCGCCCGGGAAGGTGCCCAGGCTTTTGTGGGTCATGGGGGCGCAGTGGAGCCCGGCCCTGGTCAGGATGCCGTAATCCCTCTCCAGGGCGGCGGCCAGATCGGACGAGGACCAGCCTTTGAGGTTGAGGGAGACCGTGGCCACGCGGTCGGGGCGGCCGAGGCCCGGCCCCTGGAGGGAGAGGCCCGGGAGGCCCTCGAGGCCGCCCAGGAAATGGCCCGTGAGGCGCATCTCGTGCTCCCTGATGGCGGCGGGGGTGGTGGAAAGGACGTATTCGACCCCGGCGGCGAGGCCGGCGAGGCCGTGGGTGTTGGCCGTCCCGGCCTCGAGGGAGTCGGGCAGGAAATCGGGGTGCTCCAGGCTCTCCGAGTGGCTCCCGCTGCCGCCCACGGCGAGGGGCCTCAGGTTTATGCCGGGGCCGACCCAAAGGCCGCCCGTCCCCGTGGGGCCCAGAAGGCCCTTGTGGCCCGTGAAGGCCAATAGATCGACCCAGGAGCCCGCGTCATCGAGGGGGACCGAGCCGGCGGTCTGGGCCGTGTCCAGGAGGAGCGGGACGCTCCCTATGGCTTCCTTTATCTCCCTTGCCGGGGCCAGGGCCCCGCTCACGTTCGAGGCGTGGTTCAGGACGACCAGCCTTGTCTCCGGCCGCAGGCGCGCCTTGAAGGCGTTGGGCCGCATGGCCCCGTCCTCGGCCGGGACGGCCTCCCAGAGGACGCCCTTCTCCACGGCCAGCCTCGCGAGGGGCCTGGCCGTGGAATTGTGCTCAAGGCTCCCGGAGAGGACGTGATCGCCCCTTTGGAGGCCAAGGCCGTCAATGGCCACGTTCAGGGCCCAGGAGACGTTGGGCCCGAAACAGATCCTGCCGTTGTCCTTGATCCCGAAGAGTTTGGCTATGGCCTTCCTGGCCCGGTGGATGGTCCTCCCGGCGGCCATGGCCGGGGCGTGGCCGCTGCGGCCGGGGCTGGCCGGGGCGGCGAGGGCGGCCATGATGGCCGTGCCCACTTGGGGCGGCTTGGGGAATGAGGTGGCGCCGTTGTCCAGGTAGATCATGGGTCCTCTCGCGGACGCCCCGGGACGGGGGCTGGATGGGGTAAAAATTAAACCATATCTCCCGGCCAAAGACAACATGGCCGGCGAATGGCCCATTATGCCGGGGGGAACGGGGTTCCCCGGGGCCGATGGTCATCGCCCATGTCGTCTTCCGTAACCGCTGGTCTCTTTTTCCCTCACGGTTCCCGCCCGCCGGGCCCGGCCCGGGGGGGCGCTAGGCGCCCTGGCCCGCCTCGCCGGCCATGGCCGGGACGGCGGGGCCCATGCCGATGGCGGGGAGCCCGGCCTCGAGGCAACGGAGCATGTCCTTTATGTTGGTGAGTTTCATGTTGGGGCAGAATATTTCCGTCTCGGTCTCGAAAAAGCGGCTTTCCGGGACCTTGAGCCGGAGCCACTCGACCAGGCCGCTCTCGCAGAGGACCAGCCAGTCGCCTTTGGGGGCGCCCTGGCAGTGATCGAAGATCGATTGGCTGTCCCCCACGAAATCGGCCATGCGGCGGACCTCGGGGCGGCACAGGGAGTTGGCGGCCAGCCTGGCCCCGGGGAGGGTCGCGAGGACCCTCGCGGCCTCCTGGGCCGTCACCTGGCGGTGGACCTCGCAGGAGGCGCCCGGCCACTGGGCGTGGGGGGTTTTGTCGGGGTCCCCGGCCGAGAGGGCCGGGAGGACCAGAAGGCTCTCGCCCGCGCCGGCCGGGAGGTCCCCGGAGGGCGTGAGTTCGAAATCGCACAGGTCCCGGACTTGGCCGGAGGCCTTGACGTCGGCCACCAAACGGCTGCCGGGGAAGCGCCGGCGGGCCTGGGCCACCTCGGCGGGGCCCACGGTCCGGCTGAAGGGGCAGTCGGCGTCCAGGCGGGGCACGAGGATCGTCAGGTCGGGCCGCAGGCGGGCGAGGTTCTGGGCCAGGAAATCGACGCCGCAGACCATGATGGCCCTGGCCCGGCTTTCCATGGCCGCCCCCTGGATGCCCAGGCTCCCGCCGACGAAATCGGCCAGGGCCTTGACCTCGGCCCTTTGGTAGAAGTGGGCCAGTATCTCCACGCCCATGGCCCGGGCCAGCTTGGCCAGCCTCTCGGCCTGGGCCTGCCGCCGTGGCCCCAGGGCGGGGAAGGGGAGGGTTTTGGGGACCATGGGCCTTACCACCTGGTCCCGACCACCATGCTGTAGTCCTCGCCCAGGGCGCTGCCGAAACGCCCGACGCTTTTGATGGACAGATGGTTCGAATAGCGATCCCTCAGTTCCATTGGATCGGGGAAATAGCGGGCGGATCCTTCCTTGGCGAAGCGGGGCATGGAGAAGAGGACCGGCTTTTCGCTGGGCACGGTGTCCAGGAAGGCCAGCTCGTCCCCCAGGACGTCCATGACGTTCAGGAGGAGGTAGGCCTCGAAGCGCTCGTAATGCTGGCGGACCCCGGGGTCGAAAAAATCCCCGTATATGAAATTCCAGCCGGGGTAGGCGGCCTTGGCCGTTTTTATGTTGTTGTGGCTTATGTCCACGCCCAGGTAGACTTCCGGCCTTTGGTTGCGGCCGACCATGACCCCGGTGAAGTTCCCGACCCCGCAGCCGAGGTCGGCCACGTTGGCTATCCGCAGCAAACCCAGCCGGCCGTAGGCGTTCTCGTACATGGCCTTGTCGTAGGGCGGTGGGGGGGTCGGCTCGGCCGGGGCCTCGACGGGGGGCCTCGGGGTCAGCTGCCCCTTGAGGGACAGGAGGTTGGCCGGATTGTTCAATAGTTGGTTGGGATCGAAGGTCATGTCGTCTCCAAACGTTTTCGCTTCAGGCCCGGGCCGGGGCCCGGCCCGGCCCTAGACCAGCACCGCCCTGAGGACGTGGCAGTCGCAGGGGCCGACGTTTGCCTGGAAATATTTCAGTGTGGCCTCGATGTCGTATTTGCCGAAACGGCCGTCGCCCCTGAGGATCTTTTTCGTTTGGGTGAAATCGCCCAGGCAGCCGCCCTCGGCGCGCATCTCGTTCCGCAGGGCGTCCCGGAAGGCCACCCAGTCGTCGTTGTCCCCTATGGTCAGGATGAGCTCGGGTTTCCCGGCCTCGCGGGCCTCGCCCAGCTCCTGGGACTCCTGGTAGTAAAAGTGCTCCGAGAGGCCCTGGAGGGCGATTTCCCGGCCGCTCTCGCTGTCGGCCCCGACCAGCCTGTAGACCTGGCTGCGCCCGTCCTGACCGTCTATGAGCTTCAGGACGGCCAGCATGAGCTTTTCCAGCCTCTCGCGGGTGGTCAGGCCCTCGGCCAGGGTGAAGAATTTTATCCCCAGCCACAGGGAATCGATGAAGGCCTTCATGGCCGCCACGTTATCGGAGTTGTCCAGGAGCTTTTTGGCCTTGTCGGGCTGCCCCATGTTCACGTAGGCCTGGGCCAGGCGCTTCAGGGTCGGCAGGTCCTCGGGCCTGAAGGCCAGGATGGCCTGGAGCTCCTTGGCCGCCTGTGGCCACTTGCCGTCCATGCAGTGGATCTCGGCCAGGTTGAAGCGGGCCTCCAGGAAGTCCGGCTTGATCTCTATGGCCTGCCTGAGGAAGCGCTTGGCCTCGTCGGTCTGGCCCTGGGTGACCGCGGCCACGGCCAGGTTGTTCCAGGCCTGGACGTTGCCGGGGCAGAGTTCCACGGCCTCCCGGAACAGGGCCTTGGCCTCGTCAATAAGTCCCAACTCGAAGAGTTTCTCCCCCTCGAGCACGTGGTTGAGCCCATCGGGCGCCGGGATCGGCGGGGGAGTCGCCGTTGCCGCGTTCATCGGTATCTGGTCTCGCATTTGTCCACTCCTGTCGGGCGCCCGGCAGGTTCTACCGGGGCGGTCTTGGCTGCGAGCTTAAGCTGCAATATCAGTGCCAAATAGATCGAGCGTTACCCCAGCTTTTTCCGAAGCCGTTTACCCGCTTCGCCGGGGCGGGGCCGGGCCCCGCCAGGGCGCCCCTGGGCGGCAAAAATCTCCCACCCCCTTGGGCGGCGGGAAAGGCAACCCGTTCTTGACTTGACAAACGGCCGGATTGCGTATAAAACTATTCCGACGAAAGAAAGAAGTCAAAATAGCCCAAAGTCGGGGTCAAGTAGTTTTTTTCTGTCTTGTGGGTTAACCATGATAACCAACTAAAGATTTTAAATGTAACTTTAGCTATGTTTAAAATCCGGTTAGTTGGTATTTTTGACGGTTCACTTTCTGATCTCTAGCCCAACCATGGCAAAGAAACCTTAAGACCGGCAACGATCGGTAGGCCAGCGCCTACCGCCGTCCGCCTTTCGATTGGCTATGATAGCCAAACGGCCATGCCGTGTCTTTCCAGATAGTGTAAAATATTTGAAAAATTGATATAATTTTTTTGGGCGTAAAGAAAAAGGGTTAGCCGGTAACCCAGTAAAAAAACCTTTGACATTTGCCTTAGGAAAGTGATAAACAATGGAATTTCGGTCGGGCCTTTCCCCGCCGAACAAAAAAACCATTTTTCCCCCCACCCCGCCGCGCCGCGAAGGCACCCAGGCGGGGCCGGGTCTTCCGCTTTAAGCCCGGCCGGGCCCCCGGCCCTGCCGGCGACGTTATCGCGACGTATTTCGCGGTTGTTTTTTCGTTGACGATCGACATCCCACCCTGCGCTTCGGTCGGGGCCATGACGTCGATGGGGAAAGGCGGCCTCCCGCCGCCCCAAGCCGCCAACCCCTTGGCGGCGCTCCCCTTGAGGATGATTGTTCGGCCCCCTAAGCGGCGGCCGTTTTGGGTAAACGTTCAATCGGGGGCCCTCTCCCGGCCGTCGCCGGATCCTGGCCCATTATCCCCGACCGAAGAGTCGGAGGTTCCATTTAGGTGAAATGCTATGAAAACGACTTTTAAACTATTGTTGCTTTTGGCCGCCTGCGCCATGGCCATTTTCGTCTTTGTCGCCTGCGGCGGTAGCGAAACCCCGGCCCCGCCGGCCGAAACGGCCGCCCCGGCCGAGCCGGCCACCCCGCCGGCCGAGCCGCCCGCCCCCGCTGAGGAAGCCGCCCCCGCCGGTGGCGATGCCCCCGCCGAGGCCCCCGCCGACGCCCCGGCCGACGCCCCCGCCGACACCCCGGCCGAGGCTCCCGCCGAGGCCCCCGCCGACGCTCCCGCCGAGGCACCCGCCGAGGCCCCGGCTGACGCTCCCGCCGAGGCCCCCGCCGAGGCTCCCGCCGACGCCCCGGCCGAGGAACCCGCCCCGGCCGAGTGATCGGGCCAAACCAGGCCAAGCCCACGGTCGCGGGCCACCCCGCGACCGTAAGTCTCGGGGCCCGCGGGACCCCCCTTCGAGGGGGAGTTTCGCGGGCCCCTTTTTTAACCCTTAAAGGAGAGGGGGGAGCCCATGGCGGCGAAGGCGGCCATTTTCGATCTGGACGGCACCTTGCTCGATTCCCTTCACGACCTCCGGGACGCCCTGGAGATGGCCCTGATGGAAAACGGGATCGAGCGCCACTACGATGACGGGGCCTTTAAGCTCATGGTCGGTAACGGCCTCGCCAAGCTGATCGAGAGGGCCCTGCCCCCCGGTTCGCCCCTCGCCCCCAAGCTGCGGGCCGACTACAAGGCCATCTACTCCAAGAACCTCTCCCGCAAGACCAAGCCCTTCCCGGGCGTGCCCGGGCTCGTCTCCCGGCTCAAGGCCGAGGGCTTCGGCCTGGGCGTCTGGACCAACAAGGACGACGATTTGGCCAAGTCCCTGGTCGGGTCATTTTTCCCGGGCGCCTTCTCCGTGGTCATGGGGTCCGCCCCCGACAGGCCCAACAAACCCGATCCCCATACCGGCCTCGCGCTGGCCGGGGCCCTGGGGGCCTCCCCGGCCGAACTTTACTACCTGGGCGACGGCGACGCCGACATGATTGCGGCCAACAACTGCGGTTTCATACCCGTGGGGGTCCTGTGGGGTTACCGCTCCCGCGAGGTCCTCCTTTCCGCCGGGGCCAGATACCTCCTCTCGGAGCCCGCGGATTTTCACGCGATTTTGGGGGCCGCCCATGGCTGAGCCCCGCAGGCCGCCCCTCCCCCCCAAAAGGCCCGAGGATGCCCCGCCGCCCCCGTGGGCGACCGATCCCCGCGGCCTTCTCGTCTCCGGGCCCTCCTCGGTCAAGCTGGCCCTGACCGGGGGCCTGGCCAGCGGCAAATCCACCGTGGCCGCCGTTTTCGAGATCCTGGGCGCCGCCCGCCTGGATTTCGACCTCTTCGCCCGCGAGGCCGTGGCCCCGGGCGGGGCCGCCTACGGGGCGGCCCAGGAGATATTCGGCCCCAAATGCCTCCTGCCCGACGGCACCCTCGACCGGGCCTACGTGGGCCGCCTGGCCTTCAAGGACCCCGCCCTGAGGCGGCGCCTCGAGGAGGCCGTCCACCCCGAGACCTGGCGCCTCATGCTCCTGCGCCTCTCCGAGCCCAACCCCAGGCCGGTCACGGTCATCGAGATCCCGCTCCTCTTCGAGGCCCGCCTGGACCCCCTCTTCGACCGCGTCCTGCTGACCTTCGCCAGCCCCGACAACCAGCTCCGCCGCCTGATGTTCCGCGACCCCAAGCTTCGCAAATCCCAGGCCAAGAGGATGATCGCCTCCCAGATGCCCATCCTGGAGAAGCTCCGCCGGGCCAAAATGGTAATCAACAACGACGGCCCCCTGTCCCGGGCCATCTACCAGGCCAAGGACCTCTGGGATCGCCTCACGGCGCCCCCGGAGGCCCCCCCAGGGGCCACCCCTTGACCGGGAGCCCCTTCGAGCCCCTGGCCCAGCGCCTCAGGCCCAGGAACCTGGGGGAATACGTGGGCCAGAAACACCTCCTGGGCCCGGGCAAGCTCCTCCGGCTCCTCTACGAGCGGGGCCAGGTGGCCTCCCTCATCCTCTGGGGGCCACCGGGCACGGGCAAGACGAGCCTCGCGAGGCTCCTCACCCAAAAGGCCCAGGCCGATTACGTGGAGTTCTCGGCCGTCCTCTCGGGCATCAAGGACGTCCGGGAGGTGGTCGAGAGGGCCCGGAAGGCCCGACTGGCCCAGGGCCGCCCCACGGTCCTGTTCGTCGACGAGATCCACCGCTTCAACAAGGCCCAGCAGGACGCCTTCCTGCCCCACGTGGAGAGCGGCCTCATCACCCTCATCGGGGCCACGACCGAGAACCCCTCTTTCGAGATCATCCCGGCCCTCATCTCCCGGGCCCGGGTCCTGGTCCTGGAGCCCCTCACCCGGGACGATCTCGCCGAGCTCGCGACCCTGGCCCTAACCGACCGGGAAAGGGGCCTGGGCGCCCTCGGGGCCGATATCGACCCCCCGGCCCTGGACCACCTGATCATGGCCTCCGGGGGCGACGCCCGCTCCCTCCTGAACGCCCTGGAGCTGGCCTCGGGCCTCGCCCGCCCCGACGCCTCCGGCAGGACCCTCATAACGGTCCCCATAGTCGAGGAATCGGTCCAGCGCAAGGCCTGGCGCTACGACAAGGGCGGCGAGGAGCACTACAACCTCATCTCGGCCCTCCATAAGTCCCTTCGCGACGGCGACCCCGACGGGGCCCTATACTGGCTATCCCGCATGCTCGAGGGCGGCGAGGACCCCGTCTACCTCCTCCGCCGCATGATCCGCTTCGCCTCCGAGGACGTGGGCCTGGCCGACCCCCTCTCGCTCATGCTGGGCGCCTCGGCCCTGGAGAGCTACCGCCTCCTGGGCTCCCCGGAGGGCGACCTGGCCCTGGCCCACCTGGCCGTCCACCTGGCCTGCGCCCCCAAGTCCAACGCGGTCTACAAGGCCTTCGCCGCCGCCCGGGCCGACGCCCGCAAGCTCGGCCCCCTGCCCGTGCCCCTCCACATCCGGAACGCCCCCACCAGGCTCATGAAGGACCTGGGCTACGGCCAGGGCTACCGCTACGCCCACGATTTCGAGAACGCCGAGGTCGATCAGGCCCACCTGCCCCCCGAGCTGGCCGACCGGGAATACTACCGCCCCACCCAAAGGGGCCGCGAGAAAGCCATCGCCGAGTTCCTCAAGGCCCGCCGCGAGCGCCTCGCGAACCCCGCCAAGAAACCCCCCGGCGCCTGACCCCCCGCGCTTTCCCCTTCAAAGTTCCCGCCCTTTCCGATAGAATGGTTCCCGGGGCCCCCAGCCCCCCATCCCGGGCCTCACCGCGGCCCCCAACCGGCAAGCGTCATGGGATCACCCCGCCCCGAAAAGCCCCGCGCTTTTTTCCCCTGGGCCCTCCCCGCCCTTGCCGCCCTCCTTGCGGCCCTGGCCCTGGCCCCCCCCGCCTCCGCCCAGATGGATTACATGGAGCCCATCCAGATAACCCCCAGGCAACTGGTCGAGGCCTACCTGTCCGATTTCCACTCCGCCGACGCCCGCTACACCGGCAAGCTTCTCCTGGTCACCGGCCGCATAAAATCCATCTTCCCGCCCGAGCAAACCTACCGCACCCGGCCCTACCCCTTCATCACCATGGATAGCGGCCCCAACCAGCCCCTGATCATCTACCTCTGGGACTGGGAGGCCGTGACCCTCGAGACCGTCCGGCCAGGCCGCACCACCACGGTCATGGGCTTCTGCCAGGGCGTCACGCCCCAGCTGAGCCTGACCGACGGCTGCCTCTACCCCGGCGGCTGCGGCGGCCCCGTGGCCAACTTTTACGGCCCCTACTTCAAACTCCCCCCGTCCGCCCCGCGGCGGCCGGGCCCGCGCCAACCCATCCCATAAAATCCAGGCCGTGGGTTGGTTTTAAAAGCCCCAGGGCCGCCGTTTTCCCCCTATCGCCATTGGCAATCCCAACTCACGGGCCAAAGCCCCGCCCAAAGGGCCGGTACCTTGGCGCCCGGGGCCCCGGGCGCGAATAACCCGCAACGCCAGCCAATATTCCCTAAATACCCCCTCACGGGGTGGCTTTCGAAAATCGCCGGCCAGTCCCGACGGGTTAATGGTTTACCAAAAAAAAGTTGGCCCGATCTTACCGCTTCGCCCACGCGTAAAGGCGCCCCCCCGCTTGGCCGTTAACTTGAAACGCTGACCTTTATGAGCTATATTTATTTAAATGAGAAAATCCATGAATGGAAAAAAGAGCCCCTTTCGTCCGCCAAGTCGAAACGACCGCTTTCGCCCGTTAACGATTTCGTTTTCAAAAAAAGCATTCGCCGAAAACCAGGTCGTTTTTAGGGAACTTACCCAAATCCGTTGTGGGCTTGCCCTTGGAAGACTACCGGAATATGGTGGTGCGTGACCTGGCCCTTAATCCAGAATATATAGATGATAAAATCAGTCTTTTGAATATAAGACAGTACACAAAACCAGTTATATTGTAAATATTAAACTACAAGTACGGTCACAAAAAATATTTTGAAACGTATTCAGTATTATATACCAATATTGTATGCCAGTAAACTAAAAAAGCACAATTATATAGTACTATTCCGAAAGTTATAAGCATATTGATAACGGACTTTGTATCGCTGCCAGAAACCGAAAAATACCGCCATCACTTTTATTTCCACGCTAAAGAGAACGGGCCCCACTTACCCGACTCGATGGACATGATTACCTTTGAGACCCAAAAAGTAAAAGAATTTGATGGGACTCCTGAGCTCCCAAAAATTATAACATGGAAAAATAAAATATAACATGGTTTGAAAAAATATTAGCTCAAACTTAAATAACTTGACACCTGAGCTCCCATCAAATTATAACATGGAAAAAAATATAACATGGTTTGAAGAAATATTAGCTCAAACTTAAAAAAACTTGACTCCTGAGCTCCAAAAAAATATAACATGGTTTGAATAAATAATAGCTCAAACTTAAAAAAACTTGACATTCAAAATTCTTCATGTTATATTTTATAGCATGAATTCTTCAACCACCGCAGTCTCCGATCTGACGAATGCCAAAAAATCAACCCCCCCGGTTGTCCGCGAGCAAATTATCAAAGGGGTTAGGTATGTTTATGAAGATTACCCATATTGGGACAAATTAAAAAAACAAACAAGACACAAAAGAGTTTATAAGGGTCATTATGATTCTGAAGGTAACTTTGTTGCATCCAAAAGCTATCAAAATAAGGATGATAGTAGTATAGAAACTAAAGAAATTGCTTTAACCCAAGTTAAAACCGGAAGGTTTATAGGAGCCACATATTTATTAGATAGAATAGCTCTTAAAACTGGTCTATATAATGACTTAAAAGAGTTATTTCCAGATAAATATGAACAAATTTTATCTTTAGCCTATTATACGACTCTAGAAAATGAAAATAATTTTTATAGGTTTTCAAAATGGGCAAAAACTCATTTCCATCCTTATAATCAAGTTATATCATCTAAAAGAGCTACTGATTTAATTTCAACAATATCAGAAAATGATAAAATTGAATTATTTAAACGGCAAGTAATACGTTTACAAGAGAACGAGTATTTGGCTTATGATACTACATCAGTATCTTCGTATTCAGAAAATATTAAACAACTCAAATATGGACATAATAAAGACGGTGATAATTTAGCTCAAATTAATTTGGCGCTTGTACTTGGGGAAAATTCTTTATTACCTACTTATTATAGAATTTTCCCAGGTAATATTAATGATAGCACTACTTTAGATAAGTTATTAATTGACTTTAAATTTTTTAACATAGAAAATGCAACATTTGTTTTTGATAGAGGTTTTTATAGTGTCCAAAATATACATAGATTACATCATGATAATTTTAAATACATTATTGGGGTTAAAAATAACCTTTCTTATGTGGCAAATAGAATTGAAGAATTGTCCACTAAAAAATTAGATATTTCTAATTTTTCATCTAAACATAATGTGTATTATTATCCTTATGATATTTTTATGCCATTTAAAAAGCAACATAAAGGTTTCAATATTGACCCACCTCATAAAGTAAAATCGACCTTACATATATATTTTGATCCTGCAAAAGCTATTCTAGATACAATTAATCTTAATAATAAAATTAAAAATGCCATTGAAAATTATAAAAATGATATAAAGTCAGCTAAAATTACAGATATTATAAATAAATATTGCAAGATTAATTATAATGAGAGTAATGGTCTTTTTTCTATAGATTATAATAAAGTTGCAATTGAAGATGATACAAG
>JAITKA010000008.1 GCA_031278635.1 Deltaproteobacteria bacterium | reverse complement strand
GAGGAACCTGCCAATGGTTTCCATTAACGACCCCGAGCTCATGATCGCCAAACCGGCCGGGCTGACCGCCGCGACCGGCATGGACGCCCTGACCCATGCCGTGGAGTGCTACATCACCCTGGCCGCCAACCCCATCACCGACGCCCTGTCCCTCAAGTCCATCAAGCTCATCTCCGATAACCTCCGCCGGGCCGTCGCCTACGGCGAGGACATCGAGGCCCGCGAGGCCATGGCCTACGCTTCCGTCATGGCCGGCATGGCCTTTAACAACGCCGGCCTCGGCTACGTCCATGCCATGGCCCACCAGTTGGGCGGCCTGTTGGATATGGCCCACGGCGTGGCCAACGCGGTCCTGCTGCCCCACGTGGAGCGCTGGAACCTCATGGTTAACCCCGAGAAATTCGCCAAGATCGCCGAGACCATGGGCGAGTGTACCTGCTACAAGGGCAAAATGGAGGCCGCCGAGCTGGCCATCAAGGCCATAGAGCGCCTCTCCAAGGATGTTGGCATCCCCAGCGGCCTGGCCTCCCTGGGCGTCAAGGAATCCGATCTTAAGCCCATGGCCATAACCGCCCTCCAGGACGGGAATGCCGGCTGCAACCCCAGGAAGGGCAACGAGGACGACATCGTCGAGCTCTTCAAGGCCGCCATGTAAGGACCCCGAACCCCTGGGATGGTTTTCGCCGTGTCCCGCTATAACGGCGAATTTGCCCCCTGGGGTCAATCCCCTGGGTCGGCGCGGCCTTCCGCGCCGACCCAGGGTAAAAGTCAACCGCAGCGATAAACGGGCCCATGGCCCATCGAGACGATAAAATGCCAACGACAGAAATGCTTTTCCTATCTTTCGTCGGGGGTATATTCGGGACCGCCGTGGGCGCCCTGTGGGCCTTTTGCCTTTGCGGACTTATAACCATTGTCGGCTGCGCCCTTGTCCTCGCCGGGGGTTCCGATTTCCTCCTGTTGCAAGTGGGCCTCGGCCCGATATTCGGCCCCCAGGCCGGCGGTTTCCTCGCCGGGGTGGTGGCTTGCTCTTACGCCGGTGGCCTCAGGGGCACCCATCCCGGCGGGAAGGGCGCCGGCAAAGACATCATCTCCCCCCTGATGGGCTCCTCCTGGGACGTCCTGGTCGTGGGGGGCCTGGCCTCCATGGCCTGCGTCCTTTTGATCGCGCTCCTGCCGAAAATACCGGTGGTCAGGGAGACCGACGTCCTGGCCTTCGGCATTATAATCATATCCTTCATTAGCCGCTTTCTCTTCCAAAGGGAAGGCTTTTTCGGTAAATCACCGACAAGGAAACAATTCGGCCTTTTGGGCACGAACAATTATGCCATCTCCTGGATCCCCTGGATGGCCCCGTTCCCCCGCCTGATCGTTTTGGGCTTCGGGGTTGGCGGCCTATCCGGCGGCATAGCCAAATTCTCCTCCGCCGCCCTGGCACCCCTGGTCGCCTCCGGGGCTATCGGGGCCGCGGCCGCCGGGACCGTCCCGGTCATCTTTTGCTGGGCCATCTCCGCCGTCATGCTGACCGCCCTCCAGCTGGGCCAGGGTAACGCCCTCAAGGTCCCGGTCACCCACTGCATGGCCGTGGTAGGCGCCGTGGGCTTCCTTTCCTCCGGCTCCCTCGTGGTCGCCGCCTTTTGCGGCATCCTGGGGGCCCTGTCCCAGGAGCTGTGCGCCCGGCTGTTTTACAACCATGGCAACGACCACCTCGACCCCCCGGCCGCGGGCATAGCCTTGGCCGTTTTCGTCCTGAACATACTCTTCAAGCCCGAATGGCTTAACCTTTCCGCTTTGTTTTAAAATTTGATTTGATATCGGCCTTCCGATATGATAAGTTAATTAACAAGTTCCTAGTTTGATTGTTTATAAAGTAATAAATTTATTTATAGACAGTTGACTGGCTAAATGCCATTAAAGCTCCTCCTTAACTAGCTTATTCTTAGGTATAAGCTAGTTAAATGATCCAAGGTCACAGATTTGCGCCTTCGTTGAGCCCGCATAGATGTTTTACGTTTAGCCCTATTCTTCTTTGATGCCAAAAAGAGATCCTGAACCCCTATCTTAGAAACGTTACTGTGATAATTAGCTAAATTATTGGTAAAAGTTTTGCCCTCTGGCCACCCGGGGGATTCCAGCGCCTCGCGGCAATCCCTTGGCCGGTCACCTTTTCGTTTGTCACCCATTCGTTAACCCTTCGGGGCGCCCCCGCCGAGGTCGCCCCCATAATTGGCCGGCTAGGCCGCCTGGGCCCATCCGTCCGCATACCAAGGAGTTGTGCGCCATGAACGGTTTTATATTGCGCATCCCCTCGACGATCCATTTCGGCGAGAACGTCGCCGTCAAGGTCGGGGAGGAGGCAAAACGGTTTGGGGCCAAAAACCCGCTGATCATCACCGACCCGTTCCTGGAGTCGAGCGGGGCCATCGGGCCGATAATCGATTCCGTCAAGGCGGCCGGGCTCGGCCACGGCGTCTACTCGGGGGTGGACAAGGAACCCACCATGGAACACGTGGACGGTTGCCTGAAAATCCAGCGCGACCTCCGATGCGATCTCCTGATATCGGTCGGCGGGGGCAGCCCCATAGACGTGGGCAAGGCCGTGAGCTTCATGGCCACGAACGAGGGGGTGATCCAGGATTACATGGGCATCGACAAGGTCGCCCGGGACGCCCTCCCGCTTATCGCCGTGCCGACCACGGCGGGGACGGGGAGCGAGGCCACGGCCACGACCATAATCACCGACACGGTCAAAGACGTGAAGATGCTCATAATCAGCCCCAGGATCATACCCAAGGTGGCCTTGGTCGATCCCCTCCTGACCCTGGGCATGCCCAAGGGCCTGACCGCGGCCACGGGCCTTGACGCGCTGACCCACGCCATCGAGGCCTACGTGTCCCGCAAGGCCCAGCCCATATCGGATCTCTTCGCCCTGAGCGCGACCAAACTGATTTCCGAGAACCTCCCGGTGGCCTGGGCCGAGCCCGGCAACGTGGAGGCCCGCTCGAAAACCCTCCTGGGGGCCCTCCAGGCCGGCATAGCCTTCTCGAATTCCTCCGTGGCCCTGGTCCACGGCATGTCCCGCCCGGTGGGGGCCTTGTTCCACGTGGCCCACGGGGTTTCCAATGCCGCCCTTCTCGGGGAGGTCATGGATTTTTCCCTCCCTGGGGATTTCGCCCGTTATGCCGAGGTGGCCAGGGCCATGGGTCTGCCGGACCTTGGCGACGATGCCAAGACGGCCAAAAGCGGGGCCGACAAGGTGCGCCGTTTGATAAAAGACCTTGAGGTGCCGACGCTCACGGCCCTCGGGGTGACCCCGGAAAAGCTGACCCCCGTCGTCTCGAAGATGGCCGATGACGCCATCGCCAGCGGGAGTCCCGCCAATAATCCCAGGCTAGCGACCAAAGACGAAATTATCGCGCTCTACAAGGCATCGTTGTAGAACCTTTGGCTAGACAATAAGCCTACCACAACACCAGTAAGGAGAACTTACATGGCCATTAAAAGATTAAAGTACTGCGTTAACAACGAATGGAAGGAATCCAAGTCTGGGAAATACTCGCCGGTCATGAACCCTTCCACCGGCGAGCAGATCGCCGAGTCCCCCGTCTGCACGACAGCCGAGGCCGAGGAGGCGGTCAGGGCGGCGCGGGCCGCTTACCCCGCTTGGTCGGCTCAGCCGGTGGCCGTCAGGACCCAGTTGATTTTCCGCTTCAGGGAACTGGTCAACCAGCGTTTCGACGAGATAGCCACCCTTGTGGCCACCGAGATGGGCAAGAACTTCGAGGAGTCCAAGGGCGACGTCTTCAAGGTCATCGAGGCTTGCGAGCTGTCCCTGGGGGCCCCCCTGGAGCTACAGGGCTTCTCCATGATGGAGGCCACCCGCTCCCACGACATCAACCTCTACCGCGAGTCGGTGGGCGTTTTCCTGGGCGTGGCCCCCTATAACTTCCCGGCCATGATCCCCTTCGGCTGGTTCATACCCGTCTGCATAACCAGCGGCAACTGCATGGTCCTCAAGGCCGCCAGCATGGTGCCCCAGTCGGCCATGCTGCTCCTGGAGATCCTGATCGAGGCCGGCCTGCCCAAGGGCGTGGTCAACCTCATCACCTGCAGCCGCGAGGAGCTGGCCGGGCTCATAGCCCATCCCGACATCAACGGCGTGTCCTTCGTGGGCTCCGAGTCGGTCGGCAAGCTCGTCTACGGCATGGCCGCCTCGGCCGGCAAAAGGGTCCAGGCCCTGACCGAGGCCAAGAACCACGCCCTCATCCTCGAGGACGCCCCCCTTGAGTGGGCCGCCCGCCGGGTGGTCAACTCCTCCTTCGGCTGCGCGGGCCAGCGCTGCATGGCCCTGCCCGTGGCCGTGGTCCAGGAGACGGTGGCCGACGAGTTCGTGAGAATCCTCAAAAAACTGGCCCAGGAGCTGGTGGTCGGCCCCGCCTGGGTGCCCTCCACCCAACTCGGCCCCCTAGTCAGCCAGGGGCAGAAGGACTCCGTGGAGAAATGGATCACCAAGGGCGTCGAGGAAGGGGCCGAGCTGGTCCTGGACGGCCGCGGCTGCAAACCCAAGGGTTACGAGAAGGGCTACTTCGTCGGCCCGACGATCCTGGACAAGGTCAAGCCGGGCATGACCGTGGGCGACCAGGAGATCTTCGGCCCCGTCGTCTGCGTCAAGCGCTGCAAAAACTTCGAGGAAGGCCTGGCCATCATGAACGCCAACCCCTTCGCCAACGGCTCCTCGATATTCACCACCAGCGGCTACTACAGCCGCGAGTTCGCCCGCCGCACCGACGGCGGCATGGTGGGCATCAACGTCGGCATCCCCGTGCCCCTTGGCTTCTTCCCCTTCTCGGGCAACAAAAGGTCCTTCTTCGGGGACCTCCACTGCCTGGGCCGGGACGGCCTGCGCTTCTACACCCGCGTCAAGACCGTGACCACCAAATGGATCTCCCCCGAGGAATCCCACGAGGCCAAGGTCAGCACCTGGGAGGGCACCATCAACCGCGAGCTCTAAACCCCCAACAACCCCCGGCCCCCCGGCCCCCCCGGCCCCACGGCCCCGGGGGCCTTCCGGGCCCCGGACGCAAAAAAGCCCAAGGTTTTCCTGGTCCGTCCAGGATTAACCTTGGGCTTTTCCCAAATCAGGGGCCTTGCGGCTTTTACTCGCCGTTCTCGCCGAAATTACGCGGCTCGTGGACCGGGGGTATCAGTTTCTTGGCGGCCAGGGCGTCAAGCTCGCTCGCCACCTCGTAGATGTGATATTTCATGGCCAGCTCGGCCCCGTCGGGGTCCCTGGCCTTGATGGCGTCTATTATTTTCTGGTGGGCGTCCATGACCTTGTGGGAGAAATCAAGACCGGGCTTTATTTCCGTCTTTATGTCGGCTAAAATATTATTAACGAAATCCATTAGCATCCAAAGAACGGAATTGTTTGTATGTTTGGCCAAACATACGTGAAAGAGTATCTCGGCCTCAGCCCCCACCAGGTTTTCCCCGGCCTCCAAAATCTCCCGGCAGTTCTCGTGGATGCCCTCCAGGGCGTTCATGGTCTCGTCCGTCAGCGTCTCGGCCACCCGGCGGGCGATATAGGGCTCGGTCAGCTTCCTCATCTCGAAGAGATCGGCCCTTGAGACCCTCTGGAAATGGAGGAAACTCGTAAAGTACTCCCTTGCGTTGTCGAAATCGATTTCCCGGACCACCGGGCCGCCCCCGGCACCGAGCTTTATCGAGATCAGGCCCAGCCACTCCAGGGTCCTCAGGGCCTCCCTCAGGGTGTGCTTGCTCACGTTGAACTTCTTGATGAGTTCCTTTTCGTTGGGCAACGCCTGGCCGGGCACCAGTTTGCCCTGCATGATGAGCGTGCGAATCTGCCGGATTATGGCCGTGGGGATTTTTTCGTTCTTGGGCGACTTAAACAACCCCAATTGATTGGCGGTGGATTCAGGGTTGTCTTCAGGTATAATATACATGTTTGGTTTCTACTTTTACCCGCGCGCGAAAAACCCGCCCGATTCGTCGGCTTCGCGAAAACCCCTGAGTAACGGCCTAAAATTATTGGCAAAACCTTTGCCCGTTCAGCGATTTCCCGAGACCTAATCCAGCTTTAATTTTTCTCGCCCGCAAGGTTTTTGGGGAATTGAGCTAAAAAAAACCGGCCTTTAACCCGAAACGCCTTACAACGTTTCGCTTGGCCTCTGTCTATACAATAATCCCTTATATTTTACCCCGGCATTGTAAAATTAACAAGAAAAAAATATTATACGCATGGAACATATCAAAATTACTAAATAATTTTGCCCTTCACTTTTGCGGAACAACTATGATCAAAAGAATCGATTTGAATAAAATAAGTCCCCTTAATCTACCATTTCCGATTTTTACTTGACATATTTTTAGTCTTCTGCGCGCCATCGCCGTTGTATCGCTAAATTCGTCCCATTTAGCCTCGGCGTCAAATTTACATCAAAAATTACGTTAATTTGACCGAACGCTATCCACGTCAATTATTTTCGTCGCAAATTAATCGCCACCTTGGCCGTGTTTTTCGCTAAAATAATTTTTCCCAACATTGAATTCCACGTTTACGCATCAAATTAACCCAATTAAAATTAATCGCCAGTTATTTATACCCATTGTCTTCATTGACATACCCTCAGCCCGCTAATCGCCAGGACCACGCCAGGACCACGAAAAGGCCCCGTCGCTTCCCCCCCCTTTTACCCCCGGCCGGCCCCCAGGGCCCGCCCGAAAGGACCCCGCGCATGCAAGAGAGAATGAGGACCCACCGACTTACCGAGGCCCAGATCGCCAAGTTGCTCGGCGAGGCCCAGATAGGCCAACTCGGGACCATCGGCCCAAACGGCTACCCATACGTCATACCCGTCCATTACGTTTACCTCGACGGGGCCTTTTATTTTCACGGCCTCGACAAGGGCCAGAAACTGGACAACATCGAAAAAAACCCCAACGTCTGCTTCCAGGTGACGAGCGACTTTTCCTACCTCCACGCGGATACCCCTTGCGACACCAACACGGCCTACCAGAGCGTCGTCTGCCTCGGCAAAGCCTTCGTGGTCACGGACGACGCCCTGAAGCTAAAAATCCTGAGGGCCGTGGTCGATAAATACGCCCCCAGGCACAACGGCAAGCCCTTCCCCGAGGCCATGCTCGAAGTCACGGCCACGGTCGGCATCACCGTGGAGGAGCTCCACGGGAAATACTTCTCCTGACGCAAGCCGTTAACCCCGTCACGGCGCCCCGTCGCCCCGCCATCTGGCGATAATAGTTATTTTGTTTTGCCAACTTTCAGGATATAATCTAAAGGTATAAGGCGCCAAAGTCGCCTAACCTGCGCAAGCGGAAGTCTCGCTTTTCTTAATTCGACGGTTTGGAGCGATTAGAACGATAGCAATAATTACTTTAACTCACTACTATATTTATTACTTCGGGCGCTAGATTCAGTCGGGCTTAAGGCCTCGTAGATATCATCTATTTAATTTATTCGTCATTTTTCGCATATCCTTGTAGTGTCAAGTTCTACAATATTTTGCGTAATGATCTGACGAGAGGTATCTATGTCTATACCATTTAACCTACACAAGGTTGTACGAACCCATTTCCGTGAGCTTAAGCAAATGGCGGATTCTGGTTCCGCGGAACACCAAAACAAACTCGGGAAAATATTCACCAACCAACCTTTCGTGGGATTTTACCTAAACGATGGCATCAAATACCTCGAAATGGCCGTCCAGCAAAACCATCCCGAGGCCTTTTACAACCTGTTCATAGCCTTGGTCCAGGCCCCGGGCGGGCCCCGCGACGAGGCCAGGGGCTACGAATACCTATTCAAGGCCGTTGAGTTAAATTGCGCCCTGGCCCAAAACCACCTCGGCTTTTGCTACCAGCACGGGCAATTCGTGGTCAAGGACCTGGAAAAGGCCCTCGCCTACTATCTGCTGGCCTCGGGCAACGGCCTGGCCAGGGCCGACCATAATTTGGCCACCCTGTATTTCATGGGCCAGGGCGTGCCGAAAGACTACGAGATAGCCTTCCAGTGGTTCGAAAAGGCCGCCAAACAGGGCCTGCACGTCTCCCAGTTCAACCTCGGCGAGATGTACCTTTTTGGCCACGGCTGCGAGGCCGACATCGACAAGGCCCTCGATTGGTTTACCCAGGCCGGCAACCAAGGTAACCATATGGCCCTGTTCGCCCTGGCCAACATATACTTTGAGGGCGTGTATATCCCCCAGGACCTCGATAAGGCCTTCTCGTACTACGAACAGGCCGCCCAGCTCGGTAACTCCCACTCCCTCCTGGTTCTGGGGACCATATACGAGCAAGGCGTCCTGAAGCCCCAGGACATCCCCAAAGCCATCAGCATGTACCGCATGGCGGCCTTCCTCGGCAACGAGGAAGCCAAGGCCGAGCTGGAGCGACTCATGACTCCCGAAAAGCCTTCGCCCGACCCCAACGGGCCCCCGCCCAGCCGTTTTCTTCATTGAACCGACCCCAACCGGGCCCCGTTTAACCACTCAATCGCACCCAATGGATCATCAAAGCGTCCCCAAAGGGGCCGCCGACATGGCGCCTTGCGGTACCCTCGCCCAACCCTCGGCGACTTACCCCATCCCCCGCCAAACCATCGGCTACGATCCAATCCCCCTCGGCCCAGATTAACCCACTTTATGGTGTAAAATGGAACACGAATATCACGTTGATGAAAATCTCCTCCAAGCTTTCCACCTCATGTACGATAATTATCCCGAATCGGTCCAACTTACCCACAAGTCTAGGACAATCCTAGCCATTAACCCGGCCGCAAAAGCCATGGGCAAAGACGTGGGCCTGCTTTGCTCCAAGATTGGCTCCCCCGAGAGACACAGAATTTGCCAGGCCAACAAAGCCCTCAAGGACCGAAAACCCACCTGGGTTACCGTGAACCCCGCCGCCCCGGGCGGCCGCCAGTACGTCACCTTCTGGCTACCCATCGAAGGCTACCCGGATCTCTACATCCATTTTTCCTGTGGCAATTCCATGGATTACGCCGCCACTCGCCCATAATAACTATTTTTTGCCGCCAAGTTCTTTCAAATTTTACCGAACCGATAATAATCACCCTTCACTTATACTATTATTTTTAATTACTCTCAATTCAAAGTCCACTATTAGGTTGTCTAATTTAACGTAATAAAAATTTTTTTGATTAAACTTACCCCTTATCGTTTCCCGTAAATAATTTAGTCCATACGAAATCGCCCCTAAGCCAGGGGACAAAACCTACCCAACCGCCTTCCTTTTCCAGCCCCCGCCTCCTTACCCAATTAGGCAATAGACAGCCGCGATGCCCATAAGGTAGTCTACCAACGTTTATGACAAAGCCTCTCCCTGATCCGGGAACCCTGTCCCAAAATAGCCGGTACGCTATGTGCAAAAATAGCCGGCTAGCCTTGCCCAAAAATAGCCGGTAGGCCATGTCCCAAAATAGCCGGGAACCCTGTCCCAAAATCGCCGGTACGCCATGACCCAAAATTGCCGGTAGGCCTTGACCCAAAATAGCCGGTACGCTATGTCCAAAAATAGCCGGGAACCCTGTCCTAAAATCGCCGGTAGGCCCTGTCCCAAAATAGCCGGCAGGCCATGTCCAAAAATAACCGGGAACCCTGTCCTCTGGTAAGAATTTATTCCCGGAAATTCTTGGCATTATGTAACCCATTAAAGTGCCATTTTTCACATATTAGTATCCTAATATTTGAAAAAATCGCTACCCGCCTAAACAACGTTTTTGGCAAACCGGTGACAAAACGAGCCGCCTGAATTTGGGCCAAAGGGCACCCCGGTAACGAAAAGGGGCCACATGAGATTTTCCCACGTCCACCCGCGGCGGCATCGATTACGCCGCCGTTGGCCAGCGCTGATTGTTTTTCGGCCATGGGCGCCCGTGGGAACGCCGTACCCTCCGGGGTAAGGGGGATGCCAGGGCCGGGCCCTTTTCCCCCACGACCGGTCGTCGACTAAACCA
>JAITKA010000092.1 GCA_031278635.1 Deltaproteobacteria bacterium | reverse complement strand
CGGCGCGACTTTTTTGCCCCCGGGCGATTTCGGCGAAGGGTTAAAACCCTCGCCGCGTATGGCCCTAAATTATGGCCAGCCATGGTCTCCGGCGCGACCTTTTTTTGCCCCAGGGGGATTTTAAGGCATTATACCAAACGCTTTTCCAAATATGGTTACGGGATACGGCTTGAAATTCGATGTCCCTAACCTTACCGCTTTTCGCGCGCGTTTTCCGAAAGCCGTCCCGCCACCAGCCGGCCCCGTCCGGGAAGGCCGGGGGCGAGACTGCTTGGTTTCGGGGCCGCTAGAGGTCGGCGGCGAGGCGCTTGACCTCATCGAGGGAGAGGTGGGTTAGGTCGGCCACGCAGGCGTGGGAGACTTTTTGGCGCAGGAGTTTTTGGGCCAGTTTCACGGATTGTTGATCTTGCAGGAGCTTGCGTTCCCTCTCCGCCGCGAGCCGCCGGGCCTGGGTCTTCTCGACCTCCTCCTGGACCTTCCGTCCGAGCTCGGAGTCGATCGTGATGCCGTAGGTTCGGGCCAGGGTCCAGTCTTTGGAAGCTTCTTTTAGCCCGTCAGCGATAAAGCGCATGGCGTCGTCGGGATCCATGCTTCTGAGGGCCTCCATGACGTCGGCCTTGTCGGTATATTTCAAATATGCCAATTTAAATTCCCTTTCGTCCCCGGCCCGTGATAATAGTGGCCCGTGGCTTGACGGGGAGCCGTCAAGTCAGCGTGGCTTATGGATTTCCAGCGTATCGCCCTATCGAGCCAGGGAAGCGAACCAGGGTAATCATGGAAACGAAAGCCGTGGCTTTCGTCGTTTGGCAACGGGTGGGGCCGTATGCCTATAATTTCATGGATGGTTATCGTATCCATCCACGCTTTTTGCCTGATCCGCGAGAGATTTCAAGGCATGAAACCGAGTTTCCAAAAACAATCGTGATAGTTGGCGTGGGGAATGACGTATGGGGTTTACGTCCAAGGGACGGCCCTCGTCATTTGGGTACCCCGGGGTTAAGGGCCGGGCCGCCAGCCGCGAAAGGGGATTTTTTCCAGCCATTACGGCGGCCCCCGTCGGGAAAGAATATATCCGATCGGGGCGGGCGTTTCAAGCTTGGGAACGAAATAGGCGGTTTTTGGCTTCGGGGGGAGGGGGAGGCCGGGTTTCCGTTTCCCCGGGCGGGGAAACGAAAACCCTTGGAGGGCGGGCTCAGCGGGCGGGAGCCTCGGGCGGGGACCCGACCGGGTCTGACTGGGGGGCCTTCGGGGCGGGGTCCCAGTTCCCGAAGGCCTGGTCGGTCGAGGCTTCGTTACCGACGAGGGAGATGACCGCGGACGCGGGATCGAGGTAATCCTTGGCCACCCTGAGGATGTCCCCGGGGGTCACGGCCTCGATCTCGGCGAGGTGGCGTTTCTCGAAGTCGGGGCCAAGGCCGTAGAGGACGTTAAAGACGAACTCGTCGGCCCGGGAGCTCAGGGTCTGGCGGGCGATGAGCCGCTGGCCTCGCAGGTAGCGGATGGCGCCCTGGACCTGCTCGTCGGTCAGGGGGTTGGCGCGCAGGCGCCCTATTATGTCGAGCATGCCGGCCGTGGCCTGGCCGGTCTTCTGGGGGTCGGTGGCTATGTAAAAATTAAAGGCGCCGGTTTTAAGGCCCGGGTTGAAGGAGGAGCCCACGGCGTAGGCCAGGCTCTGCTGGTTGCGGAGCTCGTTGAAGAGCAGGCCGCCCAGGCCAGACAGATAGGAGTCGAGGACCTCCAGGGGCGCCTGGTCGGGGCTGCCCATGCCCGGGGTCAGGAAGGCTATGGCCAGGTGCGTTTGCTGGGCGGTTTCCTCGACGTCCGCGAGCTTGACCGGGCCGTCCGTTATGGGCTTGGGCGGGTCGGGGACCGCGACTTTGGTATTCTTGGCGCGGGGGGCCTTCCAGTCGGCCAGGTATCTGTCCACGGCCTCGGCCACGATGTTGGGATCGATGTCGCCGGCGACCACGATGTACATGTTCTCGGGCCTGATCAGGCGGTCATGGTAGGCGGAAAGGCCTTTGGCCGTGGCCGCGGAGACCGACTCGGTGTCGCCCAGGTTGTTGAGGTGGTAGGGGTGGTCGCCGTAGAGGCGGTCGCGCAGGGCGTTGAAGGTCCTGTCGGTCAGTTGCTCCCGCTGGAGCTTGAGCGTGGCCAGGGTCTCGGCCCTGAACTCCTCGAGGTTGTTCTGGGCGAAGGCCGGCTTGGACAGGACCTTAAACATGGATTCCAGGCCCGTCTCCCAGTTGGAGGCTATGAAGGTCCCGTTGACGCCCATGGAGTTGCGGCCGGAGTAGCCGGAGATCGAGGCCCCCATGCCCTCGACGAACCTGGCGAAGTCCTCGGAGGTCATGTCCTTGGGGGCCATGGCCATGACGTTGCTCATGAGGTTCGAGTAGCCGTCCTCGCCCTTGCCCTCGCCCAAAAGGCCGCCCATGAAGGAGATCTTCACGGAAACCAGGGGCACGGTCGCGTCCCGCTGGACGTAGAGCTTGGCCGGGCCTTTGATGGGCACGGGCTGGAAGGCGGAGGCGACGCCCGCGTCGGCCGCGGGGAAAACCGGTTTGAGCGAGGCGAGGGTCGTTTTGGCCCCGGCCTCGTCGAAGCCCCCGAAACCCTCGGGGATCATGACGATCGCGAGCATGTTCTGGGGGACGAAGTACTTTTCCACCAGCTTGACCAGATCGGTCGCCGTCATGCGGCCCCACTGGGGCAGATAGGCGTCCCTGAGGCGGTAGTCGCCGGTCGCCCTCTCGAAGTTGGAGAGGAGGTAGGCCAGGGTGTTGGAGCTCTCCTGGCTGGCCAGGTACGAGGAGGCGGCCAGGGCCCTGGCCCGGCTCAGCTCGTCGCTGGCCGGGGGGGTCGAGGCGAGGGCGGAAAGCTCCTCGACCACGGCGGCCAGGGCCGGGTTTATCTTTTCCGGCTCGGTCTCGAAACTGACCATGAAAAACCCGCCCAGGACCATGGCCATCGAGGAGGTGGAAATGTCGGTGACCAAGCCCTTTTTGTTCTTCACGTTCTCGACCAGCCGGGCCGAGCGGCCCAGGTCCATGAGGGCCGAGAGGAGATCGAGCTGGGGGGCCTCGGGCGAGTCGGCCGGCGGCACCTTGAAGCCGATCAGGACCTTGGGCACCTGGACCATGGGGTTTCTCATGACGATTAGCCCGGGCCCGTCCTTCACCCCGATCTGGGCGATCGGCAGGTCGCCGCCGATGGGCTCCCCGGGGTTTTTCAGCCCGGCGTAGTATTTATCCATTATCGGGTAGACGTCGTCGGGGTTGAAGCCCCCGGCTATGACCACGAAGGCGTTGTCGGGCCGGTAGAACTTATCGTGGAAATCCAAGGCCACCTCCCTGGTCGCCTCCCTCACGGTCTGGGCGGTACCGAGCACCGGGTGCGCGTAAGGGTGATCCTTAAAGAACTCGGCCATGAATTTGATCCACAGTTGCCGGTCCGGGCCGTCCTCGCTGCGCTTGATCTCCTCGACCACCACCTCTTTCTCCAGGGCGTATTCCTTGGGATCGTAGAGGGGGTCGAAGACGATGTCGGCCAGGATGTCCAGGCCCAGCTCCAGCTGATCGACCGGGAGCGTCAGGTGATAGACCGTGTCGTCGGTACTGGTGTAGGCGTTTATCATGCCGCCGTTATTCTCGACCTCGGCCGATACCTCCCCCACGCCCCTTTTCTTGGTGCCCTTGAAGGCCATGTGCTCCATGAGGTGGGCCAGGCCGTACTCGCTTTCCCCGCTCTCGGAGGCCGAGCCGGCCTTGACGTTCACAAGGACCGTGACCGTGGGGTTCCCGGGCTGGGGGACCATGATGACCTTGAGCCCGTTATCCAAGACGTAACTTACGTCGATGCCGCCTTGGGCTTTTGGGGCTTCGATTAGGCCTGGGACCATGAAAAACATCAAACTCACCAATATTTTAATTGTTACTCCAATATTTACCATTGGAAGATTCATAAATTGTCTCCATTCCTATCTTGTAGCTAGATTTGTTAATAACATTCAGCTAAGAAAGGCGCTATTTACGTTTTTGCCCTACCAAGACCTAGGCGTCGGTCCGGGCGTTTTCGGGTCCACCAAGGATATTACAATCTTTGGGGACAAAAATAAAGAACGGCGCCGGGGCCGGCCGGGGCGCCAATTTTTCTCAGCCGGGAATGCGTTGCCAAGGGGCCGCCCAGGGGGAGCCGCCCCGCACAAGTTAACAGCTTGACATTAAAGGTAAAATCGGCCAGTTTTTGGCCGATGCCGGGGTTTTGGGCCGGATGTTTAAAATTATCCCACCCCCAGGGTGGGATAATTTTAACCATTCTGAAGCCACATTACAACCGCTCGGAAAAATATTGCTTTATAATCTCAAGAAATTTAACTATAAGCATAGAAAGTTATCTGATAAAAGTTAATAACTTTATGTTTTACCAAGGTTAAAATTTAACGCAAAGAATCGTTATGCATATTATTGGATCAATTCAAAAAAGTATGGAAAATAAGTTTATTTTTAAGGGAAGATATCGTCATTAATTTTTCAGGACAAACCCCCTTGTGGATTCAGCGGACATGTTGACAATCCTAAATATAGCATTATAATATTAAATCAAGCCATTGGACGCCTTTTCGGCGGATGGCCACTGGATCATGTCGGTCAAGGGCGCGGCGTTTTAGGAACTTTGATGGTTAGACCATTCGCGTCGGCTAAAATAATCCCAATGGGAAAATAACGCCGGCTTGGCCTAGGCAAATCCTTTTAGCGACCGTGCCCGGTTAGAAAAATACGGCCATTTAGGCTAAAATAATTTAATCGCGCGGTAAGGGGTTTCCATAGCGGGGCCTTTTGGGGTTACCTTAATGGCCCCGATGGGTGGGGACGGGCCTTAAAGGCCCGCGGCGGGCCGTTTTGGCCCCCGCGGTCAAAAAAAGTTGACGCTTCGGGACCGGGAAAGGGCTTTTACCGTCGCATGGATCGAAAACCGTCGTTGACTTAATATGGCGATTGAGCTATATATTTAGGGATAATGCTTTTTGACCTGTCCGCTGGACTTAGCTTTTTTTGTGCGATAAAATACGCAAGCGGCTCAATCGGGAAGCGTTTACCCCTGTCCGCGCAAAGGTAAAAAAATAACCCGACCGGGGCCGTCCCGTGGGCCCAAAAAAAATACGCCTGGCACCTAAGTCAGCCCCTGATTCGCCCAATAACTTGACCATTGGGGGCCAACCTGGCGCCGACAGATCGATATCTTTTTTTACTTGGGACGCTCCCCAAACCTAAACGTCCAAATAACGTCCGAGCTAATACCCGGCGGGGCTAACCGAGACAACGGACCAAACCAAGCCACCGTAGCGGCCGGCGAAGTCAATCCAGCCTCGGCTAGAGTTTCCGGTTACAGTCTGAAGGTGCCCTTATGGCTGAATTCAAAACGTCAAATTGGCCGATAGACAGGTTATTGAGGCCGAACACCAGGATAGATCTTATCCTTGACGTGGATTTGATAAACGACCGGATAGACGTCCGCAACGGCGTCGTCTATGACATAACCGACCGCCACGTAATAATCTCCCAGACGGATCCCATCATGACCCGGTCCATGGTCGGGCGGGAAATACAGGTCACTTTCGTGGGCCGCGAGCCGGTCAGCGGCGAGATACTGCGCTGGGGCTGGACGGGCAAGTTCACCAAGATCGACGGTTACCAGCTTAACGAGAGGGAAACCGTCCAGGCCGTCTATCTGACCACGCCCGCCATGGGCCAGATAAGCGAGACCAACGCGAGGATGGATTACCGGCTGAATATCGTCTCCAACGACCATATCAGCATCCAGACCCATCCCTCCTTCGGCCGCGTGGTCCTTTTCGACTTCTCGGCGGGCGGGGTGCTCATAGGCGTCCCGGCCCCGCCCCAGGCGACCCTGGGCATGAGGCTTTGGTTCACCCTGTTCTTCCCCAACTTCCAGACGGGCGGGGCCCAGACCACCATCAACGGCGAGGCCGAGGTGGTCCGCATCAGCTACGCCCCGGGCGACCAGATGGCCAAGCTGGGCCTGAAGTTCCACGAGCTGGACATGAACGCCACCAGGACGCTCCAGAAGGCCATAAACTATTACATGCTCGAGGAGCAGCGCATCCGCAACCGCACGGAATCCTAGAATAATTTAGGCCCTTGATTCAGTCCGTTCGCTGAGTTAAGGGCCTTTTTTTTCTTTTTTTTGGCCCCCCGGCCGGGCTTGCGGGCCCGGCGGGGTGGCGGCGGCTCACTTTTGGTACAATTGCCTATCCTTGGGGACGTACCAAAAATTCATGTTGTGGCCCAGGCCGATGGGGGTCACCTCCGGCCCCACGAAACGCTTGGAGATGGCCGTGAGGCTCTCGGGGACGAAAAGGAAGACGTAGGGGACCTCCTCGTAAAAAATCTCCTGTACGCGGTCGTAGGCCCGTTTACGGACCTCCCTGTCGAGGGTGAAGCGACCCTGGTCTATGAGTTCGTCCACCTCCGCGTTGGCGTAGCTTATGAAATTAAGCTCCCCCGGTTTGGTCTTGGCCGAGTTGAAGACGTCGAAAAGGTCCGGGTCGAGCGGGATCGTCCAGCCCATGATGATGGCCTCGAAATCGTGCTTGTCGATGTATTCCTTCAGGAAGGCGGCCCACTCCACCACCCTCAGCTTCACCTCGATGCCGACCTCCTTGAGCCTGGACTGGATGACCAGGCCCGTCTGCTCCCTGACCTTGTTGCCCTGGTTGAGCATGATGGTCAGGACGAACCTCTGGCCGTCCTTCTCGACGAAGCCGTCCCCGTCCTTGTCGGCCCAGCCGGCCTCGGCCAGGAGTTTCCTGGCCTGGGCCTGATCGAAGGGATAGGGCTTGACGTTTTGGTTGTTGGCCCACATGTCGGGCTTGAAGGGCCCGTTGGCCGGGGTGCCGAAGCCCAGCAGGACGCCCTCGATGATCTCGCTCTTGTCGATGGCGTAGGCTATGGCTTTCCTGACCCTGACATCGGACAGCCTGGGGTCCAGCTGGTTAAAGCCGAGGTAGGTGTAGCTGAAGGCCGGGTAGCGGAAAAAATTCAGGTTGTCCTTGTAGGTCGGGTTTTCCAGGGCCTGCGTCCACTGGTCGGGCTCCAGCCCCATGGTGTCTATGGAGCCGGTGGCCAGTTCCATCATCTGGGTGGCCATGTCCGGGATTATCTTGGTGACCAGCCGGTCGAGGTTCGGGCGCCCCTCGTAGTCCAGGGGGTTGGCGGCCGTGATGATGGTCTGGGCCGTGTCCCACCGCTCGAGCTGGAAGGGCCCCGTGCCCACGGTCTTCCTGGCCAGGGGGCTGTCGTCCAGGTTAACCCCGTCAAGCAGGTGCTTGGGCATGATGCCGAAGCTCCAGGTGATCAGGGCCTTGGCCATGACCTTTTTGTAGGTCACCCGGAAGGTCAGGTCGTCCGGGGCCTCGGCCGACTCGATCTGGGAGAACGGCTCGCCGTAGGCCGTGGGCGTGTTGGGGTCGCCCATCAGTTTCCAGGTGAAGACGCAGTCCGCCGAGGTGAAGGGTTTCCCGTCGGCCCAGACCACCCCGGGCCGCAGCCTGAAGGTGATGGTCCGTTGATCCTCGCTGATTTCCCAGCCCTCGGCCAGATCGGCGACCACGTTCAGGTTGGGGTCGTACTTGACCAGCCCCCTGTAGGCGCCCTCGACCACGGCCCCCGACGAGGTGTCGCTGCTCAGGGCCGGGATGAAATTATTGGCGTCCCCTATGGAGGCGCTGACCAGGGAGTCCCCGTAGTCCCCCGCGTGCCTCGGCGGCTCGGCCGGGGCCGGCACCGCCCCGGCCGTCGGCCCGGCGGCCGGCTCGGCGGCCTCGCCCTGGGCCAGGGCGACACCCGCGGCCGGCCCGGGGATGGCCATGGCCAGGGCGAAAAGGGCGGCCGCTAAAAAGGCCATAACCCGGAAGGGGCGCTTGGCCCCGTCCGATCCGGGCGCGGGATGTCCGATTGGCGCTGTCACTATGATGCCTCGCTGTCGTTAGGGTGAGCCCGGCCCGGGGAAAAACGGGCCGGCTTGAAACCGCTTTTGATAGGTCCACTTGGGAAACCACGACAAATTATAACCGCAAAGCCGGGCCGTTATCAATCCGCCGGGGGCCAAAGCCTTCGGGGGATCGGCCAGTGGGCCGCGCGCCCCACGATTATTACCGCCAGATATGGCCACCGGAGACGCCTTTCACGCCATGCCCATAGAACAAAAGGTCTACACACCCAGCGAGCTTACCGACCTGATCCACTCCACCTTCGCGAGGCACGTGGGCACGGTCACCGTGGCCGGCGAGGTCAGCTCGATGACCATCGCCAATTCCGGCCACGCCTACCTTGAGATCAGGGACAAGAAGGCCATGATCAAGGGGACCGTCTGGAAGTCCTCCCGCGTCTCCTCCGGCTTCTCGGCCATCCAGAAGGGCCTGATGGTCCAGGCCAGGGGCAAGCTCACCAATTACGGGCCCAGGAGCGAGTACCAGATATCCATCGACCGCATCGTCCCCATGGGCGAGGGTTCCCTGAGCCTGGCCTACGAAAAGCTCAAGAAAAAACTGGACGGGGAGGGTCTCTTCGCCCCCGGCCGCAAGCGGCCCTTCCCCAGGCCGCCCCGCCGCGTGGCCCTCCTGGCCTCGGCCGGTTCCGCCGCCGCCAACGATTTCATCGAGACCTCGGTCAAGCGCTGCCGCGGGGCCTGGATCAGCCTCTTTTCCGTCCGGGTCCAGGGCAAGGGGGCGGCCGAGGAGATGGCCGGGGCCCTGGAACTGCTGAACTCCTGGGGCGGCTTCGATCTGGCCGTCATGACCAGGGGCGGCGGCTCGCTCGAGGACCTCTGGGCCTACAACGAGGAGATCCTGGTCCGGGCCGTGGCCAATTCCCGCCTCCCGGTCCTGGCCGCCGTGGGCCACTCGACCGACCTGTCCCTGGTGGAGATGGCCGCCGACGCCCAGGCCATCACCCCCACCGCCGCCGCCGAGGCCGTCTACCCCCTGGACTCCGACCGCCTGGCCCAGGTCGGCGACATCCTCTCCACGCTTTCCAACCTCGCCCGGGACGTCTTCCGGGCCAGGAGGGACCGCCTCCAAAGCGACATGGCCCGGCTGGGCCAGTTAAGGTACAAGCTAAACTATTTCTCCCAGTTGATAGACACCTATCTCATAAACCTGGAAAACGCCGTCAGGAAACTTATAACCTCCTCGCGCAACGAACTCTCGGCCGCGGTCGCGAGCCTGGAGCACAAATCGCCCCGAAGGGATCAGGCCCAGAAGCGCCAAAACCTCGCCCTGCTGGTGGCGCGCCTCGAAAGCGCCGCGGCCAAGGCCCTCGAGGCCAAAAGGCTGAACCTTTCCTGGCTGGCCAATTCCCTGAACCTCGTCTCCCCCCTCAACACCCTGACCCGCGGCTACTCGGTCGTGACCGGCCCCGACGGCAAGGTCATAAGCGCGGCCGACCAGGCCGAGGTCGGCCAGGAACTCACGGTGATCCTGGCCCTCGGCAAACTGAGGGCCCGGGTCACGGAAAAGATCGACGCCGAAAAAACCGCCCCCGATAAGGCCGGGCCGGCCGGGCCCGGGACCGCGGGGGGGTAAGGCCAAGGCGCGACTGAAATTTGGCGCGGGTAATTACCGTGTTCCGTTGGGACAAAAACCGCGAATCAAGCGATTGCGTCCGGCGAAACCAGTGTACGTAAACCTTGAGAATAAATATTTTACCATACGTGCGCATAAACATATAAGTTTTTGCGCACGATTTAATTAAAGCCCGAGGGTTTTAAGAAGGTGCGGTCAATTTTGAACGCCAGTCGGGGCTGAGGGGAAAAAAAAGACTCGGGCAAAAACCATGCCAACGCTTGGAAGGGTTGCCCGGGCCTTTTAACCCCCGGGCCGGGGTTTCCGGGGGCTTGCCTGGGCCCTTTCCCGGGGCCGGGAACGGCCAGGGGGACCACATCATGTGGCGCTTAACCGGCGTAAAATAACGACATCTTGTTTCGCGGGCCCCGCCTTCCCCATGGGCTCGGGCGCCCGGCCGGAAGGTAAAAAGCGGCGCGGGCCAAAGAAGGCGGCCGCCGCGGGCCCGGCGAGCCGCCGCCTTGAAAAGTCCCGTAAAGTTAATTCAAGATCTATCGTCTCCTATGCAGGATATATTCTATCGTTCATTAATTTTATGGCGGTCTCGATAATATGCGAATAAAATTTCTTGTTTTTAATTATTTTTCATTTCGCCGTTTTTTAACTTCCTTTCACATATCAAAGCTTTATATAGCCGGAGGTCGATCCTTATTGAGAATACGGCTTCAATAAGGAATTCGAAGTATAAAAATCGCCTTAAACCTTGTCTTCTCCTTCAAATTCGACCTGGCCCAAAACCGATCCGACCATTCACCATCCGAGCCGATTCCGGAACTTTTTTTTTGGCTATTTTAAGATTATTGTGTAACGAATTCAATATGTTAATTATGGGCCATGATAATTTTTAAGTTCTAGTTTTTCCGATTCGCGTGATTGCCCGGTCCTGGACCCTGAGGTATTCTGGCTACGATTTTTAGCCAACGCGACTTTAATCCGATCAAACAAATCCGCGAATATCGACACTCGTCGTTTTGCTTCTTTTTTCCTATCGAAGGAGACATTTTCATGACTACCCTGACCCATTTAGGGGGGGTTGAGGCCTCCATTTTTTCCGAAGTCTGGGCTAACGCGTCTAGTTACTTGCAAGACGCCTTAGGCACGGATAAATATAGGAACTGGGTTTATCCGCTCAAACCTTTGCCAGGGGCGGACAATAGACTCGTCTTGGAGGCACCTACCCATTTTTTCATGACATACGTCTCGGCCAACTATTTGGAGGCCATCAGGGGGGCCGTCCGCGAGGCCTGTTCCAGCCTCAGCGTCCAGTCCATAGACGTCAGCCTCTCGGCCAACGACGAAATCCCCCTCGACCCGGTCAGGCCCGCGGACTGGGAGGAAACGGTTTACCGGCAGACCAAGCTCCAGGGCCTCTACGACAACCAAACCGGCTTCACCCAGCCCTTCAACCCCTGGAACACCTTCGAGAACTTCGTGGTCGGCGAGTCCAACGAGATGGCCTACGAGTGCTGCCAGGCCTTTTCCAAGGACCGGCAGCTGGGCAACAACCTATTGATGGTCCTGTCCGATACCGGCCTTGGCAAGAGCCACCTGGCCCAGGCGGCGGGGACGGAGGTCATCAACAAGGACAAAAAGGTCTTTTACCTGTCGGCCCGCGACTATTCGACCCACTACGTGAGCTCGGTGACCAAGAAAGACTTTGAGTCTTTTAACAACGATTATAAAAAAAGCGACCTATTGGTCATCGAGGACGTGACTTTCTTCTCAAAAAAGCCGCAATTTCAGAACGAAATCTGCGCCGTCATCGATTACCTCCTGAACAAGGGGGCCAAGGTCGTCCTCACCTCGAACCAATCGCCCTCCGAGATCCCCTACCTGAGCCCCTCCTGCCGCTCCCGGCTCCAGGCGGCGCTCCTGACCCCGATAAAACCCCCTTCCTACGAGACGAGGCTTAAAATCCTGACTAACCTGGTCAAGGCCCACTCCTACAAGATGCCCAGCTCGGTCCTGGAGCTGGTGGCCCAGAACGTCACCAACGACGTGAGGCTACTCCAAAGCTGCCTGACCTCGCTCAAGGCCAAAAGCGACTACGAGAAGAAACCGGTCGATATGTCCCTTGCCAAGGACGTTTTGGCCTTCTCGACCAAATCGCCCTCAAGCGGTGAGGCCCTGAACAAGATAAAGTCCCTGATTTGCGGGGTTTATAACGTTGACGAGGAAACTTTGGTTTCGAAGAACGTGACCAAAACCCTCAATAAAATCAGGTCGGTAGGCATATACCTGGCGAAACACATGACCAGCCATTCATACACCGAGATCGGCCGCGCCTTCAACCGCCAACACACCACCATCATCTATACATATAATAAGATCCTTATGGCGCTTAAGAAAGATGACGAGCTCCGCAATACCGTGGACTTTTTAATCAAGCAACTCGGTAAAAACATCTAAATTATTGATTAAAATTTTAACCATATCACGACTTCTTATTTAGACTAAATTGTACCTTTTCAAAGCATATCAAAGCATATCAAAACATTTCAAACCAATTCAACTCATTTCATACGGTTCTTCGCTGATTCTCAACTTGGTACCCCGCGTTAAATCCCGATTTCGATATCTCACGGCATAATCACAAAGCGAATTATTTAGGGCGATTATTTTTGTTCTATCATGACAATTTAATGCTTGGTGACTGGGATATCTTGCCCCAAAGCGAACCCCGCCGCGGGATCGCTTTGGGGCGGGTTCATTTGGGGCGGATTCACCGGCCCGGCCAAATACCTTACCCCGCGAGGCCCTTTTCCTTGCCCCAAGGGGGCTTTTTTATGCCCCATGGGGGAAGCGAGATGGGCCGGCGGCGGGATTTTCCATGGATCGCGATTGAACGTGGCCGTTAAGGGGGCAGACATGACCAAAATCGACATCGAAAAGTTCGTCCCGGGGCACGTCCGGGAGTTGGCCCCCTACCAGCCGGGCAAGCTGATCGAGGACGTCCTGGAGGAGATGGGGCTGGCCTCGGCGGTCAAGCTGGCCTCCAACGAGAACTCGCTGGGGCCCTCGCCGCTGGCGCTCAGGGCGGCGACCGAGGCCCTGGGGGGCGTGGCCCGCTACGGGGACGCCGACAGCAGGCGCCTGCGGGAGGCCATAGCCGCTCGGACCGGCCACCCGGCCGGGGGCATCGTGGCCGGGAACGGCTCCTCGGAGTTCATCCTGGTCATGGCCCACGCCCTTCTGGGGCCAGGGACCACGGCCATCATGTCCCGGCCCAGCTTCACCCTGTTCGCCAAGTTCGCCCAGGCGGCGGGGGCCATGGCCGCGGAGTTTCCCGTGACGGCCCGGTATGGCCACGATCTGGCCGCCATGGCGGAAAGGGCCCGCTCGGATGCCTCGGTCAGGATGGTCTTCGTCGATAACCCCCTTAACCCCACCGGCGCTTACATGTCCGGGGAGGAGGTATCGGCCTTTTTGGGATCGCTCCCGGCCGGCTGCCTCTTGGTCCTGGACGAGGCCTACGCCGATTTCGCGAGGAGCCCCAGGCCCGATTACGGGCGCCTTCTGGCCGACGGCCGGGTGGTCATCCTGAGGACCTTCTCGAAGATCATGGGACTCGCGGGCCTGCGGGCCGCCTACGCCCTCATGGCCCCGGAACTGGCAAGGGAGCTAAACAAGGTCAGGCAGCCCTTCAACCTGAACGTCTTGGCCCAGGCCGCGGCCATGGCCGCCCTGGACGACCACGGGCACGCCCAAAGGACCCTGGAAATGACCTGGGCGGCGCTGGCGCTGTACGCGGGGAGGCTGCCCAGGTTTGGCCTCGAGGTCTACCCGACCGAGGCCAATTTCGTCATGGCCAGGCTGCCGGGGGGGATTCCGGCCGACGACTTCGTAAAAAAAATGCTCAAGGAGGGCGTGATTATCCGCTCCTTGAGCTCGTTTGGGCTTCCCGGCCACGTCAGGATCAACGCGGGTCAGGATTTTGAGTCGCGAGAACTCTTTCGGGCCATAGGCAGGTGCCTGGGTTAGGCGGCGCCATCGGGCCATCGGCCTTGGGCGGGGGCCAATGGCCTTGGTCTGAGGGGGATCACTCCTCGATGATGAAGCGATCCTTGTCGGCCACGGTGTATCCGAGGGCCAGCAAAAGCTTTCTGAAGGTTAAAAGCTTGATGGCCCCACCGCTCTCCATGCGATAGATGGATTTTGATGAAACCCCGGCCAACTGGGCCAAAGCGGTGATACTCAAAAGACGCTCTTCACGGGCCTTTTTAAAGGCCTTAGCATCGACTTTCATAGAAATTCTCCAAAATAATAACCCGCTTCCGAGTGGGGATTAATATGTGAGCCTCCCGTTACCCGGGGAGGCTAAAAACGCCGCGCCTTGGCGCGACATAGACCATTCCGTTTGGCCTGGGTGGCCTCGCCCCGTGAATGGGGCCAAAGGGGTTCGAACGGTCCCTAAGGGCAGGCAAATGACTTGATCCGCCCATTAGCTGTTGTGTTAGGTTGCCGGCGGGCAAGCCCCTCGGGCCTCGGCCGGGCCGGCCTCGGCGGCGGGGTTTCGGGATCCAGGTTCCGTTCCGGCCTTTACGGGCCGATGGCCCCCCATCCCGGGAGTCGTTGCCCCAACTCCATGTCCCGATAAATCGGTATCGCTACTTTCCCCCCCGCGAAAGGCCCCGGGGGGGCACGGTTAAGCCATTTTCGGCCTAAGGGGCAAGAAACCAAGGCGAAAGTCTAGGTTCAAAGAGCCGGTTTCTTGCCTACGACAAAGAAAAAACCAAACAAAGGGGCTACGTGGATTTCGTTAGCGACATTTGACGAGCGCTATGTCCACGCTTGCAACGCGATTATAGCATACTTTACAGAAGATTGAAGCTTTTTTTCTGCGGTAAACGGGAGACTTCACACTAAGGGACCGTTGAGCTATGAATAACGCGAGCACGATATCGATAGCGTCCAGCGGATAAGGCTCCAGTCCTTGAATATGCCCTAAACGGACCACATCCGCGGGCCGGGGCCCCGGCCCGCATGGTCAAGCCCAAAGTCGCGCCAGGTTCCGGCCCCTTGGCCTCCGTTGGGGGTACCCTCGCCTAAAACGCGACCAAACGGCCCGGCCAAATCCGGGCCGCGTCTTGGCCATCCCCTGGCCGGCTGGCCGGCTTGCGAAAGGCCGGCCTCCGTTCAAGTCGATAGAAAAAAAAAGCAACCTGATTCTGCTGCGATAACCGAGTTTTGATGATATTATACATCAGTTTATTTATCTTGACAACCCCCTTAGGCATAACGCGGGACTTTTTTGTTGGCAGGACGGTTTTATTCTCAAAAAAATTACTTATAACAAGCGATTAGACTTTTATTTACCTACCCTAACGGGCCAGGAGATTGAAGCGATTGGCTACCTTGAATCTTAAAATGTCCCTAGTTGCCGTCTGATCCTGAATTTGTGGCGATTAAAACTAACAAATATCATAGGTTGGCGTCTGAACCGGGAATGGTCCCGAAAAAATTTGCAAAAATGGCTCAGGTTAAGGCAACGACCGGGAATCGTCGCAACCAAGCGGAAAAACGCGGCTCTAAATCAAAGCCCGGCCATTTACGATCCAAAGATAATTGGACAAAATGGTATCCTCTAAGGATAAAATCCTAAAACGCAAAGCAAAAACCGCGAAGTGACGTAGGGATGGTTATATTGGTGGGATCGGGGCTTGGCCGTCGACGAAGGGGCCGAACCGGCCCGCGTTCCCGGGCCCGGCCCGGTGGCCATGGACGGCATCGAGCGCCCTTTGGCGCCCCTGGTCGATGGCCCCAAGGATCTCGGCCCTGAACGTTTGGCGGCTCACCAGTTTTCCCAGGTCGGGGTCGGGGGCCGGGTAAGCGATGGCGTTTTGGGCGGCCACAAAGCTCCCGAGCCCCGAGATGGCGGCCATGAGGGGCGATCCGGGGCCGACCTCGAATTCCCCCGAGCCCAGGGCCTCCAGGGCCCGGCCCAGCGCCTCCAGGTCGGCCTGGCTGCGCGAGACCGCCCAGGGCCAGGCCCCACCCGCCGGGGCCACGGCCGCGGCCGGGCCGGCGGGGACCTCGCAGAGGGCCAGATCGGCCCTTAGGCCGGCGAGCTTGCCCGCCATGTCCGAATGCCTATCGCCCAGGGCCTTGAGGCCCTCGGAAAAGGCCCTTTGGCCCGGGTTGTCCCGCAAGGCCAGGGCCAGCCCCTCCCTCAAAAACCGCCCCGCTTCCACCCCGGCGGGCCCGTCGCCCCGCCCCAGCCCGTAAAACCAGTCCAGGAAGCGGTCCACGCCGGCGGCGTAGCCGTCGAAGAGCCCGTTGACCCTCTCGCGCATGGCCAGGCGCTCCGCCCCGGCCAGGCCGACGATGGCCTGGAACCTGGGCTCCAGGGCGCCGGCCATTTTTTGGTCGTAGTACTTCCCCTCAAAGAATATCGGTTCGGCATTCCCGTTATCCTTGGCCCTTTTATTGCCGCCAATATTGCTACCGTAGCTATTATCGAACATCTTGTATATCGGCGAGATGACGATAAAGAGGGCTATGGCTAATATTACCGCGCTTAATTTAGGGGTGGACATCTTGGTCACCAATAAAAATATAAGCTATTATTAATTATAAATATATCTGTCGTTTTACTGGTTATATATTTTATTATATGTGACTTAGGTTAGTTTCGTCCGGGGATTGAAAGGCACGCGGTTTGGACTCCGGGCTCTGGCTTGCGCTATCGCAAGCTCTCTGGCTTGGACTCTAGCGCTCTGGCTTGCGCTTTTGCTTACGCTTTGTGGGGGGACGCTGGCTGGATGATGGGCGCTTTTATCGTACCGATGTCACTTAAGCGAGACAAAGAAATTAATACCATCACGATTTTTGCCATTTTGTTAAAACGTCAGATAGCTTCTTTCCCTTCCGAGCCGCCGGCCGGGGTGTGGGCCGGGGTCAGGGCCATGGACTTTTGGCGCAGCGGGATGACGCGCTCGTTCAAAAGCTTGGGCCATGATTTGGTCCAGCCCGAGTAATGGTCGTTATCCAGGCTAAACCTGTTGAAATCGCTGAACTGGGCCATGCCGGCGAACCGGAGTGACATCAGCGGGGGGATGATGCGATCCGAGGTCCCGTAAAAATGTATCTGGGGCACGTTGGCCACCTGGTTGGCGTAGGTGGCCGGGTTCAGGGAACCGGACAGGGGCTGCCAGCCGCTGTTGCGCACCCACCAGTCGATGTCCAGGAGGCCCGCCACCGTGACCAGGCTGGCCACGTCGGGCCTCTGGGCGGCCAGCAGGACAGCGAGGCCGCCGCCCCCGGAAAAGCCCACCAGGTGCACCCTGAGGGCCCCCGTCCTGCCCTTGACGTCGTCGATGGCGAGGCTGGCCGCCTGGACCGCCTCGGGGGCCAGCCTGCCCGACGACCAGTAGGCCTGGTAGCGGGGCCCCGTGTAGGCGGGCATGAACTGGCCCACCCTGGCCAGGTACAGGACCAGGGGGGCGGGGTCGGCCATGGCCAGCTCGAAGGACTGGGCCAGGCTCGGGGTCGGGTCCGCGGAGGGGCGCCCCCTGACCACGGCCCTGCCGTCGCCCTCGAGGTAGACCACCAGATCGGTGCCGCTGTCGCCCTTGAGGAGCCCGGCCAGCCTGAAGGGCGGGGCCGGGATGTCCAGGGGCCTGAAGCCGCCGGACCAGCCGCGGCGGACCTCTTTCTCCCAGAGCCGCGCCGAGCTTTGGGCGCAGGAGGTGGCCAGCAGGGCCAAGGAGAGGGCCAGGGCGACGAGGGCCTTAAGGGGCCTTCGGGCCGGGCTAGCGGTTTTCACGCGGCCGTCCCGGTGCTGATTGCGGAATCATGCGGTTGTCCCCGTCGGCGCGGCCATCGGGGCCGCGCCACGTTTCGCGCCTTTCGGGCCTGGGGGGGCCAAAAGGGCTGGGTTTATGGGTCAAGGGATAGCCTTTTGGGCTGGAAAGCGCACCCTTGGCTTATGATGGGGCAAGGAAAAATTCCTCTTTCACCTGGCCGTCGAGAAAGTGTTTGTTGGCGACGGCGCAGTTAAGGGACAAGGCGCAATACTCGCTGCAAACGTAGTCTTGCGGGTTGAAACAGCCGTAACACTCCAAGCGGTCGTCCAGATCGACGGGCGCCGGGGGAGATTTCATGGCCATGAAGGACACCTCGGGAACGGTAAATCAAAGCCGGTGGCGCCCTGGGCGGCCGGCTTTGGCCAATGCGTGAAAACGGGGCCGGGCCCGCCTAGGCGAGCTTGGAGCCCTTGTCGGAAGCGGCCTTGAGGGCCTGGTGGATGACGGCGGTTATGGAGCCTTTCTCCAGCTCCAAAAGCCCCTCGGCCGTGGTGCCGCCGGGGGAGGTCACCTGGTCGCGGAGCTCGGCGAGGCTTAGGTCGGGCAGGTCGATGGCCGCCTGGGCCGAGCCCAGGGCGGTTTTCAGGACCAGCTCCCTCGCGACGTCCCAGGTCAGGCCCAGGCGGACGGCGCCCCTGATCATGGCCTCCATGACCAGGAAAAAATAGGCCGGGCCGGAACCGCTGACCGCCGTGCCCTCGTTGAAATGGTCCTCGGCCAGGACGGCCACCGAGCCCACGGCCCCGAAAATGGCCTTGGCCTTGTCGAGACTCGCCGGCGGGGAACCGTCGGGTACGCAGATCAGGGTCATGCCCTGGCCGACGAGGGCCGGGAGGTTGGGGATGACCCTGACCAGCCCGGCCCCCGAGGGCAACAGGGACGCGAGGGTCCCGAGGGTGACGCCCGCGGCGATGGATATCACCAGCTGATCCGACAGGGCGGGCCTTATCTCCTCCAGGGCCCCCCTCACCTGGTGGGGCTTGACGGCCACGATGATCGTGGGCGAGAGCCCGGCCAGGTCCCTCCCGCCGGCGGCGGCCTTAAAGCCCCTCTGGGCCGAGAGCCTGGCCAGGTTGTCCCCCAGGACGTCATAGGCGGCCTGGCGGGCGTAGGGGACCAACCCGTGACGATCCAAGCCGCGGCTTATGGCCTGGGCCATGCGGCCATAGCCCAGGAAAGCCACCCCGAAGCCTTCTTCGCCCCTCGTTTCCATGTCTCGCTTACCCCTTTTCGGCCTGCGCCTGGTTGGCGGTGATGGCCACGGTGTTGATGATGTCGGGAACCGTGCAGCCGCGGCTCAGATCGTTGACCGGGGAGTTCAGGCCCTGGATGATGGGACCCACGGCCACCGCCCCGCTCGTCCTCTGGACGGCCTTGTAGCCGATGTTGCCGGCGTTAAGGTTCGGGAATATGAGGACCGTGGCCTTCCCGGCCACCTTGGAGTTGGGCATCTTGCTCTTGGCCGTGCCGGGATCGAGGGCCGCGTCAAACTGCATGGGGCCGTCGATGGCGAGGCCCGGGTAGAGCGTCTCGGCCGACTTCTGGGCGATTTCCGTGGCCTCCTTGACGGCGTCGACGTCCGGGCCGGTCCCGGAGGTGCCGGTGGAATAGCTGAGCATGCCCACCCTGGGCTCGACCCCGAAGGCCTTGGCCGTCTGGGCCGAGATGATGGCGATCTCCGCCAGCTGCTGGGGCGTGGGGTTTAGGTTGATGGCGCAGTCGCCGAAGACCAGCACCCTGTCCTTCATGCACATGATGAAGACCGAGCTGGCGATGGAGCAGCCGGGCTTGGTCTTGATGATGGAGAGGGCCGGCCTGATGGTGTCGGCGGTCGTCCCGACGGCCCCGGAAACCATGCCGTCGGCCTTCCCGGCCTTGACCATCATCGTGCCGAACCAGTTGCGGTCGTTCAGCTGCTTGTCGGCCTGCTCCGGGGTGATGCCCTTGGCTTTCCTGATCTCGTAAAACTGGTCGACCAGCTCCTTGCGGAAGGGCGCCGTCCTGAGGTCGACGAGCTCGGCCTTGCCGAGGTTCGTGAGGTTAAGGGCCTCGGCCTTGGCCTTTATGGCGTCCACCTGGCCAAGGATGGTAATGTCCGCGAAGCCGCGCCGCAGGATATCGTCGGCGGCCTTGAGGATGCGGTCGTCGTCGCTCTCGGGAAGGACTATGCGCTGCTTGGGGGAACGGGCCTTCTCGATCAGGACGGACTCGAAACGCTTGGGCGTGACCACGGTGGGGGTGAAGGCCCCGGCCAGCTTGCTCACGGTATCGGGCAGGGAGCCGTAGTCCGAGGGCTTGGCGGCGATGATCTCGATCCCCTTGAGGATGTCGTATTCCTTGGCCTGGGCGACGGTGGCCTCGCCGGCCAACACCACGGCGATGACCTCGGCGCAGTTGCCCTTGTAATAACGGACCCCGGAGGCGGCCAGGCAGACCTTGGCGGCGCTAAGGACGACGACCGGCGCGGCCAGGTTGGCGGCCAGGACGCCGTCGATGCCCTGAAGCACGAAAGCGTACAGGTCCACGAGATCGGCGCCCTCGATGAGGATGTTCCCGAAGCGGCCGGAAAGGGCGGCGAACCGGGCCAAAACGTCCTCGATCAAAGTGGCCTCGCGGCCGGCGTTGAGGTAATCCACGGCTTCCTGAAGGGACACGCCATAGACGTCCCTAAGGGGCACGCCCATCCTGGCCGCCTGGTCCTTGAGCCTTTGGCAACTTTCGGGGTCCTGGGCCACGGTCTTGAAGTAACCTGGCGTGTGGCCCCCCGCGGAACAACAATTCAAAAAAGCATCACCCGCCGCCGGCCTATTGGCGGCCTTGTCCGTAGCGGCCAAAAAAACGCTCATGCCCATATAGTCATCCTCCTAAGAAGGTTTGCCTGGCGTTAACCAGGAGGTTTACGGGGAATCATATCGTCTTCTATTTGAGTATATCATTCGTCTTAAAATAGTTAACGATACAAATTATTCTAAAAAAAACTGTATAAAAAAATATGAATATCTCACAAATTCATTGGTTAAATCTAGAGACAAAAATTAACAAAATATATATTATTTTGAAGCTGTAATTATCAGAACGTTTATGACAAAAACAAGAACTAAAAATGGAAGAAGACCACAATATAATTGAATAAATCCTATCCGCTGAACGGGTCGTAAGACACCTTTAAGCTGACTTGGCTATTTCGACCAAAATAATACCCTAGGAAGACTAAAATGTCCAGCATTGTACGGTCCCCTTTAAATCCCGCTACCAAACGAAGATTGTCCCGGCCCCAGGGAAAAATACCCCCCGCCCCCACTCGGATCCAAGGGCCCTCCCCCCCTTTTCCCCAAACCGGATTTTTGCCTTTCGTAATGAACTCAGTATGTTATGGAAACGCGATTAATTGATTTTATTTATAAAAATCAAGCAATTGCATTTGCGGCAGCGATAGTGTAAGATATTTCCCATCTAAATAGATCCTTGCCCGTCAACAACCGGTCAACCGTGGCCAGTTTTTGTGCCCAGACGGCCCGGACGGACAAAAAACCCGCTTTTTTTCGCAACGATTTCAGCCTTGGTTGACAGTGCCCGCCAATCGTGGCTAGAATCAATCGCCCCCAAGGTAAGGGGGGCGCGGCCCTTTGGGCGAAGGCCCTTCCCGCCCCGGGGAAATCCCCCCGGCCCGACGGATAGGCAGGGGTTTCGCCAATTAGCCGCAATCGTTGCCGCCGCCGAATGCATGGGCCCCTTTCGCGGGCCCGTTTAGGCAAAGGCCAGATTTTACCATCCCAGGAGGCGAGTTAATCGCGGTAAATTTAATCTTAACGAACGAATAACAAGAACCAGATTAGCCTACAATTAACCATACTTATATGTCTATAGATAGCTAAGAATATTAACCCTCAGCGACCTAGGTAAATTTTACCACTAAAATTTAGCTTTTATGGTATGCTTTGGGCTAGAAAATTCTACGCCCTCAAGCCATCGCCTTGGCGGCTTCCCCATCGGCCCGCGAGGCCAAGCCGCCCCCCTTTTCCCGGCCCCCCGGGCCGGCCTTAGGCCAAACCCGCCCAGGGTTCGGCCGCACAGTTACCGACGGGCCCGCCCATGGGCGGGCCGATTACCCAATCCGGCCGGGTTATGGGCCGGGGTGCCATCATGACCGTTGCCAGGGCGGAAGCCTTAATCCAATCCGAGATTTTCACCGACAGTCTCGACCGGGTCGATATCCTTGTCGGGATCGTCTCCAATAAGCGCACGACCGACGTCAAAATCCCTTTGGTCAAGTCCCACGAGGGCCTTTCGCAGACCTACCCCCAACTCACGTCCGCCATCGCCTTTTTCGATTCCAGCCTGAGGCCGGAGCTCAAGGACATATTCCTCGGGACCCCTTGCCCCGTCCCCAGGATCTACCAAGCCACGGGACCCGACCATCCCCGCAAGATCCACAGCCTGTTCAACCTCATGCGTTTGGCCCAGCGCCTGAGGCCCAAGGTGATAATCGCCCTGGACGGCGACCTGACCAGCGTCAAGCGGACCTGGATCGGCCGCCTGGCCCAGCCCATACTCACGGGGAACGCCGATTACACCTCCCCGTTTTACCATTCGCTGAAGTACGACACCCCGGTCACCAACACCTTCGGCTACCCCATGTTCAGGGCCCTTTTCGGCCGCCGCCTGCGCCAGCCTTTCTACACGGATCGCGCCTTTTCCCTCGAGCTAAACGATCATTTCCTGGCCAACCACGGCTGGCGGCAGGACCTGCCCTACCCCTCCGCGGAAATGACCATGTCGATCCTGGCCATCATGAAAAAGGCGAAAATATGCCAGTCGTTCATGGCCACCCCAAGACTTTCCTGGCAAAACCAGCCCCTGGACCTCATCACCGGCGAAAACTTCGCCAAGGTGGCCAAATCCATCTTCACCCTCGTCGGTTCCTTCCAGGACGTCTGGCTTAACTGCAAACGCTCCAAGCCCACCACCATCACGGGCACGGAACTGTCGCCCCAGGTCGTGGCCCCAAGGCCCATCGCCCCGCCCGAGCTCTTCCTGGGCGAGATCAAGCGCCTGGCCGACAAGCACGGGCAAATGTGGAGCCAGGTCTTCAACGGCCGAAAGGACTGGATCTTCCAAAAGATCTCCACCGAGGCCGCCGATTCCCTAAACGTCACCGCCGAGGACTGGGCCATAATAGTCTTCCGCAGCATACTGGCCTACCAAAAACTCGACGATGCCTTAAAAGATGATTTCCTCGAAGCCCTCACCGCCGTTTTCTACGCCCGCCTGCTCACCTGGCTCCAAAGCGGCTACGGCCTGAGCGTCACCCAGATGGACTCCCTGACCGAGGAGGAATGCGCCATCTTCGAATCCAAACGCTCGATCCTCCTCGAGGGCTGGCCAAACGCCCAGCCCTGAATCCACCCGCCCTCGCGGCCCCGCCGCCGACCGAACCCATGGCCGATCCGTGCCCACAAATCGCGGCCCGGGCATTTTGCCGGCCAAATCGGCCCACGCCAACGGCGCACCGGTAGCCTTCAAGCCCAGCCTTGGACGGAGCCCGGACTCTACATCTCATCCAGAGACATGACACGGCGGTAGCCTTCAAGCCTAGCCCTAGACGGTATCTGGACTCTACCGTATCTTTCCTGACCAAAGACAAGACTCTAACGTTCAAGGCTGGCCCTGGACAGAGGCCGGACTCTACCGTATCTTCCTATGGCAAAGACAAGACTCTAGCGTTCAAGCCTGGCCCTGGACAGAGGCCGGACTCTAACGAATCGGCGCCAAGGCATTTGCCCCCCTAGAGGGGCAGCATGTAGGGATAGTCCAAAACACAGGCCCGGGTCGGTACCTACCCAACATATGCTATAAGGACCTTTCGCGAAGCCTTCCCAGCCACCGGCCGGGCCAGCGCTAGCCTTGCCGGTGGTGAGAACTTTGGCCATTGATTTTTTGGCCGCCTCCTTTCCAACGGCCATAAACGTACCCGCCAACCGGGGCGCCGTTCGCAACCCCAGGGCTCTTAGGCCGGCCCTTCCATAGGCGTGAACCCGATGCTAAAGGCGAAGCATGCCCCCGGGGGTCCAGTCCCGGGCGATGGCCACACCAATGGCGTTCAGGCCCAGCCCCAGACGGAAGCCGGACTTACCTTATAAAACCTAATCCATCGCCAAGGATGGACGGGGCTATGACGTAACTTTCAACCCCTGGCCTCGCCAAAACCCCTAAGACGCCGCTCACGTTGGCTAGGGCGATGCCATACCGGGTCGGTGGCCACCTGGCTACGGCGGAATGACGAGCACGGGGCAATAACCATAAGCTAAGCTAAGGGGACGGTCCTACCCGCCCATTCAGTTTAACCAATCTGACGTCGTGGGAGACGGGACCGTCAAAATCGCCTATCGTAATCTTATACTTAAATGAGTCATGATTGCGTCGATCTGCGATTGAAACCTTCCCGACGCCCCTTACGCGCCTAAGGCTTGCAACCCGCGGGTTTAAGATGGAGAAACTGGGCCCGGCCCAAGGCGGGGGAATAGCTGGCGAAATCCCGGGACGGTCGTTTCCCTTCGCCAAGGGCCGGTTATCGACCAAATCGCCGTGGCCCCCGATGCTCGGGGAAACCACGGCTCCTTTGATTAGATCCCTCGCGCCCTTGGCTAGGCCGCCCGAACCCATGGCCACGCTTTTTAACCCGTCGGCCTCACCGGCGCCGGGACCCATCGCCCCCATCGCCTCGCGGCCACCAATCACGTGGTAGCCGGGCAAGTCCAGGTAATGGGACCTGGACAGGGCTTTTCCCCCGCCCGTTATCCCCCAAGGGAAGGCATGCGCAAGGCCAATGTCAGGCCCCATGGGGGCGTCGGGCTCAAGCCACACGAATGGCCCCAGCCTCTCCCTCGCCCAGCCCGTCGGCTTGGCCAAACGGGCCCCGGGGGACGGAGACCTCGGTAGGCTGTAATCATGGTCCTTTCTGGCCGAAAGGGAGTTTTCGGCTTGGCCGGTCCCCTCCCCGCCCTTCTCGGCCTTAAGCGTGACCCTGGTAAGGGAGCGGGCTTGTTCCGGGTCTATTATCCCCCAAAGGTAGGCATGCTCTATGCCGGTGTCTGAGCCATTCTGGGCGGCGGGTTCAAGCCATTCAGTGGGCCGCCGCTCCTCTCCCGGCAAGCCCATTGGCTTGGCCGAATGTGTGCCGGGGCAAGGCGGCCTCGGGAGGCCGGAATAATCGTCCATTTTGGCCGATGGGGAGTTTTCGGCCGGGCCGGTCCCCTCCCCGCCCTTCTCGCGCACCCCCGCCGGATCGATCGGGGTGGCTGAAGTCTCCGGCGGCCATAACGGGCCGGCTATCCCCAGGTCCCCAGGATCCCTTGCCGGGATCGCGGGGCCTGCGGCCTCGGCCAATGGCCCAGGGGACGGCTCGGTCGGCCTGTCGTGGGCCGTGGGAGCAGTGAAGCCAGGAAACGGGTTTTCGTACGCCCCAGCAGGATCGAACTGGGTGGGCAAGGCCTCGGGCGGCCATAACGGGCTGGCTATCCCCAGTTCCCCAGGATCCCTTGCCGGGATCGCGGGGCCTGCGGCCTCGGTCAATGGCCCAGGGGACGGCTC
>JAITKA010000057.1 GCA_031278635.1 Deltaproteobacteria bacterium | reverse complement strand
ACATGGTCTCAAAAACCACCGTTGTAAATGAAGATATCGAGGAAAAGATCCTTACCTACAGTCGTGGGCGAGTCAATTCTTATAAAGAGTTATCGGCCATTAAAAATGGGGATATTTGGTTGGTTAGGATAGAGGCCGAGATCGAGAAAGAAATCTTGATAGAATCGATTAATAATTATTCAACGACGCAAGTGCCAATCGACGGGTTGAACTTAGCCGCCACTATGGCAACTGATTCGGATAATGAAACAAATAAAATTTTAATGCTGAAAGATTTTTTAGATGATTTTAAATTTGAGGATTTATTTAAAATTACCCTTAAACCAAGCATTGAAAATGGACAATTATTTGTATATACGACACTGGAGCTTGATTTACCTATCTATAATAATTTAATACTAACTAAATTAAATAACATTCTAAAACAAATATCTATCGCCTCTGAAAGCCAATATTTAGAACAAGATGAAACTGAATGTAATAAATCTCTGATGAATACACCTTATAGTTTCTATGGCGAGAATATAAGTCTTGATTGCTATAAATTTTGTAATGGGCGCAATAACCTTGCTTCTAACCTTGGTTCTAAATATAATGTTGTAACTATTTATGAAAGTGATAAATTTTTCGCTTATAAAGTAAGAGAAAATTTAATAAAATTATTTTTAGATAAATATAAATTTTATACATATACTTCCAATCCATTTTCTAACCTTATTATTATTATAGAAGCTTTAAATGGTAATGAAGTTATAGCATCTACTACTTATTCTGAAGAAATATATGCTTTACTTGGAAGTGCAGGTGAACACGTTATTGATATTATGCCGGGGTTCTACATAGGTCTAAATATTATTTTTAGACGGATAACGCTGCATAAAATTCCTTTTGACATAGATTCAAATACCCTAGCCAAAGTAACATCACTTAAAGCATCTTTAACTTTTAAACGTAGATAATAATTTTAAATTCTCCATTTTTATGACCCCATAACAGGCGGATGGGCAGCGGGGGGATAGCCGCGGCGAAATAGACCCTTTGGGACTTAACATAGCCGAAAAAGATGGGAATCGTCGAGGAAGGGTCCGGGCCCCACAACAAAAAAAACCCGGGGCGCCAGGCGGGGCCCCGGGTTATTTTTGTTGGGTGACGGCGGGTGGGTCAGTGCTTAAAGAGGTTGTTGGTGTCTAGGCCGTGGCCGGGACCGTGGGCCTCGTCCTCGGCCTCGAATTCCTCGTCCTCGTCCAGGCTGCCGTCCTTGGTGGTCATGTACTGGGTCAGCTGGTAGAGCTTGATTTTCTCGCCCAGGGTTTTGCGGCTTATGCCCAGGAGGGTCGCGGCTTTTTTCTTTACGCCGTTGGTGAACTCAAGGGCGTTGATGACGGCGGTTTTCTCGGAATCCTTTAGCGACATGGGGGAGAGGTTGGGGTCATGGGCGGCCTCCGGGGCCTTGGCGGGCTTTGGGTGGTGGCTGACGGAGACGATGGACTCGGGCAGGTCGCACTCGGTCACCTGGTCGGAGGTCATCATGACCACGGCGTACTCCATGGCGTTTTGCAGCTCGCGGATGTTTCCCGGCCAGGGGTGGTGCATGAGGGCCTCCTGGGCCAGGGGGGTGAAGCCGGAGACGGTCCGGCCGTTGCGCATGGCGTAGCGGTTGAGGTAGTAATTGGCCAGCTCGGGCAGGTCCTCGAGGCGCTCGCGGAGGGAGGGGACGCGGATCTTGAAGGTGAAGCGGTGGTAGATGTCCTCGCGGAAGTTCCCGGCCTGGATCTGTTTTTCCAGCTCGACGTTGGTGGCGGCCAGGAAGCGGACGTCGACCTTCTCGACCAGGTCGCTCCCCAGGGGCTGGATCTCGCGCTCCTGGAGGGCCCGGAGGAGCTTGGTCTGGAACTGGGAGGTGGTCTCGCCTATCTCGTCCAGGAACACGGTGCCGCCCTCGGCGGACTTGAGGATGCCCTGGCGGTCGCCCACGGCCCCGGTGAAGGCGCCCTTGCGGTGGCCGAAGAGGCTGTCCTCGACCGTCTCCTTGGAGACGGCCGAGCAGTTGCAGGTGGCGAAGACCTGGTTGGCCCGGGGGCTTTTGCTCCAGATGAGGCGGGCCACCACCTCCTTGCCCACGCCGCTCTCGCCGGTCAGGAGTATGTTGGCCATGGAGGGGGCTATGCGATCGACCAGCTCGATGACCTTCCTGAAGGCCGGGCTGCGGCCGATTATGAGGTTTTGTTCCCCGATTAGGCCGGCCTCCTTGGCCTCCCTGAGCTTGAAGTGCTCGAGGACGTTCTCTATCTTGAGCCTCAGGATGTCTATCTCGATGTCGCCCTTGATCAAAAAGTCGTAGGCCCCGTCCTTCATGGCCTGGACGGCGTCCTTGACGGTCGCGTAGCCGGTCAGCATGATGACGGGTGTTTGGTCGTTGAGGGATTCGCCCTTGAGGCCGGATATGGCCTCGGCCCGCTCGTTTTTCTTGATGAAAGCCAGGGCCTCCAGGCCGTCCAGGCCGTCCATCTTCACGTCCATGACGATGAGGTCAAAGCGTTTTCTGGTGGCCAGCCTGACGGCCTCGAAGCCGTCCTTGGCCATGGTCAGCTCGTAGCCCCAGTCCTTGAAGATGAAGCCGAACGCGGTTCGGTGCTCCAGATCGTCGTCTACCAAAAGAATGGATGTAGTCCCCATAACCAAAAGCCGCGCCCGGCCGGGCCGTCGGGACCGGCCGCCGTTTATCGGCCCTCCTTTTCAGAGTTTCTCGACCTTAGGAAACCGCCCCCAGGTAGGGGGCCCTAGCCGCCCGGGGGGGTCATTGGACCCCCAGGTAGGCGTCAATCACCAGCGGGTTGTTAAGCAAATTGTCGGCCGTGTCCTCCAGGACCAGGTTGCCCACGTCCAGGACGTAGCCGCGGTGGGCGAGCTTGAGGGCGGCCCGGGCGTTCTGCTCGACCAGGACCACGGTCACCCCCGATTCGTTTATGTCCTTTATGGCCTGGAAGATGGTCTTGACCAGCAGGGGGGCCAGGCCCAGGCTGGGCTCGTCGAGCAAAAGCAGGGTCGGCTCGGCCATGAGGGCCCGGCCGATGGCCAGCATCTGCTGCTCCCCGCCGGAGAGGGTCCCGGCCATTTGGTTGCGGCGCTCGTCCAGGCGGGGGAAGAGCCCGTAGACCTTGGCCAAGGATGCCTCGACGCCTTTCTTGCGGGTGAAGGCCCCGAGCCTCAGGTTTTCCTCGACGCTCATGGGGCCGAAGACCCTGCGCCCCTCCGGGGCCTGGGTCACGCCCCTCTGGACGACCTCGTGGCTCCTGAGGTTATCGAGGCGCTCGTTCTTGAAGGTGATGGTGCCGGACTTGGGCCTGACCAAACCGCTCACGGCCATGAGGGTGGTGCTTTTGCCGGCCCCGTTGGCCCCCAGGATGGTCACAAGCTCCCCCTCCCTGACCGACAGGCTGAGGCCGTGCAGGGCCTCGACCCCGCCGTATGACACCTTCAAATCGTTAAGTTCCAGCATCGGGCCCCCGGCCGTCAGTCGTCGTCATCGAGGCCCAGGTAAGCCTCGATGACCTTTGGGTTGGTCTGGATCTCCTGGGGCGTGCCCTGGGCGATCAGGATGCCGTTTTCCATGACCAGGACCCTGTCGCAGACCGACATGACGAAACCCATGTCGTGCTCTATCAACAGGACCGTTATGCCCCTTTTCCTTATGGAGCCGATGAGCTCCCGGAGCTCCAGGGTTTCCTGCTCGTTCATGCCCCCGGCCGGCTCGTCCAGGATCAAAAGCTTGGGCTCGGTGGCCAGGGCCCTGGCTATCTCCAGGCGCCTTTGGTCGCCGTAGGGCAGCGACCCGGCCGTGGCCCGCCAAAGGCCCGCGAGGCCCACGAACTCAAGCTCGCCCATGGCCCGGTCGATTACCAGCCTCTCCTCCCGCCTCTGGCCCGGGAGGCGAAGGAGCGAGGCGATCAGGCCCGAGCGCATCCGGCAATGGCAGCCGGAAAGGACGTTCTCCAGGGCCGAGAGGCCCTGGAAGAGCCGGATCGTCTGGAAGGTCCTGGCTATGCCGAGGGCCACGATGCGGTGTGGCCGGAGGCCTTTGATGGAGTGGCCGGAAAAAAATATGTGCCCGTCGTCGGGTTTTATCGACCCGGTGATCAGGTTAAAGACCGTGGTCTTCCCGGCCCCGTTGGGGCCGATCAGGCCGACCACCGCCCCCCGGTCCACCCCGCAGGAGACCCCGGCCACGGCCACCAGCCCGCCGAAGGTTTTGGTCACGCTGCTTAAAGACAGAATCTGCATAAATGGACCAAAACCTCAGGGCTTTTGGCCAGGGGTTGGGGGGCCCGGCGAGCCCGGCCCCGGAAGGCGGTCATCCCAGCCCTCCGGGAGTTTGTAGCGGGAGGGCTTGGAGGGCAGGAGCCCCTGGGGCCTGAAGATCATCATGACCACCAGGGCCGCCCCGAAGACCAGCAGGCGCTTGTCCTCGAAGCCCCTGAAAAATTCCGGGAGGCCCATGACAAGGAATGAGCCCAAAAGGACGCCTTTTTGGTTACCCTTCCCGCCAAGGATAACTATGGTGAATAATAGCACAGACTCGCTAAAAACGAACGACTCGGGGCTGATCGTCCTCATGCGGCAGGCGAAAATGGTCCCGGCCAAACCGGCCCAGGCCGCCCCGACCACGAAGGCCATGAGCTTGTAGCGGGAGGTGTTCACGCCCATGTTCTCGGCGGCGATGGTGTCTTCCTTTATGAACTTCAGGGCCCGGCCGAAGCGGGAATTTTCCAGCCAGTGGAACAAAAGCAGGGTCAGGGCCACGACCGCCCAGATGAAGTAGAAAAAATGCTGGGGCTGGACGATCCTGAAGCCGAAGACGCTGGGCCTCGCGATGCCCACGAGGCCGTTCGAGCCCCCGGTCAGCCCGAAGACGTTGTTGGTCAGGGCAATCCGGACTATCTCGACTATGCCTATGGTGACTATCAGGAGATAGTCGCCCCTCAGGTGGATGATGGGCCAGGCCAGGACCAGGGCCACGACCCCGGCGGCGACCGCCGCAACCGGCATGGTGGCCATTATGGACCAGCCGTAGTCGAGGTTAAGGATGGCGGTCGAGTAGGCCCCGATGGCGAAAAAGGCGGCGTGGCCCATGTGAAACATGCCGGCGAAGCCCAGGATCACGTTCAGGGAGAGGGCCAGTATGGTGTAGAGGCCCACGGTGTTTATGACGTCCAGCCAGTACGGCGCCGAGTTTTGGGCGAAGGCGTTAAGCAAAAGCGGGAGGAAGGCGAAGGCCAGGAGCCCCAGCCCGGTCAGGCCCCCCGCCAGGTAGCCCCGCTCGCCGTTCGCGGCGGCCCCGGGGCCGGCCCCAAGGCCGCCACTGGGGCCGTTATGGTTCTTTGCGTTCCCCTGGCTCATAGTTTCTCGGCCACCCTTTCCGGGAGGAGGCCGGTGGGCCTAAAAACCAGGATCATGATTAATACGACGAAGGTCAGGGCGTCCTTCCAGGCGACCGAGACGTACCCCTCGCCCAGGGCCTCCAGGAGGCCCAGGAGGAGACCCCCGACCATGGCCCCGGTGATGTTGCCTATGCCGCCGATGATGGCCGCGGTGAAGGCCTTGAGCCCGTATATCTGGCCCATGTTGTAATTTATCTGGCCGTAGTACAGGCCGACCAAAAGGCCGGCCAGGCCGCCCAGGGCCGGGCCTATGACGAAAACCAGGGCGATGACCTTCCTGACGTCTATGCCCATGAGCTTGGCCGCCCCCTGGTCGATGGCCGAGGCCCTGATGGCCAATCCCAGCCTGGTCCGGTGGATGAAGGCGTGGAGGAAGGCCATGACCACTATGGCCGCCGCGAAGACCAAAAGCCGGACCAGCGGGAGGTTAAAGTCCCCTATGCGGAAGACCACGTTGGGGAGGAGATCGGCCCCGTAGGCCCTGTACTGGGCACCCCACTTTAGCATGATGGCGTTCTGAAGGAAAATGCTGGCCCCAAGGGCCGAGACCACGGCGGCCAGGCGGTCGGAGTGGCGGAGGGGCCTGTAGGCCACCCTCTCCAGGAGGTGCCCGGCCAGGGCCACGAGCCCCAGGACCATGATCATCGAAATCCCGATGGCCATCGGCGGCCCCAGGCTACCGGCCAGACCCAGCGAGACCAAGAGCGTGTAGCCGAAAAAGGCCCCCAGGGTGAAAAGCTCCCCGTGGGCGAAATTGATCAGCTTCATGACCCCGTAAACCATGGTGTAACCCAGGGCTATCAGGGCGTAGATACTGCCCCTGGTCAGGCCATTGGAAAGCTGCTGGAGAAAAAAATTGAGATCGTACATCAAACGGTTCCCAAGGCCGCGCCCGGGGCCGGGGGCCGCCGGGCGCGCCTTTGGGTTAAAAGGCCAAAGCAAAGCATCCGGGAGGGCTTACTGGAGGACGAACTCGCCCTCGGGCGAGATTTTGTAAAGGCGATAGACCTCGCCCACGCGGTCGCCGTTTTCGTCGAAGGCGATGGACCCGGAAAGGCCCTCGAAGCCCTTAAGCCCGGTCTTGAGCCAATCGGACATTTTGGCGGGGTCGGGGCCGACGGCCTTGGCCGCCTCGACCAGGACCAGGAAAGCGTCCCCGGCCAGGACGGCCCAGACGGAGCTGGGGAGGCTGTCGTACTTTTGCCTATACGTGGCCATCAGCTTGGCCGCCGACTCGCTTTTCATGTCCGGGAGGGCCGGGGGGCTGACGAAAAGATAGCCGTCGGCGGCCTCTTTCCCGGCGATCTCGACTATGGAGGAATTATTGGTGGCATCCCCGCCGATGATCGGGACATCGAAGCCCAGCTCCCTCTTTTGCCTGAGCAGGAGCCCGGCCTCGGGGTAGTAGCCGGTAAAGACTATGACGTCCGGGTTGGCCGCCTTGATTTTCGTGAGGCTCACCGTGTAGTCGCGGTCGTTGGGGACTATGGAGTCGTAGTAGACCTCGCTCACCCCGATGTTCTTCAGGATTTCCCTGGTCTCGTCGGCCAGGCCCTTGGAGTAGGAGGTGTTGTCGTGGACCAAGGCCACCTTGGTGAAGCCAAGGCCCTTGACGTTATTGGCGAGGACCCGGCCCTGCTCGTCGTCACGGGGGCAGGTCCTGAAAAACTTGGTCAGGCCCTTCCCGGTCAGGCTGATTTTGGTCGAGCCGGTGGCGATCTGGATGACCCCGCCCTCGTCGTAAATGTCCTGGGTGGCCTCGGTCACCGAGGAGCCGTAAGTCCCGACCACCGCCACCACGCTGGAGGTCAACAGTTTCCTCGCGGCCATGGCCGCCGTCCTGGGGGCCCCGCCGTCGTCGGCCACCTCGATCACCACCTGGGCGCCGTTAATGCCGCCCGCCGCGTTGATCTCCTCGGCCAGGAGCTCGACCACCCGCTGCATGCCCTGGCCCTCGGAGGCCCAGTCGCCGGTGATGGGGCCCATGAGGCCGAACTTAATCTGGTCGGCGGCCTGGGCCGGCCCGATGGGACTAAGTAGGAACAAACATGCCGTTAAACAGAGGCAAAGACATAGAAATTTTCTCATCGCATTCACCTTGATAGAAAAGGATGTCTCTTTAAATAGAGATAAGGGTGTAAAGGTATATATCTTGTAAGCCAAAAACTAATTGATTTCCAGGCCGCAAAAAAACCCTGGTTTTCGCGGCCCGGACACCGTGATTCACTCGCCGCTTTACGGATTTACGTGTCCCCGCCTAGCCACCGGCCTTAGGCCGAGGCCAGGAAGGCCTTGTGGGCCTTGAGGTTCATCCAGACGTCGGCCTTGGAGGAGACCTCGAAGGGCGAGTGCATCGACAAAAGGCATGGGCCGCAATCGACCACGCTCACCCCGTGGTAGGCCATCAGGTGGGCCACGGTGCCCCCGCCGCCCTCCTCCTGCTTGCCCAGGAGCGTGCTCTGCCAGGCCACCGAGGCCTCGTCGAATATGCGCCTGATCAGGGCCATGTACTCGGCCCTGGCCTCCGAGGCCCCGTATTTCCCGGCCCCGCCCGTGTAGCGGACCACGCAGGGCCCGTGGCCCATGAGCCCCGAGTTAAGGTCGTCGTGGACCTCCTTGAAGGTCGGGTCGACCGCGGCCTCGACGTCGGCGGAGAGGGCCCTGGTGGCGGCCAGGGCGACCTGGACGTTGGCCCAGGAGGGCTCCTTGCCGGAGGCGCCCAGGGCGGCAGCGGCCAGCCTCATGATGAAATTGCTCTCGGCCCCGGTCGAGCCGTAGCTCCCGATCTCCTCCCGGTCGTAAATTATCACCAAAAGGGGCCTGCGGGGTTTTTTGCTCGCCAGGAGGGCCTTGACGGAGCAAAAGACGTTCAGCCGGTCGTCCTGGGCGTAGCCGCCTATCATCGAGCCGTCAAAGCCCACTTCCCTGGCCGGGCCCGCCGGGACTATCTCCAGCTCCGAGGAGATGAGATCGTCCTCCTTGATCCCCCAGCGGCCCTCCAGTATTTTCAGGAGCGCCGCCTTGACCCTGGCCTTTTCCTTGGAGCCGGCCAGGGGCTCGGAATTGGCCAAAACGTTCAGCCTCTCCGCCGGGAAGGCGTCGGTCAGCTTCTTTTCCCTCTGGACCTTCCTGTCCAGGTGGGGCAGGATGTCGGTGATGGTCAAAACCGGGTCGCCCGGCTCCTCCCCGAAACGGACATCCGCGTGGCGCCCGTCCTTGAAGGCGCAAAAACCCCATATGGCCAAGGGCCTCGCCAGCCACTGGAATTTTTTCAGGCCCCCGTAAAGGTTGCTCTTCAAAAGGCCGAGGCCCGCGTCCTCGTAAACGCACTTGGGCTTGAGGTCGAGCCTGGGCGAGTCGCCGTGGGCCACGATTAAATTGAACCCGTTGACCGGGTCGTCATGGCCCGGCACGAAAAGCCCCAAAAGCTTCCCGTGGTGCGCGAGCCAGCCGCCCCTCTTGACGGACGACTTGCCCTTAAGGTCAACGAAGCCGCCCTGGGAGATCTTTTGCAAAATTATGTCGCTTACGGCCCTCTCAGTCTTAGCGTTGGTTAAAAAATCCCTATACTCGGTGGCCAAAGACTCAACCTCGGCCCGCCCCGAATCATCGAGGCTGTCCCAGATGGATTTCTTTTTATCTTTTTGTTCGTTATTCTCGGTCTCGGTATCGGGGGCTTTGTCGTTTTCGATCATCTCGGGCATCCATGATAACCCTGGCCGGGGCCAGGGGCGTCGGCCGCCCCCCAACGGGGCCAAGGCCAGGTTTATCCCCGACGGGGGGCCAAAAAAACCGATAGGTTCCTGGCCCGTTCCCGCCTTTGGGAATGGGGCGAAGGGTTATGGGAAAATGGCGTCGGCGGTTTCCCTTGCGAGGGCAAGTCGTTTGGTTCCAAGGAAGCTGTGACTCTGGCGGATATTATGATTCACGGGGCGTAAACGAGCGCATAACGGCATAGCCAAGGCGCGCGACCACGCGTAAGGAAGTCGCTATGGCTTTGAGCCGTAAATACTATCACGGATTGGGCCAAATTGCCAAAAAATAAAACGTCACCCGCCCCCCCGGTAAAGGCCGGCCCTTACCGGGGGGCGGAAATAAAACACCCCCGGCGCGTAGGCCGGGGGGCGGGCGTCTCGCCTGACCGGACACGAATGAGGGGGAAAATGGCGTGGCTTGTCCTAGCGTTAATCCTAAGGGTTATCCCCTTATCTTTTTATTATCGCTTAATAGCTAATATTATTCGGTTTTTAAATTTTTATCCGCTATAAAATCTAGGATAAAATTATCAATATTGCCATTTAGGTCATCGATTCCTTTGTCTAAGTCAGACTTAGAATATTTATGCCCATTATGCAAAAATTTTAACTCAAATTCTTCTTGCAATTGAGCTAAACGCTGCGAAACAGGTACAATATCCTCTTTTTCCATACCAGGTATTGAGAGTAACTGGGCAAGGACATCGGGATTATTTTGTAAGTCGCGAAAATCGTCTTTCCGGCCCGACGGCTCCTGGCCGGAAGCCGTCCGGCCAGGAGCCGGCGATGGACCGGCTTTTTTCGTCGTCTTTTTTGGCGGTAAAAAAAACCATGCCGCGTTTTTGGTTTTTGCCATGGGAAAAAGGCAAATGTTGCCTAGCGGGATAGGGCTTTTGGGTCACCGGCGCGTGATTGCGCCCGGCCCCTAAGGCCGGCGCGGCTTCGCCGAGCCAAAGGTCGCCCCCCGTCAGGGCTTTTGGCGCGGCCCCGCGGTCCTTGGGCCATGACACGGTAATCTGGCTCAGGCCTGTTTGCCGACGAGCTTTTTCTCGGAGCCCTTCAGCCTTTGCAGCTCCTCGAGGGTTAACGAGATTTCCCAGATCATGTCCCAGATCACCCCCATGAGCGTGGACAGCTCCTGGCTTTCGATGATCAGGGCGAAACCCTCCCCGCCGGCCATCAATATGGCCATCTTTTGGTCATAGATGTAGAGGTCGGGGCAGTGGGGCGGGATCATCTTGGGGAAGTAGCGGACCTCCCTTAGCTGGGGGTCCCCGGCCAGGGCCGCGGGCTCGGCCATGTCGGCCTCCCTGGTCCTGATGGCCCTGGAGCGAATGCCCTTCTGGAGGCGCCTTTGGACCGAGCGCTTCACGTGGGCCTGGCCCTCCACGGCCAGCTGGGCGTCCAGGGAGCCGAAGTAGCGGTAGCTGTTGTCGGTGATGTTGACCAGTTCCTCGAAAACGGTCGGCACGGCCACGGCCCCCTCGAAGTAGCTGATCCTGGGGGTGGCCAGGCCCGAGCCGTAGAGGGCCTGGAGCTCGGGCATGAGCTGCTGGATGTCCCGGAGCCTGTCCTCGGCCAGCCTGTTGAGGATTACGGGGTCGGTGGCCTTGTAGCGCCTTTTGGTGCCCTTGAAATCGATGCTGACCATGTTTTTGGCCAAAAGCTGCTGCATCAGCGCGTAGACGTTGCTGCGGGTGAGCCCGGTCACGGAGGCCAGTTGGCTGGCCGACTGGACGCCGGATTTCAGGACGGCCAGGTACAGGGTGGTCAGGTTTTTGTTCAAACCCAATGATTCCAGATCTTTTTCGTTGATCATGACATTACAACCAAAGCGCGAAGGCGGATAATGGGCCGCAAGGGTCCGTAATGATGCTTTATGGTGACGCTTAAGGTCATTTGGGCTCGCTTGGCGCCTCCGGGCTCGCCTCCGGGGCCGGGCTCGCCGGGCTCGCCTGCGGCTCCGGGCTAGCCGGTGGGGCTTGGCTTTCCGGCGGGGCCGGGCTTGCCTGGGGTTCCGGGCTAGCCGGCGGGGCCGGGCTCGCCTGGGGGGCCAAGATCTGGGCCTCTTCCTTCGATATGGCAAAAAGGATTTGCCCTAAGACGCCAATGATGAATTCCTTCTCATCGACGCTTAGGATTCTACCGGTAAGGTATATGGAATCGCCTTGGGCGGCCTCCTTCAGGTTGGCCAGGGCCACGGGGTTGGCGAAAACCTTGACCGCGGGGGCGTTTGGGGCGTTTAGCGCGAGGCTCACGTATGGCCTGGTCTCGATCTCCCCCGTCCGGGGGTTGGGGAACGGGCCCTCGGCGAAGCCGGCGAAGGGGCCGATGACGCCCAGGGAGGCGAGCTCGTATTTCCGGTCAAAGGCCGCGGGGTCGCCCAGGCGCTCCGCGTAAAGGGCTTCGAGGCTAACCACGTAATTGGTGTCCAGGATGAAGGTCGGGGGGAAGGACTCGCCCTCGGGGTATTTTATGGTCTCCACCTTGCCATCTTTTTTGGTGATCGTGAGCACGTAGCCCTTGGTCGAAAGGAGGGCGACGAGCCTTTTGACGCCGAAATCCGCGGCCCCGATCTCGGCCGCGAGCTCGGCCACCCTTTGATCGCTGACCTTGAAGTCATCCCGGACCAAAAACATGGCGAAATCGTCCCCGACCTCGTTGACCTGGGTCAATTTGTCCTTGAGGTTTTCGGGCACCCTGTCGAAAACGGCCAGGGCCATGCCCGGCGCGACCAGGATGGCAACCATTATGGCACTTTGCAGGGCCTTTTTAAACATAGACATATAAGGATTCACTCTCTGGGTAAATATGGCGTCCGGAAACCAAACGCCGATGGGACCCTCGCGGAGGGCGGCCCGGCATGGGGTCAAAAATACCCTTTTGGGCGCCCTGCCAAAGGCTACGCCCATTGGGCTCTGGGGCCGACAAAGCGGGGGTCACGGCCCAAAAATATGGGGGCGGGAAGCGCAATCATGATTCTGGATCACTGTACTACGATTCCATGATAAAGTAAATTTTTTTGTCAAAAAAATAAGACAAAGATAAGGCCGACTCCCGGGGCGCGGCCTGCCCGCGTCGGCCGGGGGCCCGGGAAGGCCCCGCCCCGGGGCGGCCATGTGGCCACCTTGGTGGAGTCAACCCATGGCTCGCCGTAACGCCCTGGGTATTATGGGAATTCCGGGCCGGCGCCGCCCAAACCCGGGCTTTGGGGCCGTGGCTCGCGGCCGGTTTTTCAGGCGGCCGGGCATGCGGCCAACGGCGGGCCGGGGCGGCCGGGCCCGAAAAGGCCAGGCCCGAAATAACCGTCAAAGAAAAATGATAACGTGGCCAAACGTTCCCGCTCGCAAGGGGCCACCGTTGGTTTTGGCTTGGGGTCGGGAAAACCCAGGGGTTTTTTGGGAAAGGGATAAACGCCGGGGAAAAAATAACCAGGGAAAGGCTTCGCTATGGGCTGGGCGCCCCATGGGTCTCGAAGGATTTGACGGCGGAGACCGCGTTGTCGGCCGTTAGGTATACCACGATGGGCTTGTGGGCCCTGGCCTCGGCGGGGTCAAGGGCGCAAAAGGACATGACTATGACCAGATCGCCTTCGTTGACCAGCCGGGCGGCGGCCCCGTTCAGGCAAATCACCCCGGAGCCCGCGGGGCCGGCGATGCAGTAGGTCTCCAGGCGCTGGCCGTTATTCACGTCCACCACCAACACCTTCTCGTATTCCACGATGCCGGCGGCCAGCATGAGGTTCCCGTCGATGGTCACGCTGCCGGGGTAGTCGGGCTCGGTTTGGGTCACGGTGGCCCGGTGGATTTTGGACTTTAGGAGGGTAATAAGCATTAAATTGGTTGCCTAAAGGATATATTTCACAGGCTTTGTGAGCTCAAGCGCCCTCGCTACCAGCCGAAATTATAGCACGAATGGGGCCCAAGTAAACCATCTTTGGCGCGGGCGGGCCGCGAACCGGCCCCTTTCGGTCCCGGGCCGGGGGCCCTGGCCGGGAGGGATGTGGAAGGGATTATTTCGGTTGACGCCAAGAGCCTTATTATGCTAAGTTTATAATAGTTAAAGGAAGGATTGACAATGATTATTTTATGCCTTTTTAGTTATCTTTCCTAAATAATTTTAATTGCAAAAATTAGTATAACCATATCGTCGAAAAAACCATAACGTTTATGAAATTCAAAGTCATAATCTTACTTTTGATCGCCATCCTTGCCACCGCCGGTATTTTGCACAGGTATCGCCAGGCCCGGTCGGAGGGGCCGGGGGCCTCGCTGGTCCTTTACGGGAACGTGGACATCCGGGAGCTGACGCTGGCCTTCAGGGTCCCGGGGCGGCTTGAGACCATGGCTTTGGAGGAAGGGGACCGGGCCGGGCCGGGCACGCGGGTCGCCAGCCTCGACCGGGTGCCCTTCCAGGACGAGCTCGCGGTCAGGAAGGCCCAGCTCAGGGAGGCCCAGGCGGCTTTGGTCAACGCGGAGAAAAAATTCGAGCGCCTTTCCTCGCTCCTGAAAAACAATTCCGTCTCCCGGAGCGACTACGACGACGCCCTGGCCGCCCGGGACGAGGTCAAGGCCAAGGTGGACACGGCCCAGGCCCTGGTCGGCCAGGCGGAGACCAACCTTAAGGACGCGGAACTCTTCAGCCCCAGCCAGGGGACGGTCCTGACCCGGGTCATGGAGCCGGGGGCGGTGGTGGCCGCGGGGCAAACCGTTTACGCCATCTCCCTCGACAGCCCCGTCTGGGTCAGGGCCTACGTGGACGAGCCCGACCTGGGGCGGGTCGCGACCGGCCTTAAGGTCCGGGTCAAAACCGATTCCGGGGGCGATTACGCCGGCCAAATCGGGTTCATCTCCCCGAAGGCCGAGTTCACCCCCAAAACCGTGGAGACGCCCAGCCTGCGCACGAGCCTGGTCTACCGGCTCAGGATAGCCGTGGAAAACCCCGACCGGGGCCTCAGGCAAGGGATGCCGGTGACCGTGGAAATGGCCGGGGGCGATTGACCGGTGCGCCCGCCATAGGCGCCCCAAGGGACGCCCCAATGGGCTCTCCTGGTGCCGCCCCTGGGGCGGTGCCCTTCATAAGCGTGGAGGGGCTGACCAAGACCTTCAAGGGCGCCGCCAAACCGGCCCTGGATAACCTGGGGGTCAGCATAGCCAGGGGCCAGATGGTCGGGCTGGTCGGCCCCGACGGCTCGGGCAAGACGACCCTGCTGCGCCTTCTGATCGGCCTTTTGACCCCGGAGAGCGGCTCCGTCACCGTAAAGGGCTTCGATAGCCGGCGCGAGGCCGCCAGGATCCAAGACATTAGCGGCTACATGCCACAAAAGTTCGGTCTTTACGAGGACCTTACCGTCCTAGAAAACCTAAATTTATACGCAGATTTGAGGGACGCGCCCAAAAGCGAGAGAAAGAGACGCTTTGGGGAGCTTTTGGCCTTCACCGACCTGGGGCGCTTCCAGGACCGGCTGGCCGGGCGCCTCTCGGGCGGCATGAAGCAAAAGCTGGGCCTGGCCTGCGTCCTGATAGCCACCCCCGAGCTCCTGCTATTGGACGAGCCCAGCGTGGGGGTCGATCCCCTCTCCAGGCGCGAACTGTGGCGGATGATCGGCCAGCTGTCCCAGGAGGGGATCACCGTGGTGCTGGGCACCTCGTATCTGGACGAGGCCGAGAGATGCTCCCAGGTCATCCTCCTCCACCAGGGCCACAACCTCTACTCCGGGCCCCCGGACATGGCCCTGGACGGGGTCAGGGACCGCTCCTTCGCCCTGCGGGGCCTCGCCGGGAACGAGCGGCGGGAGACCCTTTTGGGGCTCCTCAAGGAGGGCTCGGTCATGGACGGCCTGGTCCAGGGCGGCGACATCAAGATAGTCACCAAAAAAGGCCAGGGGCCCCCTTCCGGGCTCGGCCCCTGGGCCAAGAAAAAGGCCACCTTCGAGGACGCCTTCATCGACCTCCTGGGCGGCCCGACCATGGGGGAATCGAACCTGGCCGCCCGCATGGCCGACAAGCCCAATGACGGGGCCGTGGTGGTCGAGGCCATAAACCTCACCAAACGCTTCGGGGATTTCACCGCCGTGGAAGGCAATTCCTTCCGGATCAGGCGCGGGCGCATATTCGGCCTCCTGGGGCCCAACGGGGCCGGGAAATCCACCACCTTCAAAATGATGTGCGGCCTGATCAAACCCACCTCCGGGGTGGCCAAGATCGCCGGGCACAGCCTGGCCGAGAGGCCGACCCAGGCCCGGAGCCACCTGGGGTACATGGCCCAGAAATTCTCCCTCTACGACCAATTGAGCGTCCGCCAAAACCTGGATTTTTTCTCCGGCGCCTACGGGCTTTTCGGCAAGGTTCGCAAGGAAAGGATCGGCCTCATGGAGGAGGTCTTCGACCTCCACCCGTACCTGCGGATGAACGCGGGCATCCTCCCCCTGGGCATCAAGCAGCGCCTGGCCCTGGCCTGCGCCGTCATGCACCAGCCCGACGTGTTGTTTCTGGACGAGCCCACCTCCGGGGTCGATCCCCTGACGCGGCGCGAGTTCTGGCTCCACATCAATAACCTGGCCCTCAAGGGGGTAACGGTCATGATAACCACCCATTTTATGGAAGAGGCCGAGTACTGTGACATCATCGCCCTGATCTTCCGTGGCAGGAACGTGGCCTCGGGCAGCCCCGACGAGCTCAAGGCCAGGGCCAAGACCGAGGCCCTGGAAAACCCCACCATGGAAGAGGCTTTCATCGAGCTGATCGCCAGAAGCGACCTGGACCACATGGCCTAAGGGCCACGGGGAATGGACCCGCCCCAGGGCGGGGCCATCTGTGCCGCGCATGCGTATTTTAAAGGCCCTGATAAAAAAGGAATTCTCGCAGGTGGCCAGGGACCCGGCCACCATCGGCATGACCTTCGCCCTGCCGCTGGTGCTGATGTTCATCTTCGGCTACGGGGTGAACCTCGACGTGGGCAGCTTCAGGGTGGGCATAGTCGTCGAGGGGGACGAGCCCCGCTCGGGCTCGCTGATCGCGGCCTTCGGCGACTCCAGGTTCTTCGAGATCGTGACCGGGCGGGACATAAGGGAATTCGAGGGCGAGATGACCGCCTCCCGGCTCAAGGGCATCGTGGTCATCCCCGCCGACTTCAGCCGGAGCCTTAACTCGGGGCAAAAAACCTCCATCCTTTTGGTCACCGACGGCTCGGACGGCAACACGGCCACCCTGGTCAAGGCCTACGCCCAAATGGCCATAATAAACTGGCGGGAGGGGCTCATGGCCGAGCGGGGGCTATCGACGGCCCCGCTCATCGGGCTGGAGACCAGATCCTGGTACAACCCCGGCCTCGTCAGCCGCCAATACCTCCTCCCGGGCTCGATAGCCGTGATCCTGACCATCACCGGGGTCATCATGACGGCCCTGGTCATAGCCCGCGAATGGGAACGGGGGACCATGGAAAGCCTCATGGCCACCCCGGCCGGGATATACCAGATCCTCACGGCCAAACTCCTGACGTATTTCGTCCTGGCCGTCTTTTCCATGCTCCTGTGCTGGGGGACGACGATATTCTGGTACGGCGTGCCCTTCAAGGGGAGCTTCCTGGCCTTCATGGTCATCGGCTCGTTTTACCTCGTGACCGCCCTGGGCCAGGGCCTTTTGATCTCCACCCTGACCAAAAACCAGTACCTGGCCGCGGAACTGGCCTTCATCACCGGCTTTCTCCCCTCCTTTCTCCTGTCCGGGGTGATTTTCGAGATATCCTCCATGCCCGCCTTCCTCCAGGCCGTCACCCTTCTGGTCCCGGCCCGCTATTTCGTGACCGCGCTCAAAACCATTTTCCTGGCCGGTAACGTCTGGCCGATATTGCTCTGCTCCACCGTCATGCTGGCCATCCTGGGCCTGGCCTTTTTCCTCCTCACGGCCTGGAAGACGGTAAAAAAACTGGCTTAAGGCCCGGCCCTAAGCCCATGGTGATTTCGCTTATGCTGACGGTAATCCGTAGAATAAAAACCCTGATGGTTAAGGAACTGTTGATCCTTTTGAGGGATCCAAGGGGTCGATCCATCCTGATCGTGCCCCCAGTCTTGCAGTTACTTTTATTCGCCTATTCCGTCACCCTGGAAGTGACCAATGTCTCCATAATTATCCTAAACCAGGACATGGGGATACACGGGAGCGAATTAACCTCCAGGGTCGCGGCTTCCCGTTATTTTTCCTCCATAATCATGGCCGAAAGCCCCCAAAAGGTCCAGGAGGCCCTGGACAGGCAGGATGTTCTGCTGGCCCTCCATTTCCCCCAGGATTTCTCGGCCAAGGTGGAAAGCCGCAGGGGATCCAGCCTCCAGGTGCTCTCCGACGGGAGAAGGTCAAACGCCGCCCAGATAGTCACGGCCTACCTGACCGAGATCGCCCGCGACTATTCCGCCGAGCTGACCGGCACTTCCGGGGACGAGACCCTGGAGATTTCGACGCGCCATTGGTTCAACCCCGACCTCATCTACGTCTGGACGGTCATCCCCTCCCTCATGGTCATAATCACCCTCGTCATGACCCTGAACGTCGCGGCCATGTCGCTGGCCAGGGAAAAAGAACTGGGCACCTTCGAGCAGCTTCTGGTGTCCCCCTTCACGCCGGCGGAAATTATCATCGGCAAACTGATCCCGGCCATGTTCCTCGCGGTCTTCGAGTCCATGCTCATATTCGCCCTGGGTCGCTTCCTCTACGGCGCCCCCATGCGTGGCTCCTTCCCGCTCCTTCTGGCCTCGGTGATCGTCTTTTCCTTTTCCATCATCGGCTTCGGCTTTTTCGTCTCCTCGATCGTGAAAAACCAGCAGCAAGCCATCGTCGGGGTTTTCATGTTCCTGGTGCCCTCCGTGGCCCTCTCCGGCTTCGCCGCCCCGGTCGAGAACATGCCCTCTTGGCTGCAAAAGGCCGTCATCCTAAACCCCATCAAGCACTCCATGATCATCATGAACGGGATTTTCCTGAAGGACATGCCGGCCAAGGAGGTCTGGCTCAACGCCTGGCCCCTTGTGGCCATAGGCGTCGTCTCGATGACCTTCGCCGGCTGGATGTTTCGCCGTAACCTCGGCTGAACGCCCTTTAGGCCGTTTAACTTAAAGCCAAACGGCCTAAAGGCCATGGCCGTTTCCTGGGAAAATGGCGAGGCCTAAATTACCCCCTTTTTACGGGCCCAAGCCATAATCCTTCCGTGCCTTGAAATTGCCCCAAGAGGGGTCAAAAAATGAAACGTGAGGATGGCAAACTGGCTCCAAAGCCAAATAATATCCAGAGGTTACGATCAAAGTTAACATCGAAGAGTCACATACCAAGTTAACTTCGCTTTTGAACGATAATTTAGCGGAATAAAATTTTAATAATGAAAAAATAATTATAATAAATTATATGAAAATTAATTTCGATGATTAATTTAAATTCTTGCTTTATTTATTAATTTCATGTAAATAAAATTTTTTACTCTTAAAAAGAGACAAAATCATTAGTATTAAAATTAAATATCGATCAAAATAAATTAAAATTGTTATTAAAATTAAAAATCGAGTAAAATAAATTAAATACTTACTTTATCGTAAAAAAATTAACTTATGGATGAAAGTTATCAAACGGAAAGAAAGAAAAAAGTTATGTCCATACCCATGGAATGCCGTAAGCCAAAGAATAAAATTATAATACCGAATAATTAATTATAATAAATTATATAAAAATTAATTTTGATAATTTATTTAAATTAATGGTTTAATTAATATTTTCATGTAAATAAAATTTTTTATGCGTTAACAGAGACATAATCGTTGGCATTAAAATTAAATATCGATCAAAATAATTTAAATTTTGTATTAAAAAATTTAAACAGTTTGAAATAAATTAAATACTTACCTTATAATAAAAAATTTAGCTTATGGATGATAATTATCACATGGAAAAAAGAAAAAAATTATGTCCATACCTATGGAATACCGTAAACCTAAGAATAAACCTTAGAAATTTCCGTTAATTTCTTGCGTGTCAATCATTATAACCTTTGGAAATTTTACATGTGACTGAAAGGCGTTAATTCATATAAACTATACACATATTTATATTTTAATTTTTTTTAAAATGACGCACATATTTTCATGCGATAATCCCAAATAAAGCGCTCGTTTTCTGGAAATAAAAATTTTTTTATCAGATAGTTTGGACCGATAATTTTTTATTTCGTTTACCAAACCCTTTGTCCCATCATACGCCCGATCCTATACCGATCCTATGGCTACCCACCTACCGGCTTTTGGGAGCCCAAAGCCGACAAAATCGTTGGCCGGCCAACGGGAAAAAATTAAGCCTTGACATTGGTTTTGTAACCTGGGTATATTTAAACACGTTCAAAAACGCCCGATCGCTTTGATGGCTCGCTTTTTAGCCAAGCCTTTTTGACATAACTTGCCCCCCAGCTTTTTTTCTTGGGTCGATCGATAAACTCGAAGGCCGGGAAACCAAAAGGTTTCCCGGCCTTCGTTTTTTTTTGGCCCTAGCCAGCCAAGGCCTTTTGAAGATTAACCGCGAAAAACCAGCAACGGAAATATCCAACGAGTTCAACCTTTTCACCGTTTATCCCCTGGGCAAGCCCAGGGCTATCCCCCCATCGAGGTTTTTATGAAACGGGTTTTTTCGATAGTAGCCGCCGTGGCCCTGGTCGCCGCCCTGGCCAGCCCCCTCATGGCCGAGTCCTTCACCATCGGCTTCCAGCCCTACGACACCATCAGCTACCCGGTGGCCGTGAACGCCGAGCTCGGGCTATGGAAAAAATACATGCCCGAGGGGACGGAGCTGGAGTTCAGCCCCGCCCTCCAGGGGACGATCGTGGCCAACAACATGCTGGCCGGGAAGGCCGTGGCCGGTTACATGAGCATCATGCCGGCCACCATCCTGGCTTCCAAGACGGACCAGGCCAGGATAAAGATCGTGGCCTCCCTGGGCATGAGCGACGGCACGCGCTGCTCGCTGGTTTTGGTCCGCAAGGACGCCCCGGAGTTTAAGAGCGTGGAGGAGCTGGCCCGCTGGCTGGACGGGAAGACCATAGCCGCCCCCAAGGGCAGCGCCTCCGATCAATACCTGCGCAGGTTCTTCAACAAATACGGTGTCAAGCCCAAGGAATACCTCAACCAGTCCATCGAGGTCATAGCCACGAATTTCAGGACCGGGAAACTGGACGCCGCCTCGGCCTGGGAACCCACCGTCTCCAGGATAGCCGACAACGTGGGCGAGGGCTACGTGCGCATAGCCGCGGACGGGAGCGCCGCCGACAATTACGATCTGGGCATCCTGGTCCTGCGGGACGATTTCATCCAAAACCACCCCGAGGCGGCCAAGGGCTACGTCCGCTCGGAGCTTGAGGCCCAGCGCTTCGTCCTGGACCCGAAAAACCAGAAGGCCGTCATCGACATGGTGGCCAAGTACGCGACCGGCATAGACAAAAATGTCCTTTGGTACTCAATCTACGGCCAGGTGCCGGTTGACAGGAAAGATCCCGTCCGGGAGTGGAAGTCCTTTTATTTCAACAAGCTTGAGAGCGACAACATCGCCACCGTGGCCCCGTTCCTATACGAGGAGAAGGTCATAGCCGTGCCCAAGCTCGAGGACTGGGTCGTCGACGACTCCCTGGCCAGGGAGGTTTATAAGGAGGCCGGCTACACCCCGGTAGACGACAAGGCCACCCTGGGCTACATCTACGGGGCCAAGCCCGAGGACAGCCCCTTCAAATAACCCATGCCCCCCTGGCGGCCCCCGCCCTTCCGGGGGCCGCCCCCATAAGCCTTCCGAGATTTTGGTGACGACATGACCGACAACCCATCAGGCATCATCCCCGCGGTGGAAAGCCTGCCCCTGGCCGAGGCCGCCACGGCCGAGCCCCAGGCCGCGGCCCACCGGCCCCGGGGCCCCCTGGCCAAATGGCTGACCAGCCCGGCCCCGTGGCTGAACGTCTCCGGCATCCTGGGGTTTTTGCTTCTCTGGCACCTGCTCACGACCGTTTTGAGATTGCCCCTGTTCGACAAGCTCCCAGGCCCCCTGGAGACGGTCGGCGAATGGTTCTCCAGAAACCCCACCTACGGCATCTCCGTCTTCACGGTCGAGTATTACCAGCACATCGGCCTCAGCTGCCTCAGGGTTTTCCTGGCCTTCCTTCTGGCCACGGCCCTGGGGGTGCCCCTGGGCCTTTTGATGGGCTGGAAAAAAACCTTCTGCGACTACACGTTTCCCGTCCTCGAGCTCTTAAGGCCCATACCCATGCTGGCCTGGGTCCCGCTGGCCATCCTCATGTGGCCCGGGCGGGAAACCTCGATCGTGTTCCTGACCTTCCTGGGGAGCTTTTTCGCCACCCTCCTGAACTCCTGGCTGGGGGTGAAATCCATCGACCGGAGCTACTTCCGGGCGGCGGCTTCCCTGGGGGCCTCGGAGAGCCTGCTGTTCCGCAAGATAGTCTGGCCCGGGGCCATGCCCTTCGTCTTCACCGGCCTTCAGATCAGCATGGGCTACGCCTGGTTCTCCCTGGTGGCCGGGGAGATGCTGGCCGGCGAGTTTGGCCTTGGCTACCTGATCTGGGATAGCTACATATTGGTGCAATACCCGGTCATCATCATCGCCATGTTTACCCTGGGGGTGGTAGGTTCCCTAAGCAGCCTGATTATCAGGCTTGTTGGTAATCTTTTAATTAAATGGAAGGTCAAAGAGGCCTAAGACCTCTCTTAGGCCTCTTTTCTTGTTCCTCGGAGGGCGAAAGCATGGGATTAGGCGCCATAAGCGTGAGGGGGGCGACGAAGGTCTATAACCCCGACGAGGCGGCCATTTTGGCCTTGGATAACTGCTCCATGGAAATAGGGGCCGGGGAGTTCTCGGTCGTGGTCGGCCCCTCGGGCTGCGGCAAAACGACCCTCCTGAACGCCATAGCCGGTTTCCACGACCTGACCGGCGGGGAGATCCTCCTTGACGGGGCCGAGCTCTCCAGCCCGGGGAGGCCGGCCAAGCCGGGCGCGGACCGCATAGTCGTCTTCCAGAACGGGGCCCTCTTCCCGTGGATGACCATCCTGGAAAACGTCACCTTCGGGCCCCTGGCCCAGGGCCGCCTGGGCCCCCGGGAGGCCGGGGCCGAGGCCCTGGCCATGCTAGAGACCATGGGCCTCTCCGGCATCGCCTCCGATTACCCCGGGAGCGTCAGCTCGGGCATGCGCCGCCGGGCCGAGATAGCCAGGGCCATGATGAACCGGCCCAAGGTCCTCCTTTTGGACGAGCCCTTCCGGGCCATGGACGCCCTGACCAAAACCGTGGCCCACCAGTTCCTCCTGGAGGTCTACGACCGGACCAAACCGACCGTGTTTTTCATTACCCACGACCTGGACGAGGCCATATTCCTGGCCACCAAAGTCTACATAATGACCACCAGGCCCGCTGCCATAAAAAAGGTCCTTGAGGTGGATCTGCCCAGGCCCAGGAGCTACAAGCTCCTGGCCTCCGCCCAATACCAGGCCCTAAGGCAAGAGTGCCAGGAGACCGTCAGGGCCGAGGCCCTGAAGGCCTTCACCGCCGGCGAACGCGAGATGTAAGCCCCCCGCCCGGGCGCCCTGGCACCGGGCGGGCACGGAGAGACCCATGCTATGGCTCATGATAAAAAGGCGCCTGAAACGCCTCCCGAAACTTTGGCGCTCCCAAACCCTTCGAAGGGGCATAATCTCCATCATCGGGTTTTTCGTCATCTGGGAACTCTGCGCCAGGTTCAAGGTGCCGGTCCTGGGCGCCGTCCCCTCGCCCACGGAGGTGGCCCTCTGCCTTGCCGACCAGATAAACGAGGCCTACTACTGGCACTCCTGGGGCAGCAGCATGGTCAGGATACTGACCGGCTTCGTCATCGCCCAAATCCTGGGCGTCCCGCTGGGCCTTCTCCTGGGCTTTTCCCGCAAGGCCAGGGAGATAATATTCCCCCTGATTGAGCTCATGAGACCGGTCCCGCCCCTGGCCTGGGTCCCCGTCTCGGTCATCTTCTGGCCCTCGGCGGAGATGAGCATGATATTCGTGACCTTCCTGGGCGCTTTCTTTACCGTGGTCCTAAACATCGTGGAAGGCATAGCCGCCATAGACGAGCGCTACATCAGGGCCGCCTCCTCGCTGGGGGCCTCCAAAAGCGACATCTTCTGGCACGTCATGCTCCCGGCCAGCCTCCCCAGCGTCCTCGTGGGCATGACCGTGGGCATGGGCATCACCTGGTGCGTGGTTGTGGCCGCCGAGATGATAGCCACCAACACGGGCCTGGGCTACCTGACCTGGCGCGGCTACGTGGCCGGGGAATTCCCGATGATCGTGGTGGGCATGCTCAGCATAGGCCTCGCCGGTTACATATCCTCCGGCCTCATCCGCCGGATAGGCCTCATGTTTACCCCCTGGCTGGAAAGCCGCTAGGAGATGGCCATGGAAATCCCTTCCGCCCGGCCCGGGGAAGCCCTCCCCACCAACAATCCCGAACCGCCGGCCCAGTCTTTCCCCGACAACGACCCCGCCCCCGGCAGGATCGAGGTCGAGTCGCTCTATAAATCCTACGAGACCGAGAGCGGTTTCCGTGAGGTGATCAAAGACCTGAGCCTGTCCGTCACCGAGGGCCAGGTGACGGCTATCATGGGCCCCTCCGGCTGCGGCAAGAGTACCCTGATAAACCTCCTGGCCGGTTACGAGAAGCCCAACGGCGGCAAGATCTCCATCGACCAAAAACCCGTGACCGGGGCCGGGCCCGACCGCCTGGTGGTCTTCCAGGAAACCGCCCTCTTCCCCTGGCTGACCACCTTCGAGAACGTGGCCTACGGCCCCAAGATCCGCAGGGAACTCAAGGGCGAGAAACTCGACTCGGTCATCATGAGCCTCCTTCGCACAGTGGGCCTTGAGGATTTTCGCGACAAATACCCCTCCCAGCTCTCCGGCGGCATGCAGCGCCGGGCCGAGCTCGTGAGGGCCCTGGTCAACAGGCCCAAGGTCATGCTCCTGGACGAGCCCTTCAGGGGCCTTGACGCCATGACCAGGAGCCTGATGCGGGATTATTACCTCGACCTTTTCGAGCGCCACAAGGGCACGCAAGTATTCGTGACCTCCGAGCTCGACGAGGGCCTCCTAATAGCCGACCGCCTGGCCATAGTCACCAACCGCCCCGGCCGTATCAAAAAAATCCTGGACGTGGCCCTCCCCAGGCCCAGGGACGAATCCCTGAGGGGCTCCCCGGAATATCTCTCCTTAAAGGCCGAGGCCCTGGAACTCCTCCACGAGGAGGCCCTAAAGTCCTTCAAGGCCGGGGCCGTAAACTCCGCCGATTTCGTCGGCGCCTACGCCGCCATGGGCTAAACGGGGCATTGGGCCGATTTTTCGGTCCCCTGCCCTGCCCCCCAGGGCCAGGCCGTGGCCCGCCGAGGCCATCTGGGCCTGATTTAGCGCGATCCGCCAGTTGGAGGGGCGGGACCATATTTAGGTTCCCGCCCCGCCCGCTGGCGAATTTTTTGACCGTCAGGGCAAACGAAATCGGGGGTTTTGGCTCGCCCTCGCTTAACGGTCGAAAGTCAGATTTTTGTTTGTCGCTGACTTATCTTAAGCTTGACAAGCGGTTGGTTGTATTGCATGATCTCATGCAATACAGGAGGTCAGATTATGGCCGGGGTTACAGTCCTAAGAAATAGATCGTATGTATATGTATATAGCACTATTTCATATCGTGACAAAGATAAAAAACCGAAAAATCATAGAAAAGCATTTGCCATTGTGCAAATAGGTACGAATAGAATAGTCTTTAACAGTTACGGAATGGCTATATTAAAGGCGCAAAATATAGAATTAGAATCTTTAAATAATAAAAGCTTATCTGATATTGGTAAAATTGTAGATTTTTCCCGTGATTTAGATTATAGCTTATATAGGTCACGTGAAATTAATTATTCAAACTCAATAGAAGTAAGCGATGATCTCATTTCAAGATTTCCTAAAATCACGATCAAGAACCATAAAAATTATTTCAACACCGGAAAGACTATTATTACCGATAAATCTAGCAGGACTAATATGGGAGATATTGAACATATCAATATAAAGAGTTGCCATAGTAATGAGGATAAAGTAGTAAAGAGATGGCCTGATTTTAATCATGCTTTACTAAATTTTGGCTCTTCTGACAAAGCCGAAATTTGTATTAAGCCTGATATTTGTATTAAATCTTATGGAACGCAAGTTTTATTGGAAAATATCTCAAATGCGATTGGTTTAACCAAAATTATTGGTGATGTTTTTCCTAAAAACTGGCAAGAAATTTTAACGCTATCATTTTATATGTGTGTAAATAATAATTCTCTTGATCATTGTCAAAATTGGGTTGAAAATAATGATTGTTTTGTTCGTGGGTCAAATTTATCGCCACAAAAAATTAGTGATTTGTTATACGATATTACATTAGAAGAAAGAACTAATTTTTATAATAATTGGGCAAAATCTAGAAATGATAGTAAATTTTTAGCTTTTGATATTAGATCTATACCAATATTTTCAAATCGAAATTTCGATTTAACTTATAATTATGATAGGGAGATTGAAAAGTTACGGCAAATAAATCTAGGTTTACTGTTTGGTATAGACTCTAGATTGCCAGTATATCCAACTTCCTGTTCAGAAAATATCAGCTATTTAAATTTTTTTCGTGATATTATTAATAATTGTGGAGCTTCTAGAAATATAAATAATTATGAGGTAGTATTAGATAAAGAATTTTATGGTAAAAGAAATATTAATACGTTGTTATATAATGATAAATTAAAGTTTATTATTTCAGTTCCTATACAAACTGCATTTATTAAAAATTATATCAGAGAATTCAAAGAAAAATTTAACGATAATTATATTTTTTGCTTAGGCAATGATATTCTTTACGGCACCACAACTCATTACGATTGGGATAATAAGACTCGATTATATCTCCATATCTATTTCAATGAAAATAGTTATAATATTGCGAAAAGAGATGTTCAAGCAGCTATGATAATGCTAAAAGAAGAAGCATTAAATAACCCTACATTGGATAAAAATATTCCTAGCCATACAAAATATCTGAGATATAAGCCAAAGGCAGATAATCCAGAACTATATGATATTTCACTAAATTTAGATCAAGTAGCTGATTTGTATAAGGATAAAGGTTGGTTTTTTATATTATCTAACGAAATAAGTGACTACCAACAAGCCTTAACTATATATAGACAAAAAGAAGTATTGGAGAAAGAAATTTTTCGGCTTATACATAATTGTGATTTGTCTAGTTTAAAAATTCAATCAGACAACATATCCGAGAATAAGCTTTTAATAGCTTTTATTTCTTTTATCTTATTTTCTTCAATACATAATACAATGGAAAAAGAAAATTTATACCCTCAATATACTCAACAATCTTTATTTGAAAAGTTAAATTCGTTACAATTTGTTTGTTCAGATAACGTTTATACTTTAAAACCTATCTCTAAGGCTTGTATTGATATTTATAATTCATTTAACATTAAAATTGACTAGAAATACGGTTCTTCTCAAATTATAGTCGGTCATCTTTTTTACCGTTTTGCCCCGTCGCGATAATTTCGTCTGGCATTGAAACCGGGGGCGGCAGCGGTCGCCTTCCCCAGGACCCGCACCTTTACAGGGATTTTCAAAGGCTTCCCCGGCGCGGCCCAGGGACCGCCATATCCGTGGGTCGGACCGAGCCTGTCAGTGCCGGCCCGGGTGGTCTTTCCCATGTGGTTACGCTGTATAAGCCGCAGAACGGTTTGCTGGTCGTTATTGTTTAGGTACGAGATGACGTTTTTCAATATGTCCCTGCTAGCGGCGATTATCGCCCCTTTGCGCAAGGTTCTCAGTTCATCGGCATAGGTCGGAGTAGCCATAACAATTAGCATTAGGCATATTATTATCGCAGAAATAATTTTTTCGTTGTACTTTTCTCCAGATAATTGTCACTAATCATCTTATAAGGTGGTTTAGTCGGCGATCAGTCGTGGGGGGAAAGGGGCCCTGGCATCCCCCATTACCCCGGAGGGTACGGCGTTCCCACGGGCGCCCATGACCGAAAAAAAAATCAACGCTTGCCAACGGCGGCGTACTCGATGCCGCCGCGGGTGGACGTGGGAAAAACTCATGTGGCCCATTTTCGTTACCGGGGTGCCATTTCGCCCAAATTCAGGCGGCTCGTTTTGTCACCGGTTTGCCAAAAACGTTGTTTAGGCGGGTAGCGATTTTTTTCAAATATTAGGATACTAATATGTGAAAAATGGCACTTTAATGGGTTACATAATGCCAAGAATTTCCGGGAAAAAATTCTTACCAGAGGACAGGGTTCCCGGCTATTTTTGGACATAGCGTACCGGCTATTTTGGGACAGGGCCTACCGGCTATTTTAGGACAGGGTTCCCGGCTATTTTGGGACATGGCCTACCGGCTATTTTTGGACATAG
>JAITKA010000030.1 GCA_031278635.1 Deltaproteobacteria bacterium | reverse complement strand
CGTGCCCACGGCTTCACCGGCCAAGCCCTCGGGAGCCAAACAAGCCTTTCTTTATAAAAGTTAACCTAACAATCTATATTTTTTTGAAATAATTTTTTATTTAGACAATTAATTTTTTTTGCCAAATATATCAAATCGAGGAACTTAATCCCTTTGAGCTCAAATAGCCGATAAATTCGTGTCAAAAGTAGAATTCTTTAAGCGTAACGGATTTTCCGGTTTTTTAGGGCCACTTAGCCGGGGCCAGCCGGGCCAGGCCCCCCTAACCCGGGCCTGCCGGGCCAAACTAACCGACCCGGGCCTGCCGGGCCGATTTGCCTAGCCGCTTGACCAAAATAATCGTTACCTACCCTTTCGCCCGGCCGGGTTTGGGCCTGGGGCTTATGGCTCCCCGGCATGGCCGGCGGCGGCCCCAACCCTCAGCCAAAATCATGGTTAATTTTTTTGGCCGCGCAAAATCGCCATTCAGCGGGCGGGGTTTTTCGGGTGGCCACGGGTTAAGCCCAATGGCCCCCGGGTCGGGGCCGGCCGGCGGCGCTTCCCTTGCCCGCCAGGGCTTACCGGGAGCTTGGCCCGATTGGTTTTAGGCCAAGATCCTGGCCAGGCCGTCGGCCACGAGCATGCCTTTGGGGCTGGGTTTTAGCCTGGGGCCGTCCACGAACAGGTAGCCTTCCTCGATCAGTCCCTCGAGCTTAGCCGGATCGGGGATGGCGGCGAGGGGGAGGCCCTCCGCGAGCCTCAGGCCCAAAAGTATCGCTTCCATGCGGGCCTGCTCGGGGGTCAGTTCCTCGAGGAATCGTAGGGGGCTGCGCCCGGCTTTCAGGGCCGAGGACCAACCACTGACCGAGGGGACGTTGGCCCAGCGTTTGTGGCCGTCGAAGGAGTGGGCCGAGGGGCCGAGGCCCAGGTAGGGCTCCCGGCGCCAGTACTTGAGGTTATGGCGGCAGACGGCCCCGCCGCGGGCGAAGTTTGAGACCTCGTAGCGCTCGAAGCCCAGCCCGGCCAGGATCTCCCCGGCGGTCAGGAAAAGCCCGGCGGCCGGCTCCTCGCCCGGGAGCGCGGGGGCGGCCCCGGAGGCGAGGTCGCGGGCCAGCGGCGTGCCCGGGGCGGGCGTAAGGATGTAGGCCGAGAGGTGATCGGCCCCGGTGGCGGCGGCCCGGGCCAGCTCGGCCGCCCAGTCGTCGGGCGTCTGCCCGGCGTGGGCGTAGATGAGATCGAGGCTGAGGCTTAGGCCGCCGGCCGCGAGGGCCGCCTCGATGGCCGCCTGGGCGTCCCGGGGTTTGTGTGACCTCGAGAGGCTCCCCCGGAGCCAGCGGGGCTCGAGGGACTGGACGCCCAGGGAAAGGCGGTTAAGGCCCAGGCCCTTCCACAGGGCGACCTTCTCGCGGGTCACGTCCTCGGGGTTGGCCTCGATGGTGGCCTCGGCGCCGTCGGCCAGGGGGAACCTGGCCAGGGCGGCGAAAAGGGCCGCAAGGTCGGCGGGGCCCAGCAGGCTGGGGCTGCCCCCGCCCAGGTAGAGGGTCCCGAAGGGGCCGGGCCAGTCCCGGGCGTGCCTCTCGGCCTCCCTTTCCAGGCCGGAGAGCCAGTCGGGGATGAGGTTCAGGGCCGGGATGGAGTAGAAATCGCAATAGGGGCACTTTCGGGAACAGAAAGGGACATGAACGTATAACCCTGGCAACATTTTAAGTACTTTTCATGTCCTTTGTGCTTGGCGAATCGTGACTTGCATGGGTTTTTGGGCGAATATCGAAGGTTTTGGGGGCTTGCGTAACCTTTTGGGGGTTTAGCCGTGGTTTTGAGCAATGTTTCGTGTCTGGGCGCCTATCGTTGGCTTATTTAAGCCTTTGGGACAGCCCGGCCGTGACCAGAAAGACGGACGTGGCTATTTTGGCTAGCCTTTGATGGGTAAGTCCCGATAAGTCCCGGAAATACCTGGAAACGGGGTCCATGGGCACGAGGCCGCCCCCGACCTCGTTGGAGACCATTATGACCGGCCCGGGCCTTTTGGCGGCGGCCTCGGCCAACGCGTCCACCTTGGCCAGCGGGGCGTCGGTGTCGCGGGACCCGGGGTCGAGGCCCATGAGGTTCGAGAGCCACAGGGTCAGGCAGTCGAGCAGGACCGGGGCCCCGGGCTCGGCCCTCGCCAGGCCGGCCGGGAGATCCAGCGGCTCCTCGACGGTCCGCCAGGTCGGGCCCCGCTCGGCCTGGTGCCTCGCTATGCGGTCGGCCATCTCGCCGTCCAGGGCCTCGGCCGTGGCCAGGTAATAGCGGGGCGGCGGGTAGGTCTCGGCGTGGGCCAGGGCGGCCCTGGTCTTGCCGCTCTTGGCCCCGCCCAAATAAAGGATTATGTCGCCCATGGCTCGTCCCCTGGTCCCCCGGCCTCGCCGTCCCTAAGGCCAAAACGGAAACCTGCCGCGGGATCCGGGCGGCAAGGCGAAGGGCCGGGCCCTTCGGGCGGCTGTTGGGGGTTTCTTTAGGCCATTTTACTTTATCCGGGGCCATTATCTCAAGCGCTACCTACGGGCGCGGCCCCGCCCGGGGAGGCCTGGCCGGGGATCCTTTCGGGAAACGTCGCGGCTACGTTGTGGACAACGGGGGCCCAAGAAAGTATAATCGTTTTAACAAGGCAGCTTAGGGAAAAACCGGGACGAAAAGCGGGTGGCGGCCACGGGCCGGGGCAAAGCCGGGCCGGCAAAAGCCTACCAAACAACCATAAAACGCTGCAAACTAAAGCTTGTTGGCGCGAATCAAGAGAGGTTAATCGACGATGGCTGAAATTAAAAGGACCCAGAAACCAACGATCATGTTCGAGGAAAACGCCCAAAAATTCAACCAATTGGTGGCGGACGGCAAACCGCCCAACCTGACCTGCCAAAACCTGAGCGATCTCGACCTGCGCTCGTTTAACCTTTCGACCGCCGATCTGAGGGGCTGTTATTTGCGCGGTGCCAACCTGAACGGCCTGGATCTGTCGGGGGCCAACCTCGACGGGGCCAGCATCAAAAACGCCCAGATAAGCGGCTGCCTTTTCCCGAAGAATATCTGCGCCTGCGAGATCCAGCTCTCGCTGCAGTACGGGACGAGGCTTCGCCAGTCCGGCGGTTGCGACTGACGGCCCCGTCGCCCCGGGCGGGGGATTGCCCGGGGGCGACGAAACGGTCCCGGCCATGAACCGGCTTGGCTTTGGTTGCGCGACGATCGCTAAATCGGCGGGCAAATAATTTTATCGTAAATTTTATGGTTACTTTTATACGCTATTCGTAACCGGCTTTGAATTAACAGAAATTTCCACGCTTAAATTAGCGCCAAAAGTGACCACGGATTGAAAACCCATGGTCACGGCTTCTTGTCGGTGGTTTAGATAATCCGTTCCTTGGCCTCGCGAAGGGGCTTAAAAATCAGCCCCGGTCAGCCTGGATCGGTTACCCGAAAACCCCCCGTTTCCCCTCGCGAGGGTTTTTTATGGCGCCCTCGGACCGTTTTGTCAAGGTCTGATTTCGGGCGGGCGTGAAAAATCCCCACGAAGCCCATTCGCTCATGATTTTTTCGGCGGCGATGGCGGGCTTGCCTTTGCCGCGGGTAAATATTTTGATACCGGGGCGATGGATCGCCACGGCGTTCCTCCTTTCCGGGAAATCGAAAAAATCTATTTTTTCGCGCATGTCATTTGAAACGCGCTTGATGATGTGGCATGACGAATCCACGATACGGAATGGAGGGGTTTACCTGCAACAAACAATAAACGTTACCATCCGGCTTGACGGGGGAGTAAAAGGGAACGCCAAAAAGTTATTTGAGGATTTGGGCATGGATTTATCCACCGCGTTAAATATTTTTGCCCGGCAAGCCTTGCGTCAGGGAAAAATACCCTCCGGGATTTTCGATCCGTTCCACGGCGAGAAGAATCAAGCGGGATTGAACCGCCGAATCAAGGAAATCGAAGCGGGTAAAAATCTTGCCGCCCATGGGTTGACAGCGGATTGGGATGAAAACAATCCCCAAAATACGCCCCGTCCTTTCCGGGCGTGGGCGCGTCGATGGACGCGACCGGTGGCGCCTCGGGATCGCGGTTAAGGTGAACTTTCGCGGTCACGTTGGCGCCATGATGGGCCTAAATTTAAACTTATGGCCTATATTTTAACTAGGAGGTTTTAAATTAATTTTTTTGGCCCCACGAAGGGGCTTAACATCGACCCATGTCAGGCTTGAACGATCACCTAACCAGAACCTCCCCTGACCCAGGGCGGGGTTTTTTTATCTGTCAAGCCGTTCACGCAAAAAAACTCGCGCGAGGTGAGAAAAAATGGAGAAACGATACTTTCCCTCCATCGGGGAAAAAATCTCCCTTCTGGGCTTTGGCCTGATGCGCCTGCCCACCGTCAATAACGCCCACAAGGACATCGATTACCCGGTGGCCGAGCTCATGGTAGACAAGGCCCTGGCCGGGGGCGTCAATTACTTCGACACGGCCTGGATCTACCATGAGGGCCAGAGCGAGGTCTTCGCCGGCCGGGCCCTGTCCCGCCACCCGAGGGACTCCTACAACATCGCCACCAAAATGCCCGTCTGGCTTTTGGAAAACCTAGACCAGGCCAAGGAAATCTTCGCCGGGCAGCTGGCCAAACTGCGAACCGACCACATCGATTTCTACCTGGTCCATAACCTGAACGCGGAATGCTACCGTATCCACGAGAAGCTCGGGCTCCACGATTACCTCCGGGGGCTCAGGGAGTCCGGGGCCATCCGCCGGCTGGGCTTTTCCATGCACGACAGCCCCGAGCACCTGGGCCTTCTTTTGGAACGGCATGGGTGGGATTTCGCCCAGATCCAACTTAATTACATCGACTGGCAATCGCTTAAGGGCGGCGAGCTTTACGGGCGGCTGGTCGACAAATCGCTACCCATCGTCATCATGGAGCCCGTCCGGGGCGGGGCCCTGGCCAACCTGCCCGCCAAGGCGGCCCAGACACTGAAAGATCACGACCCGGGGGCCAGCCAGGCCTCCTGGGCCCTCAGGTACGTGGCCTCCTACCCCGGGGTCATGACCGTTTTGAGCGGCATGAGCCTCCCCTCCCAGATGGACGACAACCTGGCCACCTTTAACGACTTCAAGCCCTTGGGCCAGGCCGAGATCGACGTCCTCGCCAAAGCCGCCGAGGGCTTCAGGCTGGCCAACCCCATCCCCTGCACCGGTTGCTGTTACTGCATGGACTGCCCCTCGGGGGTGAACATCCCCCTGAACCTGGCCATCTTCAACCACTACTCCATGCTCCTCGCCGATCAGCCCGACATGGCTTACCTCATCTTTGACAACAACTACCGGGCCCTCCGGGAAAGCGAGAAAGCCATCAACTGCGTCTCCTGCGAGGAATGCATGACCCATTGCCCGCAGAAAATCGCCATCCCCTCGGAGCTGAAAAAGCTCACCGACATGGTCGCCGGCGCCCAGGGCTAGCGACCGACGGCCGGATTTCCCGAATCGGCCACCGCCTGGCCGGTTCGGGAAGTCCGGGCCGCCTTCCCTCCCCCGCCGCCGCCAAGTGCGGCACCGCCCTGGCGGTGCCGCCCTTGGCGGCGGTTTTGCGGCATGGTTATCGAATAATTTTATTTTTCTACTTTCATGGGTTCCGTCGACAAAATAGCGGGCCAAAAAATTAATTGGGTACCGATCGTTAAATCCATGGCAAGGTCATGGCACGTTTGCCTTCATTCTGGCGCATATATTTCAACCAAAAATTTTAATGACGTTCAAATAATTTATTTGGGCATAATATGGGCAAATCGTCCCATATCGAGGCCATGGATAAAACCCGGACGGGTTCATCGGAAGGCCATCGGGGCAAACGCAAGGCCAGGCTTGGGGCCCGGCCGGGGGGGCCCCCTTGGGGCCGGGATGGTGTAGGCCGAAAGGGGGTGGGCAATTTTTTTTGCGATTACTGGTAGTTACGTGGGGGGATTTCAGGCATAAAAAATGCAACGAAGATTTTGACAGGCGGGGGATAGAGTTGTATAATCAACCCATACCCGGCAGTTGAACAGCCCCGCTCGGACCGTGGGTTTTTTCGTACGGTTGACCGGGTGAGCTTAGACCAGGGAAGGGTTAAACGATCCGGCCATGAACCATGTCCAGGGTTAGACTCATAATCTTAAGTTTTTTGGGCTTGCTGGCCGTCACGCTGGGCGTCCTTTTGTGGAGCGCCAAAAACCTCACCAGCCTTAAGCTCGGGAACCTTCAGGACATGCTCCCGGCCAACGTGGATATGCGGCTCGGCAACCTGGTCCTCAGCGAGACCGGGGCCAACGGGCGATCCCTGTCGGTCTTGGCCACCACCGCCCACTACTACAAGGATGACGACTACTTCATCCTAAACGACGTGAACGCCGACATCACCTCGCAGGGCGGGAAGTACAAGATCTCGGCCGAGCGCGGGCGCTACGTCCCCAGCGAGAAACTGGTCGTCCTGACCGGCTCGGTCAAGACCTCGGACAACCTGGGCCGGATCATCACCAGCCCGACCATGGAACTGAACATGGAATCGGGCACCTTCTCCAGCCCGGTGGACTTTTGCCTCGAGGACCCGGGCGTGAGCCTTTCCGGCAAGAACTTCCTGTACAACACCTCCTCCGGCCAGCTGGAGGTCGAGGGCCGGGTTTTCATGCTGATCACCCAATAGGCTCCCCCCATCGGCCGGTCGATGGGCCCGGAACGGATCGGTCGCCTTGGCGATTATGTCGTAAAGTTTATCTACTACGGGTTATATGAATAATATTTATGATTAAAAAATTTATCTTTATAATCCTAGTCCTGTGCCTCTACCAGGTAGACACTAACCAGGTCTTGGCCGTGGAAACCCCCTTGGGTAACAGCAGCGGGCCCATCTCCATTTCCGCCGACCGGATGACCTCGGACGACAACACCAGGATCGTCACCTTCATCGGGAGGGTCATCACCAGGCAGGACGATCTCATAATCACCTGCGATCTGATGCGCGTCCACTACCAGCCGACGGGGGAACAGGCCGGCCCGGCCGAGGGCCAGCCCGGGGCCCAAACGGGGCAGGCCGGCCCCGCGGTGACCGTGGGCCAGGCCATGGAGCCCGGTGGCCCCCCGGCCACGGGCCCGGGCGCCGCCCCGCCGCTTACGCCGGCGGCGGGGCCGCCGAGGCAGCCCGCCCGGACCGACGAACGGGCGCCGGCGGGCCAAAGCGGCATGCCCGGCCCCCTGGAGGGCGGCCAGGAGATTTACAGGATCGAGTGCGAGGGCTCGGTCAAGATCCAGCAGCGGGATCGGCTGGCCGTGGGCCAGAAGGCCCTGTACCTGGCCAAATCGGAGCCAAGGCGCCTGATACTGACGGGCGACGCCCGGGTCTGGGAGGCCGGCAATTCCGTGACCGGCCATCAGGTCATCTACTACCTCGACCAAAACCGCAGCCAGGTCGAAAGCCGCCAAAACCAGAGGGTCAGGGCCTTCTATGACGAGGGCGCGAACCAGTGAGCTCCCCCAGGCATCTGGCAGCCACGGGGTTGGTCAAGGGGTACGGTTCCAGGACGGTCGTTGACGGGGTGGACATCTCCCTGGGGGTCGGGGAGATTTGCGGCCTCCTGGGGCCCAACGGGGCCGGCAAGACCACCACCTTCTATATTTTGGTGGGCCTGATAGCCCCGGACAGCGGCGTGGTGCTGCTGGACGACCATGACCTCACGGAATGGCCCATGTACAAAAGGGCCAGGATGGGCCTGACCTACCTGCCCCAGGAACCGTCGGTCTTTCGCCGCCTTTCCGTGGCCGATAACGTCATGGCCATCCTCGAGACCATGGACATGGACAAAAAGGCCAGGCTGGACCGCCTGGAGGTGCTGCTCAAGGAACTGGGGCTGACCCACCTGGCCAAAAACAAGGCCATCTCCCTGTCGGGCGGTGAACGGCGCCGCCTGGAGATAACCAGGGCCCTGGCCATGAACCCGGTGTTCCTGCTCTTCGACGAGCCCTTCGCCGGGATCGACCCCATCGCCGTGGGCGACATACAGCAACTCATCAGGCTCCTTAAGGCCAAAGGCATGGGCATACTGATTTCCGACCATAACGTGCGGGAAACGCTCCATGTCTGCGACAGGGCCTATATCATAAGCGAGGGAAGGGTCCTCAAGGAGGGCTTGCCTCGGGAACTGGCCGACGACGAGGTCGTCAGGCGCATTTACTTGGGACAGGGCTTTTCGCTTTAAGTCGGTCAGGCCTGGGAAGGCCATGGGGCCTTCCCGCGACTCTCCCAAATCCCCGGAGTTTACAGATTATGGCTATGGAACTGAACATAAGTCAGAAACAATCCCAAGTTATGATCATGACTCCACAACTGCAGTACGCCATAAAGCTATTGCAGCTCAACCAGATGGAGTTAACGGAAGAGATTTACCAGGAAATGATGGAAAACCCCCTGCTGGATCTCACCCCGCCGGGGGACAGCGCCGAGGCCCAGGCCGAGACGGCCCTGTCGGACCCCGGCTACGACCAGACCCCGGAGCCGCAACCGGAGCAGAACCAGTTCGCCGAGGCCTCCGGGGAGACGGAGCAAAAAATAGCCGAGGAGTTTGACTGGGAGAATTATTTCGGCGAGTATTCCAGCTCGCCGTCGACGACCCTGGGCACGGGCAGCCACGAGACCCCGGAGGAGCAGTCCAGTTTCGACACCTTCACCGCCTCCAAAACCTCCCTCTCCGACCACCTGACCTGGCAGTGGGGGTTCTCGGCCATCTCGGAGGATGACTACAAGCGGGGCGAGGAAATCATCGGCAACATCGACGAGGACGGCTACCTCGTGGCCTCGGTGGAGGAACTGGCCGGGCTTTGCCACTCCACGGTGGCCGAGGTCGAGGGGACGCTCACGCGGATACAGGAGCTCGATCCCGCCGGGGTCGGGGCCAAGGACCTCTCGGAGTGCCTGCTGCTGCAACTGACCCGCCTGGGCAAGGGGGACGGCCTGGCCGCCGAGATCTGCCGCCATCATCTGAAATTACTGGAAAAGAAGGATCTGGCCGGCCTCTGCAAGGCCCTGCGCTGCGAGAAGGACGAGGCCACCGCGGCCATAGATTCCCTCAAGGCCCTGGATCCCAGGCCGGCCCGGGCCTACGCCCTGACCGACCCCATTTACGTGACCCCGGACGTTTTCATCTCCAAGGTCGGCGACGAGTACGTCATCACCCTCAACGAGGACGGCCTGCCCCGCCTGAAGTTCAACAAGGCCTACCGCCGGATGCTGACCGACAAGACGGCCTCGGACGAGACGCGCAAATACCTGAAGGAAAAGCTTAAGGGGGCCCAAAACCTGATAAGGGGCATCAACCAAAGGCAAAGGACCATCTACCGGGTGACCGAGTCGATCTTCAGGTTCCAGCAAGACTTCCTGGACAAGGGGGTCGATTACCTGAAACCCCTGGTCCTAAGGGACGTCGCCGAGGAGCTCGGCTGCCACGAATCGACCATCAGCCGCGTGACCACCAACAAGTACGTGGGCACCCCCAGGGGGGTCTTCGAGCTGAAGTATTTCTTCGATAATTCCATCAGCAGGTTCCAGGGCGACTCCCTCTCCTCCGAAAGCGTGAAAAACCGCATCAAGCAAATCATCAACGGCGAGGATTCCACCAAACCCCTGAGCGATCAGCGGATCGTGGAAATCCTCCAGGGCTCCAACATAAACATCGCCCGCAGGACCGTGGCCAAATACCGCGAGCTCCTGGGCCTGGGCTCCTCGGCCGAGCGCAGAAGGATGTACTAGCCCCCTTTCCCGGCCCCCTTTCCCGGCCCCCATGGGCCCCAATGGGCCCCATGGGTGCCCCGGTTCCCGGCGAACGAATCCCAAAACCAGGGCCGTAAAAAAACTTGCCTTTTGGGCGCGGGTAAGGTAAATTACTTTTTTGCTAACCTTTGGCCAGCCATGCGCCCTTGGTTGAAGAAACGGTTTTTTTCCCCTTATTTGGCCTTTTAGGGTTCACTTTGGAAAGCGAAAGTTAAGCTTTGGCTCTCGCCCTTCCAAGCCTCGCGATTCGCCGCCCATGACCACGGGTACCGCCGGAACGCGCCATGGGCGAACCCTTGCCATTAAACCCAAGTTCGCGAGAGTGGCGGAATTGGTAGACGCACCGGCCTTAGGAGCCGGCGGTTTCGGCCATAGGGGTTCAAATCCCCTCTCTCGCACCACGATCGACATTCCTTGTACGGTTTTCTTGCTATCGGAGCGAAAATGCAACACACAGCCGAAGATCTCACCGCCACGGTCAAACAAATTTCCTTGGAGATTCCCTTTGATGATTTCTCGGACGAATATAATGATCTGATACAACAACTAACCCAAATAGGGACTTATAAGGGATTCAGGCCAGGCAGGGCTCCAAAAACCGTAGTCGCCAATAAGCATTCCAAATACATAGTCGAAAGGCTCACCCAAACGGTCATCGCCAGGAACGTCGAGGAACTCCTAAAGGAGCTTAACATCCACCCGGTCACGACCCCGGTGCTCTCCAAGGCCGAAATCAAGGACGGCAAGCCCCTGCGCTGCGTCTTCTCCTTTGAGTACGTCCCCGACTTCGAGGTCCCGGACTACGGGTCCTTCGAGATCGGGCGGCTAACCCCCAACGTCACGGACGAGATGGTCGACATGAACCTTGCCGATCTGGCCAAAAAAGCCTCCACGATCATGGAGGCCCCGGCCGATCGTGGCGCCGCCCCCAACGACCGGGTCAAACTGTCATATGAGGTGCGCGACTCCGAGGGTAAAATCATCGTCGACCTGGGCGAGAATTTTTTTGACCTCGATGCCACGGTCCTATACCCGGAGTTGGAGGAAGCCATATTTAACCGTAAGGTTGGCGATTCGTTTTCCGTGGACGTAACTTTACCGAACGATTTAAACAGCGCAATCAAAAAAGGCGATAAGTTAACCTACAACATTAAAATACTCGAAATGTTCATCAGAACGGTTCCGTCCTTGGACGATGAATTCGCCAAAGACCTCAACGTCCCGGACGTGAATAACTTTGAGGAGTTGAGACGGTATATTCGCGAAACTTTACTCGCCTATCAGGAGACCGCGATCCAGGACGATGTTGACGACCAAATTTGCAACCTTCTGGTTGAACGTTGTTCGCTGGAACTCCCCAATTCGCTTATAGAAGCGGAGGTGGATAAGAGAATAGTCAAACATAGGGATTACGTTCAAAACAAAAAACAGGTCGAATTAAAGGATACCCTTGATAGTTGGCTAAAAAACGAGCCTTTAAGGGCTAAGTTCAGAAAACAATCCATATTTTCCACTAAAATCGGTCTGATCCTTTCCAAAATCATTGGCGAGCAACAGATTTCCGTTTCCGACGAGGAAGTCGAGACAGTCACCAAAAATATCCTCGGCGAATACCAATCCGGGCTCACGAAAGAGCCGGACACGATAGACACGACCAACGCCGCCTACAAAAACAAGTTGTTGACGGAAAAAACCATGGGCTTCCTTCGCTCCAAGGTCCGGATGGTGGACTTCGCCCCCGACGGCGAGGCCGCGGGCGCCCCCGGGAGCGACGCCCCCCAGGGCCAGGAACCGACCGCCCCATGACGACGAAAAGCCTTCCGGGGATGGCCAACCCGGGTGCCCCGGTCCCGGCCGACCGGAGTAAGCCTTGACGGTCGCGATATACCCAGGCTCTTTCGATCCTCTCACCAACGGGCATTTGAGCCTGGTCGAGCGAGGCCTGACCGTTTTCGACAGGATAATAGTCGCCGTCGCCAAAAACCAAAGCAAATCCACGCTGTTCACCCTGGACGAGCGACTGGATCTACTTAAGCGGAGTTTGACCCGTTTCTCACCCGACCAGGTCGAGATAACGAGCTTTGAGGGCCTCACGGTAGAGTTCGCCAGATCCAGGGGCGCCATGGCCATCATGCGCGGCCTCAGGGGCTCGGCGGATTTCGAGTATGAGTATCAGCTGGCGGCCATCAATCGCCACCTGGACAACCAGGTCCAGACCGTCTTTTTGATGGCCGACTACCAATGGTTTTTCATAAGTTCCTCCTCGATCAAGGAGGCCGTCTCTCTGGGGGCCTCCATAGATGGGCTTGTGCCCCCGGCAGTGGCCCAGGGCCTCAAACTCAAATATGGCTTCCAAGCCTCCTGACTCTGGGGAACCATCGCTTTCTGGTCCGTTTGACCCGTCTATGGAGCCCTCATGGAAATCAGTAAACGGCTGCTTCTCAAAAGCCACCTAAAAGAGCGTCCGCGCGATGAGAAGAAGCTGGGTTTTGGCGACATTTTTACCGATCATATGTTCAAGATGGACTATTATGACGGCGCTTGGCGCCTTCCAAGGATAGAACCCAACTCCCCCCTCTCCCTCTCCCCCGCGGCAATGGTGCTTCACTATAGCCAAACCATCTTCGAGGGCCTGAAATGCTACCGCCACCCGGACGGTCGCCTGGCCCTCTTCCGCCCCCGCGAAAACTTCAAGCGCTTTAACCAGTCGGCCCGGCGCATGTGCATCCCCCAGGTGGACGAGGCCTTCATGCTCCAAGCCCTCAAGGAGCTTTTGCGCGTGGACGGGGACTGGACCCCCTCGGCGCCCGGCTCTTCCCTCTACGTAAGGCCGACCATAATAGCCACCGAGCCGCACCTGGGCGTGAGGCCCTCCAAAGAGTATCTGCTGTTCGTCATCCTGTCCCCGGTGGGGGCCTATTACAAGGAAGGTTTCGGCCCGATCAAGATCCACGTCGAGGGCTTCTACACCCGGTCGGCCCCGGGCGGCCTCGGCTCGGTCAAGGCCGGCGCCAGCTACGCCGGGAGCCTGCTGGCCACCGATCAGGCCGCCCGGAAGGGCTTTAGCCAGCTGCTGTGGCTTGACTCCCAGGAACACCGGTTCGTGGAGGAGGTGGGCAGCATGAACATGTTTTTCGTCATCGACGGCAAGATCGTCACCCCGAAACTGGGCGGCACGATTTTACCCGGCGTGACCAGGTTCTCGGTCCTGGACGTCGCGGGCGATCTGGGCCTCGAGGTCCAGGAGAGAAACCTGGACATCCGCGAGATCATCGAGGCCCAAAACTCCGGCCGCCTGAACGAGGCCTTCGGCTCGGGCACCGCCGCCATAATCTCGCCCGTGGGGACCCTCAGCTACGACGGCAATGAATTTACCGTCTCCGACGGCCAGGTCGGGCCCATCACCCAAAAACTCTACGACGAGTTGGTGGGCATCCAGTACGGCCATCGGCCCGACAAGCGCGGCTGGGTCGAGTACCTCGACTAAGCCACCGGTGACCCGGCCTGGGTCGCCCCCCAGGCCGGACCCCCAAAAGCGATCCTTTGGCGATCCCTTCCCCCCTTTGCCCCTCCCCCAAGCCCAACGTTACCTTTAAAGGAACCGTTCAATGGGTACAGTCACGGAAGCCTTCGTAAAAAATTGCGCTAATTTCAAAGGCCGGGCCAACAGAAGGGAATACTGGCACTTTATTTGCGTTTATTTCTCAATTTTTTGCATTTTACTGGCTATAGCTTCCGTTTGCGCACATTTCTCAAAAATAAATCCCTTTTACTTCATGATGTTGCCATTTTTGTTCGCGCTATTCGCCCTCGTGCCCTCCATAGCCGTCACGATCCGCAGGATTCATGATTTCGACGTTTCCGGTTGGCTAATCCTGCTCGCCCTCCTGCCGGTGGCCAATTACGGGATCCTGATCGCCTTCGGCTGCATCCCCGGGACCCCCGGCCCCAACAGGTTCGGCCGCCCCCCCGACGGGGCCCCCGGCCCGCCGGGAAAGCCCATCCCCTGAAACGAACGCGGCGGGGGTCATCCCCGCCGCGTCCATGGGTTTGGCGTATGGCAATCCTTGCGGGAAATAATCATTCCACGTCCACGTCGTAGAACTCGGCCAAGGCGTGGAGGCCGCCGTCAAAGCCTTGCCCCACCGCCTTGAATTTCCATTCGCCCTTGTAGCGGTAAATCTCCCCGAAAATCATCGCCGTCTCGGTGCCCATGTCCTCGGACAGGTCGAATTTGACGATCTCCTTGCCGTCCAGATCGTTCACGATGCGGATGAAGGCGTTCGAGACCATGCCGAAATTCTGCCGGCGCTCGGCGGCCTCGTAGATGGAGACGGTGAACGAGATTTTCTGGATCTCGTTGGGCACGGCCTCGAGATTGACCCTGATGACCTCGTCGTCGCCCTCGCTGCCGCCCACCAGGTTGTCGCCCGTGTGCTCCACCGAGCCATCGGTGGAGACAAGGTTGTTGTAGAATATGAAATCCTGGTCGTTCCTGACTTTCCCGTCGGCCTTCAGCAAAAAGGCCGAGGCGTCGAGGTCAAAATCCGACCCGGACGTCTCGCGGGCGTCCCAACCCAGGCCGACGAACACGGCCCTCAGGCCGGGGACCTCCCCGCTTAAGGAAATGTTACCGCCTTTAGCCAACGATACGGCCATCGATTTTAACCTCCGACGAATTTATGCGTTTTTAATTGCCGCGGCCCGTTGGCCACGGCCAACTGGCCGCGGCCGGGGTCTCAGACCGGCACGCCGTAATTTTTGGCCACGGCCAAAAGGCCGCCGCCGTAGCCCTGGCCGACGGCCCTGAATTTCCATTCGTTGCTTTCCCTGTATATCTCGCCGAAAATCATGGCCGTCTCGTCGCCCATGTCATCGGTCAGGTCATACCTCGCGATCTCCGCGTCGCCTATCCTATTGACGATCCTGATGAAAGCGTTGGAGACCATGCCGAAATTTTGCCGGCGGTTTTCAGCCTCGTGAATGGTGCAGGAGATGACCACGCTCTGGACGTCCGCGGGGATTTTATCCAGCTCGATGAAAATGACCTCGTCGTCCCCCTCCCCGGCGCCGGTCCGGTTGTCGCCGGTATGCTCCACGGAACCGTCGGGGCTCTTGAGGTTATTGTAAAAGATAAAATCCTTGCCGTTCCTGACTTTCCCGCCGGCGTTTAACAGAAAGGCCGAGGCGTCGAGATCGAACTCGGCCCCTTGGGTCTCGTTAACGTCCCAGCCCAAGCCAATCAGGATGGATTTAAGGCCCGGGGAAGCCTTGTCGAGAGAGATGTTCCCGCCTTTAACTAAGCTGACTGCCATTTTTTTATACCCCCTAAGGTAAAAGACAATTTAATTTAAGAGATTCGATATTTTAAGACCAAGCTAAACACGACAAAAGGCTTCATATAAGGTTAAAGCTAAGCTTTAACCTTATATATACTTGCGTTTAGCTGGACGAAAGACTTACCCGTTGCCTCCAACGAACGATCTCGCCTACCCAAAGAACAGGTGATGTGCATACGATAATAACAACCCATTGCTTAAAGGTCAACGGCACGGTCCGAAATACCTCCCCGCCGAACTGGGTCATCAGGACCTGGCCTATGGCTATGACCACCATGATCAGGAGGAACATCTTGCTCTCGGCCAGCCCGGAGAGGGCCGAGGAGTAACGGCCCAGCATCCTGGCGTTAAACAGGTTCCAGAACTGGAGGAACACGAACGTGGAGAAGAAAACCGACAGGTTGTGGAGGCCCAGCTGGGTATCCGTGTTCATGGGAAAAACCGATTTCAGGCAAATGGCCAGGATCAGGAACATGAACAGGAAAATGCCGCCGACCGTGAATATGAACTTGGCCATGCTCGGGGTCACGATGAATGACTCGGGGTTCCTGGGGGGTTTTTTCATCAAACCCCAATCCGGCGGCTCGCTGGCCAGGGCCAGGGCGGCGAAAGTATCCATGATCAGGTTGACCCAAAGCATTTGGGTCACGGTCAGGGGCAATTGGATGCCGAGGAACGGGCCCAGCAGGGCCACGCCCAGGGCCAGGACGTTTATGGTCAGCTGGAAGAGGATGAATTTTTGGATATTGGCGTAAATGGACCGGCCCCACATGACGGCCTTGACTATGCTGGCGAAGGAATCGTCCAACAGGATGATGTCGGCCGCCTCCTTGGCCACCGAGGTGCCGGTTATGCCCATGGCCAGGCCCACGTCGGCATGGTTCAGGGCCGGGGCGTCGTTGGAGCCGTCGCCGGTAACCGCCACCACCTCCCCGGATTTCTGGAGGAGCGTGACCAGGCGCTGCTTGGCCAGGGGCCTGGCCCGGCTCATGATGGTCATTTTCCTGGCCGCGTCCGAGGCCGCGCCGTCATCCATGGCCATGAACTGGTCGCCCGTGACCGTCATGGCGGCGGAGTTATCGTCGGCGGCGACTATGCCGATCTGCTTGCCTATCTCGCGGGCCGTGGCCTGGTTGTCCCCGGTGACCATCTTGACCCTGATCCCGGCCTCGGAGCAGGTCTTGACGGCCGGCGGCACCTCCGGCCTGACCGGGTCGGCGATCGAGAAGAAACCCATGAAAACGAGCTTGTTCTCGCCGACGAGTTTGATGATGTCGTCCTGGCCGTACTCGGCGGCATCCGTGTCCACGGCCATCATGGCCAGGCCCAAGGTCCGCATGCCCCTTTCCTGCTCGGACTTGAGGGAATCGGAGATTTCTTCCCTGGTTTTGTCCGAGAGCCCGACGGCCTGGCCGTCCGGGGCCCGCTGGAAGGCGCACTTCGAAAGGACGATCTCGGGCGCCCCCTTGACGTGCAGGACGAGGGAGTCTTTGAGGACCCCCTTGCCCACGGTGGCCATATACTTGCGCTCGGTGGAGAACGTCAGCTGGCCTTTGAGCTCGAAGGCGTTCCGGATATCCAGGTAACCGTGCCCGTTTTCCTCGATCCACATCAAAAGGGCCGACTCGGTGGGGTTCCCGAGGGGTTTCGTCAGTTTCCCGAAATCGTCGGGCATGAGGTTGGCCGTCGAGTTGGCGGCCAGGGCCTCGTTCAGGAAATCCCTTTCGACGCCCTCCGGGAAATTGCCCTTCGGGAGGGTCGAGTAGGAAAAGGAGGTCACCTTCATCTGATTCATGGTCAGCGTGCCGGTTTTATCCGAGCATATGACCGTCGCGGCCCCTATGGTCTCGCAGGCATGCATGCGGCGGACCAGGTTGTTGGCCGCCGTCATCTTGCGCATGGAATAGGCCAGCGACAGCGTGACGCTCATGGGCAGGCCCTCGGGCACGGCCACGACGATGATGGTCACGGCCACCATGAAAAACCTGACCAGCGACGAAACGGCCGCGAGGGGAAGCCAGGTGGACGGCCCGCCATGCAGGATGCCCAGACCCAGGCCGGCCCCCATGGCCACCACGATCAATATCGCGGCGGCCAGGATGGCCTGGACCCATGGCTTGAAACCCTCCGCCTCAATCCAGGCCCGTTCCGGCCGCTTTCGCCCCGTCAACTCGATGGCGTCGAAAACGACCGGTATCCAGATCCTGGACAGGGCCACGGCCATGGCCAGGAAAAGCACTACCAGGAAGTAGATCTGCCCCGCGTTCAGCGGGATCTTGAAGACCCATTTGCCGTCCACTTTCGTGGGCTTCAAAAAGTTCGTCTCTATGCTGATCTTTTGGGTCAGCAGTATGTGTTCCCTTAGCTCCTCCCAGTCATCGTTACCCGGGCTTTCCGCGGACGAGGCGTTTTTGGAAACGTAAACGTCCCCCAAATCGTTGGTGGCAAGCGAGCGGATGGTCAGGGCCGAGAAAATCAGGAAGGCTATGGCGAAGCCGAAAACCCCGATCAGCTGCCCCAAACGGGCCAACTGCCGGTTCAGGGGGGTGACGGTCTCGGTCTCCTCGGCCGCCGCCCTGGCGGTCTTGCCTATCTCCGATTTATCCCCGATGGTGGTCACTTTGACCAAGGCCCGGCCATCCGAGACGAAAGTGCCCCTCAAAACCTGATACCTGGGGTAAGCCAGGGCGGCCGCGTCCGCGTCCACGTCCGACTTGGGTTTTTTCGTTACCGGGAGGGACTCACCGGTCAGGGAGGCCTCGTTGACCTGGAAGGCCACGGCCTTGATCACCTCCGCGTCGGCCGGGATCTCCTCCCCCTGCTCCAGGGAAACGATGTCATCGACGACCAGATCCTTTTTGGGTACCGATCTATAGGCCCCATCCCTGATTACCTTTATCGGTTCGTCATCGGAGACTTTGTTTAAAATATCGAATTCCTGGCCGGCCTTGTACTCGTTGATGAAACCCAACGTGGTGGCCAAAAAAACCGCGATGATTATGCCTATGCCCTCGACAAAATGCCCATCGATGAGGCCGGCCACGATGGCTATGACGGCGGCGACCAAAAGGACCCTGATTATGGGGTCCTCGAATTTCTCCAGGTAAAGCTTCCACCACGGGTCCCTTGGCGGGGGGGTAAGGATGTTGGCCCCGTGCTTTCGCCTACTTTCCAGAACCTCCTCGGACGTGAGGCCGACCACTTCGGGCTTATCGTGTTGCTGATCTTTGGGGTTACCGGTTGTCATGCATTATCACCTCGGAAACAATGTGGCAATCAAATTCTTATCGGTCAATGACCGTTGAAGCGGCGAAAA
>JAITKA010000178.1 GCA_031278635.1 Deltaproteobacteria bacterium | reverse complement strand
GTAAGCCCTTGGTTTTGTTGGTCGGGACGACTGGATTTGAACCAGCGACCCCCTGAACCCCATTCAGGTGCGCTACCATGCTGCGCCACGTCCCGTCAAAATGTGCCCCTTGTGTCGTTGGCCTGGAAGAGGGGGCTTTCCAAGCTTTGGTAGTTTACTTTAAAGGGGGCTGAATTGCAATAGTTCAAAAATTGACTGATATCACCCTTTTGGTCCGGGGGGAAGCGAAGGGGGTTTTTTTGGGGGGGCCGTCAGTCTTTGGCCAGAAGGCGTCTGAAGGCCGAGATCTCGGTTAGCATCCGGGTTAGCTCGGGCTCGTTTTTCTGGGCGATGGCGGTTTGGAGGCCGGTCAGGGTTTCGATTAGGTCGCCGATGAACCCGGAGATGTTCGCCGAGTTTTCCATGGCCACCTCGACCCACTTGAGGGGGGGCGAGGCGCCGACCCTGGTGGTGTCCTTAAAGCCTGTGCCGACCCAGGAGAGGATGTCGGGGGCGCCCTTGGCCATGGCCGTCCCGGCCAGGGCCGAGGCCGTGACGTAGGGGAGGTGGCTTATGAGGCCGTAGATGCGGTCGTGCTCGGCGGGGGAAACGAGGCGGATGCGGCAGCCCAGGAGCTCGTGGAAGTTTTTCAGGCGGCCCAGGAGTTCCTTTTGCCGGGGGCCGAAGCGCTCGTCGGGGGTGAGGAGAAAAAGGCAGCCGCGGATGAGGTCGGCCGTCGAGTGCCTAAAGCCGGCCACTTCCTTGCCGGCGATGGGGTGGCCACCGCAAAAGTTTAGGCCGGCCGCGAGGGCCGCCTCGGTGATGGGGCCTTTGGTGCTGCCGGAGTCGGTGACCGGGTAGGGCACGCCGGCCCGGCCCATGCGGGCGACCATCTCGACGTTGCGTTTGACCGGGAGGCACAGGTAGGCGAGGTCAAGTGGCCAGGAGAGAAACTCGTCGGGGTCGGAGGTGACCCTGGCCAGGCGCTTGATCCGGCCGGCCTCCCTGACCGTTTCGGGGTTATTGTCAAAGACGGAGATCTCCAGGCCGCCGAAGGGCATGAAGGCCTTGACCAGGGAGCCGCCGATTAGGCCCAGGCCGGCCAGGCCCAGCCTTCGGAACGGCAGCCTTGGCGGTAGCTTAAACTTTGGCACTTTTTAAGCCGCCGCTTCCCGGAAGGCGGTTGGACGTTTATCCATGGGCACTTCAGTCCGCCGCTTTCCAGACGATCGTGGCCAGCCAGCGGCCGTTCACCTCCATGCACACCGGGACGGAGATTTGCCCCTCGAGCCATTCGGGGCCCAGGAGGAGGGCCCCCAGGGTAAACTCCGGGCTGAACAGGCACTCCACTTCCAGTTTCGACTCGGAAAACTCCGCCACCGAGACCCTGACCAGGCTCAGGTGCTCGCCCCTTAGGTAGTAGAGAAGCTCGACCCATAGTCTCGACAAAAGCTCGTTCCTGGAGCCACCGGCGAAGAACAGGCACGTGGTCTCGCAGTACTCCCGCGTCATGTCCTTGTTGGTCAAAAGCGAGCCCATGGCCAAGACGGAGGCCTGCACCAGCCCGTAAGGGTCGGCGGCCTTGAGGTTGACGGTGATTTCCCCCTCAACCCTGATTATGTCATAGCCCATGACGGTCATGAAACGGTTTCCGTAGCCATCCGTCCCGGCCAAGGCCAAAGCCTGGGCGGGTTAAAAAAGGCCAGTCTCGGCCCAAGGCCAAAAAATGGACACAGCCTCAAAAGAGAACGTGGTGGATTTACTGGTAAATATTTTTGGTGTAGCTGAAAGTACGACTCCCGGGGAAACGGGCCCGAAGGGGCCCGCGAAACCCCTTTGGCAAATATACAATAAATAGTGGCGATTTCCAATATCTGCGGCAAGCTGGCCACGGCGAAAAGGCAAAAAAACGCCAATTAAGAGGGGCCTGGCCTAGCCACTAGGCACAAAACTTGCTAAAACCCGCCCATGGCCAGGGGTTCCCCTGGGGCCCCCTTGGTGCGTCAGGGGAGGGCCCGAAAGTTTCGATTGAAAAAATGCCCGTTTCGGTTTAAAATCATCAATAACCGTATACCGCCAGTTTCTTTTTGTACCTAAATTAATAAATATTCTTGCCAAATCAACATAACAAACTAAGCGTTTAGATCAATAGATATCCCGGATAGCCGAGATATGTCCTAAAGCTTTCTAAAGGGAGGACCCATGAGTCGAGACTCGATCAACCAAGCCAGAGTGAAATACCGGGAGACCCAGCTGGAAAACCTGACCAAAGTGGACGTGAAAAGCCAAGCCCAGGCCCTGGGCCTGGAGCTGGACGATCAGGGCCGGGCCAAGGTGAATTTCGTCGGCCGGAGGCTTTTGGCCGACAATGGCGGGATCGTACCCGCTGACGGAAGGCCGGTGCCCATCGACGCCCAGAGCGTGGTGGCCCATTACCTGGCCTCCCAGGGCCGGGCCGACCTGACGGGGGATTTCGTCCCCATAAAGCGCCTCACCGGGATAGGGGTGACCTGCGGCAGCCCCTCGGAGAACCTGACCAAACCCCTGACAGACCTTTTCGGCGCCCGCTACGATCTCTTCGCCCAGGCGGCGCCCAAGGTCGACGGCGTCTACCGGGGCCTAAGCCCGGCCGGGGCCCATGCCTGGGACTTCGGCTTCCCCAAGCTCCCGGTCAGGATAGAGTATTTCGAGGCCGACGATGAGTTCGATGCCGAGATAAAGCTCCTTTTCGACAGCTCGGCCAACCGCTACGTGAACTATGAGTGCCTTGAGCTCCTGACCATGTGCATCGTGGTCGAGATCCTCATGGCCGCCGGCCTGATCAAAGATCCCGACGACTGCCAGAACAGTTTCCTGTAGCCGGGGCCAAAACCCGGCCCAAAAAATACCCGGCCGACGGCCGGGTATTTTTTTGGGTCTAACGGGCCTGGAGGGGGTCGAAACCCAGGACCTCGGAGAGGGCGGCCAGTGTTTCCTTCAGGGGGAGGCCGACCACGTTGGTGAAGGAGCCTTCCAGCCAGTCGGTCAGGAAACCCCCTTCCATCTGGATGGCGTAGGCCCCGGCCTTGTCCATGGACTGGCCAAGCGATAGGTACCAATCGATCTCGGCCCCGGTGAGGCGCCTGAAGGCGATTTTGGTCACGGCCAGCCCGGATCTCTCCCGGCCCTTGGCCGCCCAGGTAAGGCAGTAACCGGTTATGACCCGGTGGGGCCTCCCGGAGAGCCTTTCCAGCATGTCCCTGGCTTGGGCGGGGCTATCTGGTTTGCCGAGGATCCCGTCTCCCAGGGCCACGATCGTGTCGGCGGAGAGGACGGGCAGATCCGGCTCCAGGGCCCCGACGGCCCTAGCTTTGAGGGTGGCCAGCCTCAGGGCCAGATCCTCCGGGCTCTCGCCTCCCAGGGGGCTCTCGTCCACGTCGGCCGGGTGGATCCTGAAGGCCAGCCCCGCGGCGGCCAAAAGCTCCCGGCGCCTGGGCGAGGCCGAGGCCAGGACGAACAAGGGCTCGCCGGCCGAAGGGCTGTCCGGCGGGGCTTTCATAGCCCAGGGCCCGTAAGGCCGAAGAGGCGGACGGCGTTTTCGGAGGTCAGGGCGGCGGCCTCGGCCGGCTCCAGGCCCCTGGCCCTGGCCAGGGACTCGGCGGTTAGGGCCAGGAGCGCGGGCTCGTTGCGTTTCCCACGCTTGGGGACGGGGGCCAGGAAAGGCGCGTCGGTCTCGATCAAAAGGCGATCGGCGGGGATCATCGGGATTGTGTCCCTGAGGGCCTCGGCGTTTTTGTAGGTGATGGCCCCGGCGTAGGAAAAATGGCAGCCAAGGTCCAGGGCCTTTTTGGTCACCCGCCCGTCCCCGGAGTAACAGTGGAGGAGGACGGCCTTAAGCGAGGCCCAATGGGGCCCCATGAGGTCGAAAAAATCGTCCCAGGCCTCCCGGCAGTGGATTATGACCGGCTTTCGGCCCCCGGCGGCCACCTCGAGAAGCATGGGCAGGGCCTTCCTCTGGGTCTCCACGAAATCCTTGCCCCGGTAATAATCGAGGCCAATCTCCCCGAAGGCCACCACCCCGGGGAGATCCAGCAGCGAGGCCAGGGGCGGCAGGTCGGCCTCGGTCAGGCCCTCGACGGAGTTTGGGTGCCAGCCCACGGTCGGGTGGAGTCCGGGCGTCTCCCTGAAGGCGTCAAGGACCAAGGCGTTGGTCCTGGGCCCGAGGCCCACGTTAACGATCCTCCTGACCCCGCTTTCCCGGGCCCTTTGGAGGACGCCGGGGTAATCGCCCTCGAACTCGGGCAGGAAAAGATGGGCGTGGCTGTCGATGATTTCCATGGTTTCGCTCAATAAAAAATCCCCCCGCCCCTTATGGGGAGGACAACCAATACGGCTGCCTTACGGGAGGGGGAAGGCCCCTGGGCGGCCTAAGCCCGAAAGGGCCGAGAGAACCCGGCCGTGAACCGTCTCCGGGGGAAGCTCGGCCGGGATGCGGGTGAGGCCGGGCCAGGACAGCGAGTCGTAAACGGCCTTGACCTTTTTTAAATAATCGAGGCTCTCGAAGTTATCGACCAGGGGGCCCCTGGCCTTTATCCTGCCCCAGGCCGTCTCCGGCGGGATTTCAAGCAAGAAGGTCAGATCCGGCACGGGAAAGGCGGCGTTGGCCGAAAAGATGGCCTCTATCGGGATGAGGCCCCTGGCCCCCTGGTAGGCGACGTTGCTTAAAACGTAGCGGTCGATGATGACCGGGCGCCCGAGCCTCAGGGCCGGGAGGATATTGTTTTCCGCGTCCCAGGCCCGGTCGGCCAAAAAAAGCTCCATCTCGCTTTGGGGGTCCAGCCCCGGTCCGTTTCCCGAAAGCCTCTCACGGATGGCTTGGCCCGTCGGGCCCGACGAGGGCTCCCTCAACAGAAGGGGCTTTGGGCCGCCCGAGGCGGCCAGCCGCTCGGAGAGAAGCCGGGCCTGGGTGGATTTCCCGGAACCGTCGAGCCCCTCGAAGGCAAAAAAATGGCCCAAGGCCCTATGGGAAACGGCTAAATCGGGCACCTTGGGTCACCGCGACCCGGGCTGGGCGCCCATGGGGGGCGCCCAGCCCGGGTGATAGATTGAACGATTCGTTTTTAGGGCTTCAAACCCCCCCTAACTGACGTCCGCCGGTTGCCAGTTAAAGACTTTCTCCACTTCCACCGATTTGGTCGGATCGTTATTGTCGGTCAGGGTCAGTTTCAGCGTGTAGGTGCCCTGCGGCAGGCCCCTTATGCTGATTGTGCTGACCAGCATGAACTCGGTCACGAAAGAGCGGTGCCCGGCCATGGTTTCCGCCGGGCGGGGCTCGCCCCCCAGCACCTGGCCCTGGGAGTTGATGACGTGGATGGAGGGGACTATGGAGATGCTGTAGGTCCCGTCGGCCCCTTTGGGCTGGGTATAGCCGATGGGCTCGCAGTAGAGGATCAAGGGCTCGTCCTCGGTGAAGTCCTCGCCAACCTTGGGGGAATAAAAGCCATACTTCTCGGGCTGCTCGGTGACGAAAACCACGTTACGGATGCCCAGGGGCGAGGAGTTCCAAAGGGCCTCCTCGGCCTCCCTGATGGAGTTTAGGGCCGTAAGGTTGTCGCCAAGGGCGTGGGCGTCCTCGGCCCTGGCCAAGGCCACCATGGTCTGGGTGACCTGTTGCGCGGAACCCGGGCTTGGGAAGGCCAAAAAAACGGCGGCCGCGAGGCAAAGGGCCAGGGACAGGGCCATGGCCACTTTTGTGGCCATTTTTGGGCGCTCCGCGGGCGAGGCTGGCATGACGGGCATGACGGATATCCTTTTCGTTTTTATCCCCCGTGGGGAAGGCTTCGGCTTCACTCGCTTTCCGGGCCCCCCGCCTCCGGGGTGTACCCGCCCTGCGAGACGGGTTCCGGGACGGGGGTGGTTTCCGCCTGGGAGCTGAAATCGGGGGCGGGGGCCGGTAGGGTCACGGCCTCTACCGGTTCGGGGGCGGGGGCCGGGAGGGTCACGGCCTCTGCCGGTTCCGTGGGCGCCTGGGGCTTTTCCTTGGGCAGGGCAAAGTCGACCTGGCCGGTCGCGATGTCGTAAACGCCACTGATTATGGCCAGTTTCCCTGATTTCACCGCTTCGCCCAGGACCGGGCTAACCAGCGGCAGCTGTTCCCTGAAGATGACGGCGGAGAGCTCGATGGCCGTCTGGAGCTTTTTGGCCCCCTCCAAGCCTTCCACGGCAATGGCGGCGGGGCTAAGTTTTTTCAGGAGCTGCCCCAGGGCCCCCGGCTCGTTGGCCTGGCTCACCGCCGCCGAGACGGCCCCGCAGTTCGTGTGGCTTAGGACCAAAATCACCGGGACGCCCAGATGGGCCACGGCGTATTCCAGGGAGCCGACCTGATCGACCCCCGGCACGGCCCCGGCGGCCCTGATGACGAAAAGATCCCCGAAGCCCATGTCGAAGATCTCCTCGATCGGGACCCTGGAATCGGAACAGGCCAAGACCGCGGCCAGGGGGGTCTGGCCATGGTCGGCAAGATCCTTGAGGCGCTCCTTGGTCTGGTTGGGATGGGTCGGCTGAGAGGCGACGAAACGGGCGTTCCCGTCCCGCAGGGCCTGTATGGCCGTCTCGATGCTGTTGGGGTTGACGGTGCCGTGTCCATCGTCGGCATGGGCCGGCACACCCATTAAGGCTGCCATTGGCATTAGGGCCATGAAAATTACCTTTCTGCAAAAATCGTTGACGAAAATTGATTTTAGGGCTTTAAACATAATTTCATTTCCTATTTGGTTGCCTTTTGGCGCATTTTTAGATCTAAAAATTGTGTTTTTAAACTGGCTCTCTTAACGCGTTCCCACTTCGTGGTCTTTGGCTGGCGAACCTATCAAGCCCTGGCAGAAAAAATACCGCCAAGCCAAAGAGTTTCCATACATCTCTACCTTGATTTTACCCAACGGGGCTAGCCCGTGTCAACCGAAAGCCCGCGGGCTCGTGGGCTTTCCCAACAAAAGCCCCAAAATAAATCGCAATCGCCAACCCACTCGCCCTTTCCCCAAAACGCGGGCCTTGCGATTGGCAAATTCTCGCAAGGCCAAGGCTTCCCGGGCCTTGGCCAAGGGCTTGCCAAATCCCCGGACCTGGACGGGGTTAGGCGCCCATATTGGGCCAGCCGACAAAAAGGCCAATGTCCCCGGCGGGATAGACACTTTTTGCCGACACCGCCGACCCGCGAAGTCGTTTTCCCAAGCCGAGGCAAGGCTTTTGTGATACACTGACGTTTACTAAATTGAGTTTAAACAAGCCTCAAGCCCCAAGGCGTTACGCTATGCGCCGATCCAAGGCTTTGCTTCCAGCCTTTGCCCCTTTAACCCAATTGCCGGTAATCACATGGATAAACGGCAAATAAAGGTTTTCGACACCGCCGGCCCTTGCGTTCCGTTCAAACGCTACATGCTGCCCGTCTTGCCCCGGCAGCCGGAAGTGGAAGTCATGATTGCGGGCGAGCATTATTTTACCCTTCATGGCCCAAGGCAGTCGGGAAAAACCACCTATTTCATGGCTATTGCCAAGGAAATAAATGATGAAAACTAAATATTATTTATTAATGTCTATTTTTATTTTATTTTTAACCGCTGCCTGTAGTACAAAGGTGACTTACGTTCCTATCGTGGGGGCGGAAAACGTGGAAGCGGGCTCCCTCTTTTCCGTAGGCGAGGTCTCGGATAAATCGGGATTCAAATTCCCCGAGGGGGAGGAAGAGAAGATAGTTTTGACCGAGGCCATGACCGGTGCGCTCAAAAAAGCCCTCGAGGCGAAGGGCGCCCAAGGCGAGGGCCAGTGGCTTATCAACGTGGACATAACCGAATACGCGCCCGGGAACGCCTTCGCCCGCTGGCTCATGCCAGGCGCCGGGGCGACGGTCCTTGGCGTGGTGGCCCACATAGTTAACCAGGAAGGCGTTGCCGCCGCCCGGATACCGATTAGGCGCTCAATCGGTTTTGGGGGTGGTTACACGATTGGGGCCTGGGAATATGTCTTTGACGAGGTCGCGGAAGCCATCGTGGAGACGCTGATTAACCCTGAAAAGCGAACACCCTCGAAGAATTAAGCCATATGATCTGTCTTTTAATAATTATATAAAATAAATATAATTATTTTTGGTAGTTATTCAAGTCTTTGGCTGGCGATTGACAATTTTAGTTACTAAAAAAATTTTTTGTCCCTACCGTTCGAGAAAGGCTGACAAAACGGCGGAGCTGCGAGAATTTTCAGGGCATACCGAAAATAACAGGGAGTTTATAGAATGGCATCTTCTATCTCGTATTTCCAGTGACATACGACCGGCACTTCGTTTATTTCGGCGATATATCGATAAATCCTTTCGATCGATTCCTCTTTGGAGTTGACCGCCATGCCGCTTAGGCATACCCTGGCAAACTTATCGAAAAAGCTTTCGACCAGGTTTAGCCAAGACCCGTGCCTTGGCCTAAAGACGAATTCGAATCTACCGGGGCGGCTTTCAAGGTATTTTCTGGTCTCCTTGGACGCATTGGCCGAGTGATTATCCAGGGCGATTCGGATTTGCAAGGCCGGCTCATGCCTGGCATCGACCATGCGTAAAAAATCGACGAAATCCGAGCTTTTGCGTGACTCGCGTACCAAGGCGGTCACCTCGCCGGTGCTGAGATTTAGGCCGGCGAGTAGCGAAACCGCCCAGGGTTTTCCATGCCCGGGCTCACGGCCGGCAAAACCATCCTTCTTGGTTGGCGAGGGGTCTGGGGCGGTATTCTCGATTGCCCGTTTGCCAGGCTCTTCGCCATATGGAACGGTACCGATATTGGTTACCTCTTTAAGGGCCAAGTCCATTTCTTTATAGACCATGAGGATATCGTTCGATTTTCCCTCAAGTCCCGGATCCCGCCGCTCAAGGTAATATGGGCTCCCGTGGGGTCTTAATCCGTCCTCGCTCAATACCTTCCAGACCTTGGAAGAGGCGATGGCGCTGAGAGACCCATGCCCCGCTTCCTTGCAGGTGGCGTGAATATGTTCCGTGAGGTTTTTTATGGTCCACGATTCCCCCGGATATCCAAATTCCCTTGGCCTTACGCTGGCTTGGCCTTTTAGCCAAGCCTTGTCCTCGTCCCCGATGTTGGCCGGGCGCCCTTTTCTCGCCAGATCCGCAAGGGCCGCTTGAATCCCCATGGAATTAAACTTCGAGATGGTGTTCCTTACGGAGTTTTTGTTTAGCCCAACCGCCTCGGCGATCTTATCGTCGCCCTCACCGTTGGAGGCCATCAGGAGTATGGTTGCCCGTCGTACCCGCCTCGGTTCTTCCGTCTTTGCCTCGCTGATACGGGTCAACGTCTCTTTTTGTCCGTCATCGAGCACGATTGGGGTCGATCTTCCCCTGGCCATGCCATCGCCTCCTTTCGATTGATGGGGGCAGTATAGCACGCTGAAAAAATAATACCGGTTATTTTGGGAATCGACCGCCAACCCGGAAAAGCGAACGGCCTCGAAGAATTAAGCCCGTCATTTTGGGGCATCCCGCTTCACGGGGCCATTCCGTGGCTGGTTTTCCCATGCGAAAGGGCGCCTGGGGAGGCCGAGCGGGGTCCCCAAAGGGGCCGCCGGCGCCCTTCCAGAGGCGCCCTGTCGGAGCGGGGTTAAGGGGGGACGCCTAGCGGGCGTCCTTGGGGGGGATTTTGATGAAGAGGGTCATGATCAGGGAGGCCACGGCGAAGCCGGCGCCCATGAAGAAGGGGATGCGCCTGTCGATCATCCAGAGGGCGCCGCCGACGAAGGGGACGATGACGGCCACGATGTGGTTGACCGTGACCCCCAGGGCCATGCTGGGGGCGATGTCCTT
>JAITKA010000164.1 GCA_031278635.1 Deltaproteobacteria bacterium | reverse complement strand
TTAAAATAATGTTTGTGTTTACAATCATTGTTAATCTGCTGTTATCGCTTCCACTCTTGGCCCAAGAGGGTCAAGAGGCGTTGATTCAGGCTAACGATAAATACGTCGTCGTGGAAGCCGAGGGCATGGGTATAACCAAGCTGGACGCGTTAAACGAAGCCTGGAATGACGCCGTCAGGCGCGGGCTGGGGATGTTCGTCATGTCCAAAACAGAGGTTACCGACGATAAGTTGACAGAGCAAATCGTGGCCTTGGCTAAAGGTCGAATTAACTCATATGAGGAGTTGGGTTCCGAAAATAATGGCGAAACCTGGTGGGTTAAAATTAGGGCCAATATCGAGCGCGACCTTTTGGAGGAGACGGCCCGAAGGTCCGGTAAAATCGTCGTGGCTCTCGATCCCGAGGAACTGGGCCATTCCGCGAGACAGCGGTTGGCGAGGGCGGCCAACGAAGAGGATAAACTGGAGGCGAAAAAACAGCTGGTGTCTTTATTTTTTGAAAATCATGACCTTTACGGATTTTATGAGCTATCTGAGGTAAAAAAATCTATTGAAAATGATAAATTAGTTATCAAATCAAAGTTAAAACTTAATAAATCATTTTTAAATGACTTTAAAAGTAAATTTATCGAACTACTTGATCAAATATCAATAAGTAAGTCTTTGTATAATTATAGACCTGAAGTTATTGATTTAAATAATCAATTATCTAAAAATCATGTAGTAAAGCAACGGCCTTACTTAATAACAGGGATATTAGAAAAATGTGATGGTTTCAGGATTACTTTACCAATTTCAAACTCAAGTTTTGTAGCCTATTGCTTAGATAAAAGTCTTGAGAATATATTTCATAAAACTGTAAAAAGTTATATTGATAAACTTGGTTATGACCTTTATCACTCTCATGCTCAAATTTCTTTTAATATACTAAATAACTCTCAGGTTATAGCAATGGAAGGAAAGAATGTACTAATTAGCTTTATCTTTATGCCAGATAAATCAATAGAATTTAGGCCCTATATGGACAACGCAAAGGCTTATAGAGATGAAATTGAGGTTATAAGTGAATTTGATATCGCTCAATTTGATAATATGGGAGAAAATATTTCAAACAATATCATGCTGGAGACTAGTCTAACATTTAATAAAAGTCAAAATTGACGTTATTTCACGTTTAGGTCAAGGCAGGCTAGGGCAACCTTTCATCGTCCATTGGCCAAGCGACCATAGACGCTTTTTACCCCGGTAGGGGCAAAAAGGCGAAAAATAGCCCTTGACAAAGGATAGATTAATGATTATAATTTAGAGTTCTGGTGGGAGGCCTAATCACTTAGGTGCTTTTCCGGAGGATTTTAAATATTTGGAGCGACTAATGCAGTGTGATTCCGTCAAAACAGGCGTCGAATGTTCTTTTATGGCCAAGAAAGGCTGCGGTTTTTCGGGGGGCACCTGCCGTCCCATAACCGAGAAATGCGAAGGCTGCGACCGGATTAAGCCCCACGGCGAACAGAAATTCTGCGCCGCTTTCCCCGACCCGACCGTTCGGTGGCGTTTAGGCAATTGTAGCTTGGCCACCCATATCAAGACCGAGTCGAAATCCGACGCCTCCAAGGTCCGCGTCGGCCAGCAGAAACAAAAGAAAAAGTAAGCTCACCCTTATAAAGCGAACGGCCTATCTGGCCTTTGGCCCTTCCTCAACGGGCCTAAGGCTAGATAGGCATTATATTGCCCAAAAGGCGACCGCCCGTTAAGGCGGGCCCGCCGCCGGGCCAAATCGTTCCGGCCTCAGAGAATCTGGACCACGTCGCCGTAAGACAGGCGCGGCCCCCTCGGGTAGAAGCCCCCGTCTTCGCCGAAGCCCAGATTGACCAAGAAATTGGATTTCCAGTCAGTCCCCGCAAAAAACTCCGCATCCACCTTGTCGTTGCTAAAGCCGCTCATGGGCCCGCAATCAAGCCCCAGGCTCCTGGCGGCCAGGATTAGGTACGCGCCCTGAAGGGAGCCGTTGCGCATGGCGGCGACCTTGGCCAGCTCAGCGTCATCCACGTAGGCCTTTTTGGCGTCGTAGGCCGTCCACTGGGTCGGCAGCTGATCGTAAAATTTTGAGTCGTAAGCCACGATGACCGTGACGGGGGCCTTCTCGACCTTGGCCACGTTCCCCTGGGCCAGGCAAGGGACGAGCCTTTTTTTGGCCTCCGGGGACCTAACGAAAACATAACGGCCTGGTTGGCAGTTGGTGGCCGTCGGGCCCCACTTCAGGAGTTCGTAAAGGTTGGCGATGGTCAGATCCGGCACGGCTTGATCTACGAACTTATTGTAGGTGCGTGCTTTCCTAAACAGCTGGTCGAGAGCGCTTTCTTCCAATGATTTTTTCATGAATTCACCAAAGGAACCTTCGCCCTGAGTCGAAGGCGGAATGGGCCTGGCCTGTCATCGGCAAAAGCCAGCGCCTATGGTTTTACGTCATTCGGACCTTAATCTATGACTGGTTCGCCGATTATCCCCCCTCACCTGCCGCACCGTAACGGGTTACCCGCGACGGGCGCGGACACGCAACCCCAAAGCGCGTTCGGTTAACGGACGCGGTTACCGCTTTCGGCCTTGGCGAGTTAGGGTCGCTAGCGAACTTTACCTCAGGAAAGATCCCGTTCTTATACAAAAATACCAACGTCTAATTTATTTTACTAATAGATACAAACACATTACTAAAGTGCTAAAATATATGTATTTCGAAAAATAAATAGACCTTAAAGAAAATTCAAATCAAGATAAAGCTATTTAAGAACTTACATGCCTGTGCATAAATTCAAAAAAATCTACCATATCAGTAGTCATAAGGCCTAGAAAAAACTTCTTATATGAATATAACTAATTTTAGCTTAGATCACAAGTTTTTTTTGAACCCGAAAAGCGCTGGTCAATCCCCGCAAAAATCCGGCTAATGCACTTCATGTTAGAACTGTCCCGTCCCAATCCGAACTTAACGAAATCGCTAGTGGAATGATCCGCCAAAACGTCCTTTTTTAGCGATATGAGTTGCCATGGGTGTTATCGGCCATGGAACGTCCACCCGTAAAGCGGCCAGGTTAATTCGGCCATTAAGCCATGGTCCCTACGTGAATAACGAACAAGCCATGGGGGTCGATAACGACCGCCATGGCTTAATGAAGCGGGGCAAATTGGACTTAACCGTCAAGGGACTTTCAATTAAACCAAGGAAAAAAGTCTAGTTTACAACTCATTACGTAAAAAGTCGAAATACTATCAGACCTATGAGCCATGAAAAAAATCTCGGCGTAATCATTTAATGCTTTTATAGACTTAACGGAAAATTTTATCCGCATTAACCATACGCAGGATCGACAAAAACTAAAAAAAGTTTACAGCGCCCATACTTCCAAGTGGCTTTGGCACCTATTTTGGCGTTTAGGTCATAGGGGTCACCGCCGGCGAGAAACCCGGCTCGAACGGTCCCCCCCAGCCATAATGCCGATATGGCAAAAACCAAGACGTTCAGGCCAAATAAACGCCCTTGTTTCGGATCCTACGCCAAGTGTCGTTTCCGGACTGAAAACGGCCCCTTGTTATCTGGCATTGATGGTAATTCTTACGGGCTTAAAGTCACGTACCGCTAAAAATCTCGTAAAATCTACCATTTTACCGTTTACGACGCCAAAGGCTTTTGTGATTCGAATTTGCTCAATATCGTCTTGGGTCATGAGAGAACCTTCAGGATACCGGCTAATGTCGGAAGAATTAAAACCTTGCTCAAAATTAATATCGCCATAGTTAGTTTGAATCACAAAATTAGTAACTTGTGGATCGTTTGGGATACTAAGGCCTTGGACGTCGAGGGAAAATATGTAACCCATATAGCCTTGCCCAGCCCAAGTGATATTCGAGTTCCAGACTTCGATAGTGCCTTGTTGGGCTAAGGCTATATTCGTTGAACCGGAAAGGCAAAATAACGCTAATATAGCAATTAAAATGGCCTTTTGAAAGTTTAAAATCACCTTAGAACTTAAAAATAGTAATTTAGTCATGTCTGTTACCTATTTAAAAATTGTGGCGGTGAATTTAGGCGCCTAACGCCGCCCAGTCGGCAAAAGGCGCACCGCTCACGTAAAACTTCGGGGCGGGCTCTGGTCGTCGGCTAATCGTTGGCATCCGCGCGGGTGACGGGACCATGTTAACATTGACGGGAGAGAACGTCCAGCAGAGTTTCTTTCGCGAAATGGCCACCCGCCGGGGGCCTGGGCGGCCGGCCGGGGTCGGCTAGGTCAGGAACTCGGCCACCAGGCCGTTAAAATAACCCAGGTCGCATTTCTCAAACTCAAGGACGACGCCCATGAGGTCGTAGGCGGTTAGTATTTCCTCGTCGGTGAAGCCGTCAAGGCCGGTGTCCAGGACCAGGACGCGGTCATAGCGGCCCAGGTTCATCCGGAGCTCGACGGGGTCCCAGAGCGGGAAGTCGTTGGGCGGGGCAAGGTATATCTTCCTGAGCCAGGAGTTGGTAATGACCATGGTCCGGCCCTCCTCGAGCTCCCGGAGCCTCTTTCGGCCGACCATGGCCGTCAGGCAATTGTCCGTGGGCAGGATCTTGAGGCCCGACTTCACGTCCTCGCCTAAATCGATAAGGCAGCTGGTACCGTAGAGGATCCTAAAATCTTCCAGCCTTTGGTGGCTATCTTCCCCCAGGGAGAGCTTTATTTGATCGGCCAGCCAGTCGGTCCTGACGTGGTAGCCGGACTGGAGCCAACGAATCTCGAGGTCAAACCTCTTTTCGTCCTTGAGGGCTTGGCGCGCCTCGTCCTCGAAGATGCCGCAGCCTATGATTACTCGCCTTTCTTTCATCGCGCCCTCGCCGTAAGCCGGGAAACGTGGCCCCATGGGTTTAAGTCCTAAGCCGGTCAGGTGAGGCCGGCGGGTCTGGGTTTGGGCCTGGGCCCCCGATCAAGGGCCTGGCGTTTCGGGAGTTGGTTGACATGGTTAACGGGGGCCTCCTTTCTGGGCCTCGGCACCTCCCGCGAGCCTGGCTCCAGTATGGCCATGGCCAGGATCAAGACGCTCATCCCGGTCTCGTAGCCGCCGATGAAGGCCGGGCCCTGGGTCAGGCCGTAGGTCCTGAATACCATGTAACAAAACAGGGTGAAGTATTGGCCCACGAGGGTGAGGCACCAGAAAGGCAAGACTATTATGGCCAGGGGCACCTTAAGGCGCCTGAAGAGAAACCAGCCCAAAACGAGCAGGGTCGAGATGTTCAGGAAAGCGTAGGCCATGACCCCGAAGTCGCCGCCCAGGGCCGAGAGGTAGGGAAGGCCGTTTAGGTACATGAGGTCGGGGCGGGCGAAGTCAAGGCCGGCCAGCGATTCTCGGCCCATGCCCCAGAGGCCGGAAATTTGGGCGACGGCTATCTTTAAGGCGTAATCGTAGCCCAACACGTTGCCCCTTAAAGGGTTTAGCCAATTGAGCTCGGAAAAGAAGGCGAAAATCCCTGATTTGACCACCAGGGCCTCGATAACGAAATAGGTGACAGCCAAAAGGGGCCCCGCCAGGCGCCTCCAAAGGCCGGCGCCCAGGAAAACGACGCAAAAGGCCAGGACGATGGCCAATCCCCTTGAGGCGAACAAATCGTTGCCCACCAAGGTCAAAAACAAATGGAGCGTGGTAGCGCCGAAGACCAAGGCGGCCGATTTGCCCCCGGTGGACCTGTCGCTGAAGGCGGCGGCGAAACACAGGGCCATGGCGATGGTGCCCCAAACGCTTATGTGAACCTCTAACCTGCTAACGACATAATTTGGCGGTATTTTAGTCATGATAAAAAATAGATACAGGATATCTAAAACCAGTACCGCAATAATCATATGCCAGCGAAAACGTTTACTTTCGAGAATCAGCTCAAGAATCGATAAATCTTTGAGGTTTTTGTCGGGCCCTTTGGTCGATTCCTGGGGCACCTTCGGCCCATCGGGCGATTCCTGGGGCACATTCGGCCCATCGGGTGATTCCTGGGGTACCTTTGGCCCATCGGGCGATTCCTGGGGCAACTTCGGCCCATCGGGCGATTCCTGGGACACCTTTGGCCCATCGGGGTCGTCGGGGGTCTCCAAGTCCCCGGTCGATTGGGCCTCGGGCATGGTGTCGTCTGGATCGGCGGGGGCCGGGTTTTGGGAATCGGGCGGGTGGTTGCGGAATATGAGGCAGGCGAGGAGGAAAAACATCACGCCGTAAGCGGCGATGGCTATGCAGGTGAATACGGTCACCCTTTGGATGGTCAGCCTGATAACCATGCCGGTCGCGTACATGGCCACCATGGCAAAAAGGCAATACGATCCCAGGATCTTTTCGGTCCTACCCATCGTTAGGAGGCCTTGCCGCTGGCCACGATCTTCCAGATGGCCCATCGCAGTTCTTCGAGCCCTTCCGAGGTGAAGGAAGAGAAGGCCAGGACGCGCGTTCTGGGCTTGGCCTTCTTGAAGGCCGCCAAGGCTTGTGGCCCTTCCGGCAGATCCATCTTGCCTATGGCCACCAAAGAGGGTTTTTTCATCAAAACTGGATCGTAGGCCTTGAGCTCTTTTTTTATGGCCACTAGATCCTTGTCGGGCCGCTCGAAGTCCATGCGGGTGGGGTCGAGCACGTGAACAAGCGCCTCGCAGCGGCTCAGGTGCTTCAGGAAACGGTGGCCGAGCCCGGCCCCATTGGAGGCCCCGTCTATCAAGCCGGGCAAATCGGCTATGACGAAGGAATGGTCCTCGCCGGCGGCGACGACGCCCAGGTTTGGCACCAAAGTGGTGAAGGGGTAATCGGCGATCTTGGGCTTGGCCGCCGAGAGTTTGGAAATGAGGGTGGATTTACCCACGTTGGGGTAGCCGACCAGGCCCGCGTCGGCCAGCAAGGCCAGCTCGAGGATAAGGCGCTTTTCCACGCCCGCTTCCCCGGGCTGGGACAACCTGGGGCTCCTGTTGGTGCTGGAGACGAAACGGGCGTTGCCCTGGCCCCCCCGGCCGCCCTCGCAGACGGTAAAGCTTTGGCCCCTTTCCTTGAGATCGCGGATCGTCTCGCCGGTGTCGGCGTCGATGACCAGCGTCCCCGGCGGGACCTTCAAAACGATGTCCGCCCCGCCGGCCCCGGTTTGCCGCTTGCCCCGGCCCGGCTCGCCGTTCCCGGCCTTGAAATGCTGGTTGAAATGGAAGCGCAGGAGGGTGTCCTTTTGGCTGATAGCCTGGATGATCACGTCGCCCCCGCGCCCCCCGTCGCCACCGTCGGGGCCACCCTTGGGGACGTACTTTTCCCTCCTGAAGCTTACGCAACCGGCGCCGCCATGGCCGGATGAGACTTGTATCTTTGCCGAATCAACGAATTTCAAGTGCCTTGGCCCCCAAACGGTAAGGTCCGATCATTAAGAAGCGCCATAGGCCTAAACCCTAGGCGACTTGAAGATTGTATCATTTTTATGGCCCGTGACAACCCCAACCGCCAGCCTTATATCTAGATATCAACGTCCTGTTATTAAAATCGAATTTTATCGTGTCATTTATCAGCTAAAGTTTAATACGCTAGTGTTAACATAATGTAACTTAGACATTAATAATTTTATTTTTACGCTTGAGATTATAATGATTAACAATTATCGTTACCAGCCAATAAATCGTTGGCAAAAAAGCCATGGGCCCCCGCGGCCATGGGCCCCAACGCCCCTGATACGGAAAGGGGGGGAAACCATCGGCAAAAAGTTTGCCCGGCGGGGATTCGGGGAAGACCGGACTGGGCCGGCCTGGGAAAGGCCTGGGAAAGGCCTTGGAAAGGCCTGGGAAAGGCACCTGAAAGGAGCTTATAACCAATGGCTTTAAATGGCATAAATATATACAATTTCACAGATAGGATTATTTTACCTTAGTGTTTACAATCAAATTTAACAGAACATTCTTTTGTTCTTTGTTTCAATTTGATCTTTCCAAATTGCCCCTAAATTCCGCTTGACATTCTTATACGCATGATATAGTATTTGAGCGGTTAGCCTACCACAAAATACAAGTCTTTTGCCAAAGGTATATTGAATGCCTCCCCGCCTACTTTCCGAAGACGACCCGTTGATAGATTTTCCGGCTTTACCTACCAACGACTTTCGCCCGATAACCCTCTCCCCGAACTCTTTTTTGATCTTCCCCGATTACTACGGTGATTGGCGGGAAAGGCTTTTTGACCTGGCCGCCACCAGGGCCACGGTCGCCGACCCCACCTACCGCTTCTGGAGATCGGTCGCCGAGGAGTTACTGACGAAACTGTGCCGTTTGCCCGAGGACGCCAACCTCATGACGGCCCTGAACAGCCCGCCCCAGGAAAGATTTGAGTCCTTGTGCGCCGGGGCCCCGCCCATGCCAGGCGGCGAGTACCTTTCCCCCTTCTCCCTGGCCATAATCTGGCTGCATCTATCCCAGTGGGTCGTCCAGGCGGCCGGGCCCTCCCTGGCCGATTTCCTGGCTTCCAGGGCCCCCCTTTGGAAGAGGGTGGGCCGGGTGACTTTCCACCTGGCCGAGAACAAGGCGGACCCCGTTAGGCCCTTCGCTTTTCTGGTGACCTACGTAAACTCCTTGACCTCCGAGGGCCGGGATCAACACATGCCTTTGGGTCTGGCCCTAAAGCAGTACGCGGGCCAAGGGGATCACCCGGCCTTGCTGTCCCTTTTGACCCCGGTCAGAAACGCCGCCGAAAAACTTCCCTGGGTGGCCAACATGGTGGCCAACAAGGACATTTACCGGGGCCTGGCCATGAGCGTCAACAGGGCCCACCGGTTCTTGTTGGATGTGCCCACGCTCGAGGAAAGCGGCCTAACCGTAAGCATCCCTGACTGGTGGCGCAAGAAGCCCCAGGTCAAAGTCCGGGTCGTGGTCGATCAGAAGAAAAACACCCATTTCGGCGGCGAACAGCTCCTTGAATGGGACGTGGGCTTGGCCGTGGGGGACGAGGAGCTATCGGAAAGGGACATACAGGCCCTCTTGTCCATGGATGGCGACGGGTTGGTGTTATTCAAAGGCCGGTGGCTGGAAGTTGACCGCGAGAGACTGCGGGAGGCCCTCGAACACTGGCAGGAGGCCAAGGCCAATTGCGGGGACGACGGGCTTTCCTTTATCCAGGCCATGCGGCTTTTGGCCGGGTTGCCCGTCTCCGACAACGAAAAGCTGGAACTGCCCGAACCCGACCCATGGGTCCTGCCCAAGCCCGGCCCGATTTTGGAGAAAGTCCTAAACGATCTCAAAAGCCCCCAAGCCACCGAACCGCCAAGCGAACTTCAAGCCACGCTCAGGCCCTACCAAAAGGAAGGCTTGTCGTGGCTTTCGCTCCTCTCCGGTTTGGGCCTGGGAGCCTGCCTGGCCGACGACATGGGCTTGGGCAAAACCATGCAAGTCTTGGCCCTTCTTTTATCGCACAGGCAAAGGAATCCCAAAGTCGGCCCGTCGCTTCTCGTGGCCCCGGCCAGCTTACTGGCCAACTGGCGAATGGAGGCCGCCAAATTCGCCCCCACGCTGAAACTGGCCACCTGGCATGTCTCCGAGACGCCCAAGGCCGTTCTGGCCGGCTGGGCCAAGAAACCGGCCGCGCTTAAAAAATTCGATCTGGTCATCACCAGTTACGGCATGGCCTACAGGCAACTTGAGACGTTTCAGGAAACCCACTGGAACATGGTCATCCTCGACGAGGCCCAGGCCATAAAAAATCCGCACTCGGGCCAAAGCCAGGCGGTCAGAAACATAAAAGCCAAGGCCAGGCTTGTCTTAACCGGTACGCCCATAGAAAACCGCCTAATGGATCTGTGGTCACTTTTTGACTTCCTGAATCCCGGCCTACTGGGGTCGCTCACGAGATTTAACTCCATCGTCTCCAACTTGGCCCAGAGCGAAAGCCAGGATCAATACCGGCCCATCAAACGTTTGGTTGCCCCATATTTGCTCAGACGCTTGAAGTCGGATAAACGCATCATCAGCGATTTGCCGGATAAAATAGAGACCACCCTCTACTGCCAATTGACGATGAAACAAGCGAAGCTATATAACTCCGTCGTCCAAAAGCTTGAGGAAAGTCTTGCGGGCTTAAACACGGACAATAAAATCGTCCGGAGCGGGATCGTTCTGCAGAGCCTCACCTACCTAAAGCAGGTCATAAACCACCCGGCCCAGTTAACCGGCGACATGAACTGGGACCCAAAACTCAGCGGCAAGTTCACCCGCCTGTCCGAGCTCTGCCGGGAGATGGCCGAGCGACAGGAAAAGCTTTTGGTCTTTACCCAATACAAGGAAATCATCGAGCCCTTGGCCGCCCATCTGGCGGGCATTTTCGGCGCCCAGGGCCTCATCCTTCACGGCTCGACCAAGGTCTCCGAAAGGCAAAAACTCGTCGCCCGTTTTCAGGACGACAACGGCCCCCCGTTTTTCGTGCTCTCCCTGAAGGCCGGCGGGACCGGCCTCAACCTCACCGCCGCCGGTCAGGTCATCCATTTTGACCGCTGGTGGAACCCGGCGGTGGAGGATCAGGCCACTGACAGAGCCTACCGTATAGGGCAAAACAAGAACGTTTTAGTCCATAAATGCGTAACCAGGGGCACGATGGAAGAGCGAATAGACAATCTTCTCACTGAAAAGAGAAGTTTGGCTGCTGATTTACTGGACACGGAAGGCCAATTTAATATCGTTAACATGGATAACAAGGCCCTTTTAGAATTGGTCACCCTCGATCTCGACAAGGCCGTGATGCAGTAAGCGAAGTGACCGCGACCCTTTGCCGCGACACTGTCCCCTCGCGGCGACCCCGCCCCATTGACGTTGGCCTAAACGGCCAATAACTTCTACAAAACCGTATTTTTTTATCCGTTCCTGTGGCAACTTATTTTTATCTGGGAGACTAACATGGGAAGGTATCGCAGAAATAGCTACCATAATTTTTACTTTGAGCCAAGAAAAAAAATAAACGTTGAATCCTTTAAAAAAGGCCGGCAAGATCTTGATCCGGTCGTCATAGAGGGACGGAACATAGCCGACACCTTCTGGGGCAAGCGTTGGTGCGATCACTTCGAGAACATGGCCGACTACGCCAACCGGCTCCCCAGGGGACGGACATACGTCCGGCAGGGCACGGTCGTCCACCTTGAGATCAAACCCGGTCAGGTGCTGGCCAACGTCGCCGGTTCCGACATATACTCGATAAACATGGCGGTGGAGCCACTACCCCCTAAGCGCTGGGAGCTCATCAAAAGCAAGTGCCAGGGCAGCGTCTCGACCATCATGGATCTGCTGATGGGTAAATTTTCGGCCGAGGTCATGAACGTCGTTTGCGATCCCTGGGAAGGGCTCTTTCCCACCCAGGCCGAGATAAAATACGACTGCTCCTGCCCGGACTGGGCCTCCCTGTGCAAGCACGTGGCCGCGACCTTCTACGCCATAGGTAACCGCCTGGACAGATCCCCCGAGCTTCTTTTCCTCTTGAGGCAGGTGAACCCCCAGGAACTCTTGACCAGTGGCGCCGCGGCCCTCATGGACGAACCGGCCGCCTCGGAGGACACCCTGGAAGGCGATCTGTCCTCCATTTTCGGGATAGATCTTTTCTCCGACGCCCCGGTTATCGAAGCGGCCGGTGCCCCCATCACCGTCCGGCCCGCGGCCAAAGCGGCCCAGCCGGCCCCGGCCCACTCCGACCTGGCGCCCAAAGCCCCCGGGAGACCCCCGGCCAAGGTCGGTTCGCCAAAGGCCGCGCCCGAGCCAACAAAGGCCGCGCCGATAGCCGCCAAGGCCGAAACCAAGGCCAAAACGGCCCCGCCCAAAGGCGACAAACCGCGGAAAACCGGGACCTCGGCCTATAGTATGAAAAAAGACACTATCATACAAATGAATACCCAGAAACCACTTAAAGGCTCATTAAATGCCCTAACGGGTTCTTCCAGCCCCAGTCCTTCGCCAAAGGGGAGAATGAAAAACCAGCCAGTGGCCAGCCCAAAACCGATGGCCGCCAAGCCCGTTTTACCGTCCAAAGGTAGGCCCCCGCTAAAAGTGGCCACAAAAAACCAGCCCGCGGCCGACCCAAAACCGATGGCCGCCTTGCCGTCCAGAGGCGGTAAGGGGCCAAACGGGGGCATTAAAACCCAGCCCTCGGCCGGGCCAAAACCGAAAGCCGCCTCCGCCAAAATCGTGTTGCCGACCGGCGACAGGAAACCGTTAAGGCCTCCCGGCACCGCGAGCGACCCCATCCCGCCAACGGCCCCCGCTAGCGGGAATGATTCCGCCCCTCCCATACTCACCCGGGATTTCATCAGGGAGCTATTAAGGCAAACCCGATCCTAGCGCAATCATTCGTACCGTAAAGGGGCAGAAAACTAATCCCTAAAAGGGAGATGGCCTAGACGATAACGCAAAATAATTTATTTCGTTTATTTTGGACGGTCGCTATGCGTAAGTAGGCATACTAAGATGTGACTATTTGACAAATAAACATCATAAAATTTAGATGAAACCTTGGACGTGGTAGGGTCTGGCCTAAATGGGTTGCATGATGATAAAAAGAGCATGTATGCCCTGAGTGGTCTTGGATAAATGAAATCCTGAAAGCGACTTAGAAAACATGGTATTATTTCGCAAGCCGTAAGCGTCAAACGCTTTTGCCTGACGGCTTGGCCGGCGGTAAGGGTTGGGATTTAGCGAACGAAATTCTTCGGGGCGCCCGGGGCGCCCGTGGCGAGATATCAAGTCGCCTTTTTATAACGCTTTGCTGCCTCACTAAGACCGGATTTAACCCGTTAACCATTAATTATAGTCGTGAATCGCCCTAAAATGGAAGAAAAGTTTAACGTCATGGCTTTGATAGCCGAACGCAAGATCCTGGAAGCCATCGAGCTGGGCATGTTCGACGATCTGCCCGGGGCCGGCAAGCCGCTCCCCGAGGACGATCTGGCCAACCTTCCCGACGACCTCAGGTTGGCCTGGCGCATCTTGCGGGGCTCCGGCTATACCGACAAAAGCCCAAGCCCCGGCCAGCCGGGCACCGTGAACGACCTGTTGGGCCAGGCCACCGACGAGGGCCAGGCCAACCGAAAACTTACCCGCCTCAAACTCCGCATGGACAAGAAAAACGCGGCGGCCCCCAAGCGCCTCCCCCAAAACGATGGTTCCGGCCCCACCGACATCCTGGAATCGGACTACCTCGACAAACTTCTGCAAAAAATCCGCTAAATACCCGGAAATAATCACGCTTGTTGTATCAATGGCTACAGCTTTTTTGCTCGCCGGGTGGTATCATTTGGGGGTAAGGGAATCCCTGGCCCGCCGCCTTGGCGGGTAAACACGGAATCTTCCCAATCCATCGAAGATCCACCAAAAGGAGAGCGCCATGCCCTTGACGGCAGAAATTAAATCTTACCTTACCGGCAAACTGGCTTGGGTGGCCACGGCAGATAAGGCCGGCATCCCAAACCTATCCCCCAAGGGAACCCTGTCGGTGATTGACGACGACACGCTTGTCTTCGCCGACCTCTTCTCCCTTAAAACCAGGACCGCCCTGGAGCAGAACCCCAACGTGGCCGTGGCCGTGGTCGACCCCGCCGGCCCCAGCGGCTACCAGTTCAAGGGCAAAGCCGAGCTCTTGACCTCGGGCCCCCTGTACGAGAAGGTGGCCGCCGACGTCAAGGCCAAAATGCCCCAGCTGGGGGCCCCCAAGTACGTCGTTAAGATAAACTTGACGGACATCTATTCGTTGTCGCCCGGGCCCGACGCCGGGAAAAAAATCGGCTAGCCAAGCCCCCCTGGCTTCCAGCCCAACCTTCCCCGGGCCGGAAGCTTTCGGGGCCCGCGCCCAAAATGGGCGCCTGTTCGTTTGGACCGACGGAACCCCACAAATAACGGTGACGCCATGCCCTGCCCCTGTGACGGCCAGAAAAGTAAAGATTGCCAGGAGTGGTCGGATTTCTGCATCGGCCAGCTTTGGCTTTTCTCCGGCCTTAAGCGCGAAGAGCTCGCCGCCGTGGCGGAGAGGGCCCACCGGCAGACCTTTGGGCCGGGGGAGCCGGTCTTCCTCCAGGGCGACCCGGCCAAAAGCATCTACCTGATCAAAATGGGCTCAATCAGGCTCAGCCGGGTGATGGAAAACGGCACCGAGTTCATAATGGACATCCGTAAGCCAGGCGACTGTCTGGGCGAATACATCCTAAACGATCTGGGGAGCGACTACGATTACCCGGTGAGCGCCTGGTGCCTCAACAAGGTCGTTACCTGCGGCTTCTCCAGGGCGGCTTTCGAGGACATGATATTGAAAATACCGGCCATAGCCTTGAAGATCATCAAAAACATGGCCGGGAGGATAACCAATTTAACCGAGCGCATCGAGGCCATGAGCCAGATCCACCTGGAAGAGAAGCTATACGCGGTTTTAATGAACGTGGCCAGGGACCATGGCCAAAGCAGGGGCGGCGGCTCCTACGCCTTGGACCTTCAGTTGACCCATGAGGACCTGGGCTTTTTGGTCGGGGCCCACCGGGTGAGCGTAACGAGAATCATGAAGCGCCTAAAGCAAGCGGGTAAAATCACCAATGACGGAAAGCTCATGATCATACAGGGCACGGACCAAACCGAACCTGCCAAGCATTGACCCCACCCGCCTAAACCATACCCTGGCCTTGCCCGCGAGGCCCCCCGCCAGGGATCAGCCCCCGAAAGTCCTACCCGTTACCGTTTTCGCCCAATGGCCAGGGCCGCGGGGCCGCCCCTCGCCCTCCCCTGCCCCGCCTTGGCTCGCCCTGCCTTGCCTCGCCTCGCCTTGCCATGCCTCCCTTCGGTAAGCCTCGTTTCACGGTAACTGGAACGATAAAGAAATAAAAAGTAGCCAAATATACTGATCATTCGTTAGGCAACGGGTCCGGTTTGGCTTAAGTCATTGGCATCAATGGTTTTGTTTGGTTCGGGGTCTTGGGGTGGGTTTTTTTAAGACATAAAAACTAACGTTTGTACGTACCAAAACTTCGCATTTCTAAGATTTTTCTTTCCCTAAAGACAAAAAAATTAAAATTTTTTAGCTATGGACAAGGCTAAATCTAGTCTAACTCTACCGCCAATTAAAGTGAAAAAATAACTAATATGTAAAATTTAACTTCTACAAAATAAGGACCGCAAAATATTTTTTAGACAAACAACCAATTTATAATTATGTAATTGGTAACTTGTCATATCTTTCGTAGCTAATTACACGATATAATCTTGCCTGATCGTGCTCACCCTTCGTTGCCACCCAATCCAACCCTGAAGTATAATCCAGACAAGTTAATCCTGTCGCGCTTACGGTTACGGGGGAATCCGAATCCCGTTCGCGCCCGGTTATGCCGGCCCCGGCATAAAAACCAAAGCTTAACCGCCGAAGGCCGGACGGCCTGGCTCGCGGGGCCTGAAACCCATTTCTGGCCATGGCGGGCCTAAGGCGGGAGGGCGGGCCGAAACCGCAAAGGTCAAAAGGTTGGGCCCCTTCCGGTTTTTGGCATTTGGGGCCAATGGCGCCGCGCCTTTGAGGGTGAGCGTTTAGGGTTAAGCCACACGGTAACCCGGAAGGCAACCGTGTCCTTGTTCGTTGACTGGCCTTGCTTCGCGTAGCTATCGGCCCGATTATCCATCATCCTTGTTCCCATATTTTGGGTGTCTTATGAAAAACATTCTCGTAGTGGATGACAACTTGGTCACACTCCAACAGATTAACGCTCAACTCGAGGATCACTATGAAATCTCGTTGGCTAAATCAGGTACCCAAGCGCTCTTGATCTGCTATCAAATCCTGCCGGATTTAATCCTTTTAGACCTTGATATGCCGGAAATGGATGGCTTTGAGACAATGGCCATGATTAAGAAGAACATGGCCCTAAGGCATATCCCGGTAATTTTTTTAACGGCGACCCATAACAGCGACATAGAGGTCAAAGCCCTTAAGAATGGCGCGGTGGACTTTATCGCCAAGCCGGCAGATAAAGAGATCCTAATGCACCGAATAGAGGTCCACTTAAATCTCTCCACGTATAACAAGCAACTGGAAAGCAAAGTTAGAATGCTTGAGGACAGCATAATTGCCTCGTTCTCGGACATGATCGAATATAGGGACGATAACACCGGCGGGCACGTGGTCAGGACCGCGAAGTTCGTCAATATCTTGGCCCAAGAGCTTTACAACCGCGAGGAGTACAAGTCCGAGCTAAACGCCTTTACCATCGACATGATGACCAGGGCGGCGCCCTTGCACGACGTGGGAAAGATCGCCATCAGCGACGTGATCCTGTTAAAACCGAGCCTTCTGAACGACGATGAATTCACCATCATGAAGACCCATACGACGGTCGGGGGCGAGATGCTTCGAAACATCTTCTCCAAGGTCCCCGGGCAGTCCTATCACGAGATGGCCATCCTGATCGCCGAATGCCATCACGAGCGCTGGGACGGCAAGGGCTATCCCAATCGCCTTAAGGGGGAGGAGATTCCCCTTTGCGCCAGAATCATGGCTTTGGCTGACGTTTTCGACGCTTTGGTGGACCTAAGGGTCTATAAAAGACCCATGAGCCATAAAGACGCCTGCAGGATAATCCTCTCCGAGAAGGGCATTATGTTCGATCCGTTGGTGGTCGAGGCTTTCGAGGCGGTTCAGGATCAATTCGCCGAGGTTAAAAGGTAAGACGACCGACCTCGCCCGCGGCAGGCCGAGGGAACGTTTATGCCGGCCCCAGCGCAAAACGGGGGCACGGGTATTTTTATTTGGCTAAGGAAAGGGTATGCCCAGGACGATAATAGCGCAGACCAGCGAGATAGACGAGGCGGACGTAGCCATGGTCGATATCATGGCCCAGTTGGATCTGGCCAACAACCTTCAGGCTAACTCGGTCGGGTTCCTGTTCGGCGACTCCAGCCTCTTCGACCGTGGGCTCCTGCCCGCCCTGTCCAAGAGGCTGCCCTTCGACGTGGTTGGCATCAACACGAACCTAACCTCCGGGCCCAACCAGCAAGCGGACTACAGTCTCCTGACGCTTATGGTATTGACCGGGGACGACATCAGGGTAGCCACCGGCCTGTCCGGGGAATTCGGCCCCAGCGATCCCGACTCAATCACGGATCTCTACCGAAACGTCGCGTCCAAACTGGAGAACCCGCCCAAGCTGGCCATAATGTTCGGCTCCCGGCAGAGCCAGGTTTTTCACCCGGATCGGCTGATCGCCCGTTTAAACGAGTCGTTCGGCGATTGCCCCATATTCGGCGCCTTAGGCAGCGACTTGGACCCTTCCGTGGATAACGCCTATATGTTTTATAACGGGCAAAAATACATGGAACGGGCGACCCTGGTTATGATAGACGGCCCGATTGATCCCAGGTTTTCCTTCTATACGATCCCGGCGCATAAATTCTTAAAACGCAAGGCCACGATAACTTCATGCTCGGGAAACATAATTGACGAAATAAATGGTCTCCCGGCCATGGATTACCTATCGACCCTGGGCTTGATAGTGGACAATAACCCCGCTTTCACGTTCAACGTCCCTTTGGTCGTTGGAAATCCCCGGGCCAGTTTCTGGGAGCCGATGCTGATTGTCAGGCAAACGGACACGGGCTCCCTGGTCTGCACCCAGGACGTGGAAAAAAACTCTACCCTTGGCTTGGCCGCCATCGATGACACCGATGTGGTAAAGAGCGCCGGCGAGCTAGCGGACGAGCTTAAATGGGAAGCTTTCGATTTTTGCCTTATCCATTCCTGCCAAGGCAGGCACATAGCCATGGGCCTTAATTACCTGGGCGAAATCGAGCGCATCAGATCCAGCTTGGGCGGTTTATTCCCCTACTCGGTGAGCTACTCCGGCGGGGAAATCTGCCCGAGGGTCATGGATCGGAATGGCCCGGTCAACGGGTTCCATACTTTATCGCTAACATGTTGTAGGTTTTAAGGTTTTCAGAGACTGCCACCGGCCCGGCCAAGAACGGGCCCGGCGGCCCCGATAGGCTGGCCCGAGGCCACCCATGTCCCAAGGCACCTTACCCGGCCTGGAGAGCCTTCCGGCCGTTCGTTGGTCAGTTAAAAGGATTCGTCAATGATTGACTCCAGAGATAAAGCTACCCAGGATCAGGCCCAGGATCAGGATCAGTATCTTTCCCTGGAGCTGGAGCTGCGGCGCCTGCGCAGGGAATACAAGAAGATTAACCGGCAGTACACGTTTCTCCAAAAGCTAATGGCCAGGACCAAAGAAGCCACGGCCAACAACATGAATCTGTCCATGGTTATCTCGGCCGAAAAAACCAGTCGCGAGATTTTCCTTGACCTGATTTTGCAAAGCAGCCCCAACATATTTTTGGTCTTTGACGGATCCAACCGCCTCCTCTACGGCACCAACGTCTTGCTCAAGCTTTTGGGCATCCCCCACATGGGCTTGCTCACCGGACGGACCCTTAGGGAGATTTTCCAGAATTTCGTCTCGGCCAAAGACATGGACTGCTTCGAGCTCGCTTTCAACTCGGCCGTGGCCGCCAAAACCACGGCCGTCCTGGAGCAGATCATCGATTTTGACACGGTCCCGAGCAAGCCAAGGTTATTCGTCATCAGGATCACCCCCCTGATCGATCCCGACGTCAAAACCACCGGCACCCTTGTCCTCTTCCATGACCAGACCGAGATAATCGAGGCCAGCAAGGCCAGGGCCGCCTCCGAGGCCAAGAGCGCTTTCCTGGCCAAAATAAGCCATGAGATCAGGACCCCCCTAAACAGCATCATGGCCCTAAGCAAGCTCGAGCTGCAAAACGACATCATGGAGGGGACCAGGAACAACCTGGCCAAGATCAATGCCGCCGGCGGAACGCTTTTGTCGATTATCAACGACATCCTGGATCTGACCAAGGTCGAGATTGGCCAGTTCGTCCTCTACCCGGCCCCGTACAGCTTCGCCGACCTCCTAAGCGACGCGGTTAGCCTCAACATCGTTCGCATCGGCACCAAACCCATAAAATTCATCCTGGAGATAGACGAAACCATCCCGTCGATGCTTTTTGGGGACGAACTTAGGGTTAAACAGATCATTAACAACCTCCTCTCAAACGCCTTTAAGTATACCGAGATGGGCCAGGTCAAACTGACCATCTCCTGCGAGTCGGAAGGGGACCAGGCTTGGCTGGCCATGACGGTGAGCGACACCGGCCGGGGCATCAGGACCGACGACATCGACAGCATCTTCGGGGTCTACAACCAAGCCGACAAAAACACCCAAAGGGCCATCGAGGGCACCGGGCTGGGCTTATCCATCTGCAAGGATTTGGTTGAACTCATGCAAGGGACCATACTGGTGGAGAGCGAATTCGGGATTGGTAGCAAGTTTGAGGCGTTCATCCTCCAAAAAATAGTCGACGAGACCCCAATCGGTCCCGAGATCGTGGCCAATCTACAAACATATCAGTTTTTGAATCGCAAAAAGATAGAAGAACTCGATTTCGTCAGATTCTTTATGCCCAAAGCCAGGATATTGGTGGTCGACGACGTGGAAACCAACCTCGACGTGGCCCACGCCTTGCTTAGGCCATACGGTTTCACCGTTGACTGCGTAACCAGCGGGCTTCAGGCCCTGGCCTTGCTGAAAAGCGAGGTCACGGAGTACGACTGCATTTTCATGGACCACATGATGCCGGACATGGACGGCATAGAGGTGGTCAGGATTATCCGGGAGCAGATAGCCACCGAGTACGCCAAGACCGTGCCCATCATAGCCATGACGGCCAACGCCTTGATCGAGAGCGAAAAGCTATTTCTGATGAACGGGTTCCAGGCCTACCTGCCGAAGCCCATAGATCTGGGGAAGCTTCACCAAATCCTGACCCATTGGGTAAAGGATCGCCTCTCCCATATCTACCCGGTCACGGAGCTGACCGGCGAGGACGTGACCTACCCCGTTAACGCCCTGGCCCTACCCGCGGGCCATAATGGCCCGCAAGCCCACCGCAAGCCCTTGGATCACGCTGGCCAGAAAGGTGACGCCCTCATGACGGACCCGGAAATCAAGGACAGGCTCAACGCCTGTTTCATCGACGGCATGGACTTCTCCCAAGGCCTGGCCAGATTCGAGGGCAAGGAGTCAACGTACATAACCCTCCTGAGGTCCTTCGTCCGCCAGGCGCCGAGGCTGCTCGAGGACCTGAAACACCCGACGGAAGAAAACCTGCACACCTACGCCATCAAGGTCCACGGCTTTAAGGGCGCCTGCGCCGGGGTCGGCGTCCAAAAAGTCGCCTCAATGGCCTATGCCCAGGAAATGAACGCCAAAAACCACGATCTGGCCGCCGTCAGGCGCGATAACGACGGTTTCATAGCCACCGCCGAGATCCTGGTCAGGGAACTGGGCATCATGCTTAGGAACTTCCCCTCCGTCGGTGACGACATGGCCAAGGAGTTTAGGGAGTCCCCTGACCTGAAGACCTTGGAGCGCCTAAAGATGGCCTGCGAGAACTTTAAAAACTCCGAAATACAAAAACAGCTACTCTCGCTGGAACGCTTCGAATACCAAAGCGATTCCGGGCTAATCGTCTGGTTACGGGAACAAGCCGACAATATCGAGTATGACGCCATCGTGGATAGGCTCAACGATTATCTGAGCGAAAAAAAATCGGCGACGATGGCGGCTTAATCGATTTGCCTAACTTAGACGACCGAGGTTACCTAAAGGATCTAAATTATCTCGGCATACTCGCTAAAGTAGATGACTTAGGCCACTAAGGTAACCTAGGCGACCCACCATCGATTCTCGGTGAACCAAAGCATGATGTACAAAAACGATTTGATCAAAACAAACATACACGCCTGCGTGGGCTGCGACAAATGCATCCGCATCTGCCCGGTGGACTCGGCCAACGTGGCCTTTCTTGATCGCCAGGGCCGTCGCAAGGTCAGGACCGACTCCACCAAATGTCTGGGTTGCGGGGCCTGCGTTTCCGTCTGCCACCGCCGGGCCAGGTATTACTCCGACGACACCTACCGTTTTTTCAGGGACCTGGGCGAGGGCAAGCGAATCTCGCTTCTGATCTCCCCCTCTTTCTCCACCAATTTCCCGGACTACAAGAACGTCATACACTACCTCAGGGAAATGGGGGTCAACAAGATCTATGACGTCTCCATGGGGGTTGACATTTACGTCTGGGCCCATCTGCGGTACGTGGAAAAGGTGCGCCCGTTAACCATGATCACCACCTTCTGCCCGGTGCTGACCTCTTACTGCGAGCTCTACCGTCCCGAGCTCCTGCCCAGGCTCTCGCCCATTAGAAGCCCTTGCTCTATTTTAGCCATATATTTAAAGGAATATCTAAATAATAACGATGATCTTGCCATATTATCGCCTTGTTTATCAAAAAATATGGAGTTTGATCCTGACAAAGAAAACTTAAAGTATGCCTTGACCTTCTCCAGCATCAGCGATTACATCAGGAAAAACTTGGACAGGAGACAAACCCCCGCCGAATCCGACTTCGATCAATACACCGAGACCATAGGGACGGCCGTCTCGGTCCACGACGGTTTTCACAGAATCATCGAGTACTTCGCCGACAACGACATCAGGGTGGATCAATACAGCGGCCAAAAGGTCTTTCGGCTTCTTGACATATACGCCTCCACGGATCCCGTCGACGTGCCCCAGCTCCTGGATCTGGTCAGTTGCGAGATGGGTTGCAGCTTGGGGCCCGCGCACGTGCTTGATCTAAACAATTTTAAGATAAACAAAGTTGCTTTCAAAAATAGAAATCTTCTTTATTCACCGGAAATAAAATCAAGATACCAAAAACTTCATAAATTATTCGATAAAGACTTAAAATTAGATAGTTTCTACCAACTATATACCCCCACCACCATGGTCCAAGGCTACGTCTCCGAGCAGCTAATCGAGCGGGCCTTCGAAAGCCTGGGCAAGAGAACCGTGGCCGAAAAAACCATAGATTGCTTCTCTTGCGGCGCAACCACTTGCCGGGACATGGCCGTGAGGATCGCCCTTGGCGTCAACATCCCGCAAAACTGCGTCAATCTGGCCAGGGAAACCGCGGTGGCCACCAACAAGCGCTTTACCGATTACCTTCAGCTGATCCGCGTCATGGGCGAGTACATGCTGGGCAGCGGGCGACGCGACAAATTCGACAGCATAGAAAACTCCCTGATGGCCCTCTGCTCGGCCCTGAACGCCACCAGGGCCTCGGTATGGAAGACCTCTTACGACTCAAACGAGCTCCCGAGGTGCGACATCGTCATAGCCTTCCCGGGCATGAGGCATTCGCTCCTGGGCACCATGACCCACCAAAACTTGCCCGACTGGCTCGATACCATGGGCGACGGGAATTTGGTAATCAAATCCGCCATAAGCATGACTCCCAAGGAAAAAAAGTTTTTTGTGGAGCCGGGGTATGATAACCTATGCTGCATACCGATCATGGCCGACGGTGATTACTGGGGCTTTCTAATGATCGTGCGCGGCCCACAAAAACCTTTCACCCAGGAAGAGATAAGCGTGGTCGAATCGGCCAGCTTCCTGATCATCTCCAACCTCATGTCGTCCATGCCCGATTACCCCTACTACGGCGACGGCTTCTGCGGTCTGGCCTGAGCCCCCCACCGGGCCCCGGCCGCCTGGCCCCCCTCGCCAAGCCGGAGGCGGCCCTTAGGTCGGCACGTAAACGTCACACACCATAGGCGGCTAAAACCATGAGCGAAATAGCCAGAGCATTGATTAGCGTCTCGGACAAGTCCGGGCTAAACGAGTTGGCCACGTTTCTCAGCCAAAACTCGGTCGAGATACTCTCCACCGGCGGCACGGCCTCGGCGCTGGCCAAAGACGGCTTCAAGGTCATCGAGGTCTCCGAGTACACCGGTTCCCCGGAGATGCTCGACGGCAGGGTCAAAACCCTCCACCCCAAGATCCACGCCGGGATCCTCCACAAGAGATCCCAGGCCGACCACCTGGCCCAAATGGCCACCATGGGCTGGCCGGGCATCGACCTGGTCGCGGTCAACCTCTACCCCTTCGAGAGGGTCACGGCCAACCCCGAGACCACCTTCGAGGAGGCCATCGAGAACATCGACATCGGCGGCCCCTGCCTTTTGCGGGCCTCGGCCAAAAACCACCCCCACGTGGCCGTCCTCTGCGACCCCTCCGACTACCCGCTTTTCATCTCCGAGATGAAAAGAAACGAAGGCCGGCTGGGCGAAAGGTTCCGCCGCCAGCTGGCCCAAAAAGTCTTCGCCCGGACGAGCGCCTACGACAAGGCCATCGCCCAGTACCTGGAAAAACGCCTGGCCGCCACCCCATAACCAACCCACTTAATCCCCGCCGCCTTGGCCGGCCAGGTTTTGGCGAGAATGTTTTTTTAATTCCCGCACCCAAAACGGCCTTGCTCTCGAATCCCTTGGCGGCGGGGCATAAAGCCCCTTAAATCGGCCCATCGAACGAACCCCCCACGAACCCTAGCGTTGGCAAAACGATTCCACCGGGACAAGCGCAAGCCTTGCCTCAAGCGCCTTATCCAAATATCATCCCTTGAGGTTAAGCGATAGCAAGGACTTTAAGTGGCACCATTTTGATGGGAACTTTTTCGTTCCCTCAAACCGGCGCCACTTTTTTTGTCGCCACTATTATTTGGGGGGGATATTCCAACGGAACTTGGCGTTTTTAGATTGGAATCGGAGGGAAGTTTTGTTCCCAAAGAGTCACGTGCCCATTCTAGGGCGTCTTTTCTGAGTTGTTGTCGTTAAATAGATAGATTTAGCTTGCATAATCTTATGACATTCTAGCCAATACAATAACATTTGGCCGCAAGACAATTAATTACAAATTACAGTGAATTCCAAGTTGGCCAGCAGAGTTGCCCAGCAGAATCACTAGGATCTTAAAGGGTAAGTATTACACTATCTTCAAAAATTCTCTTAAATGGTTCATTAAAGTCACTGATAGGTACCGTATCTGGATTAATCATGCAAATATATTGGAATCCAATCTCCTCGCTCTTCTTTTTCGCTAGCATTAAGGCCAAAGCAATCTGCCGTTTGTCTACCCCGTCAAATATGACGCTATCGTGAATTAAAAATTCTGGGGAGTGACGCCTTAATTTACCAAGCTCAGCGAGTAACAAGTCATAACAAAACACTTTCATGCACGGAATACCTTGACTCTTAGCGCTTTTTATCTCTAGGTTGAAGTCATAACCGTGGTCCTTGACCTCAATGGTGAGGATACCTGGGCCATGGTATAAAAACCGCGTATTTTCATCAAACAAGCGAATTGCTCTCTCCCTTATTGACGCTCGGGCGTTATAGTCTTGGTTGGCTGAGAGTACGAGTTGCTTGGTTTTGATCGTATTTTCCGCTTTCCGTTTGGTTATTTCGTAAACCTTTTCTTTTTGGCATTTAGCCTCCTCATATCGTTGTACTAATAGGGCGTAATTTTCTTGAAGTTTAGTGTATTCTTCCAGGGCTCCGTGAGTATTAAGGATCAGTAACGATTTAGCGCGGGTGGCAGTTAGTATTTCAATTTGTCGTTTTATATCATTAATTTCATTTTTTAGATTATATATCTCACTTTTAAGATAATCTCTTCTGTTAGCGATCAATATTTTATGAAAATTTATAACTTCGTGGAGTTGAACAACTAGTGACTCATGAAAGAAAATCCCGGCTTCCTCGTATATCTGCCGCAGTTGTTCGATCGAGGTGCCGATGGTCTCTTCTTTGACACTTTCTTCATATCGTTCCAAAAGTTGTTGCCGAAGTACAAGGGTGTCACCGCAAATATGAATCTTTTCAGTAAGCTCGTTCGCTTGACTTAAAATCTCAAAGTAATGAGGATGAACGCAAAAAGAATCCAGTTGTTTTTTTAATTCCAGAACGGCCACATGCCTTTTGAAGACCTCGGACTCCAGTTTCCAAATATTAAAGGAAAAATCTTTAACTAAGCCAGATTTAAGGGCATTTTGAAAAGTTTTTATCTTTTTGGACTCTTCTTTCAGGTGATGGAATTCTGACGCGAATCCCATGTTCAAGTCAAGGAAGTAGGCATTGCATCCTTGGCGACTCAACGATTTTTGGGCCTTCGAATAATCAAACGCGTTCCCATACCCATCAGGGTTACGGCGAACAAAATATGATATAAGTTCTCGAAATGATGGCATTTTGTTTTCGTTTTCATCAGAAAGCCCAAAAAACAACTTTCGTAACATATCGTTATAAGTATCTATGGACACATATTGGGAATCTTTAACCGGGTCAAATTTGGTATCAAGGTTAAAAATAGGTGGAAGTTTGTGAAGAAAGATATGGTTTGGCCAATCGACTCTGCGTTCGACCTCAAATTCATGGCCGCCAATGGTAAACTCAAGGAAGAAGCTCCATCCAGAGAGTTCTTTCGACTTTAATATCGAACCCTTATTGTCACTTCGAGAGCCTAGGCAAAAGTGAATGATATCAAGCAAAGTTGCCTTTCTAGCCTTATTCGTATTCGGTTTATGGGCTTCTTTACTTTCTTGACTTGGCCGTTCAACTTGTATGACATTGAAGCCTTGGCGAAAGATTACTGGTTTAAAAGATTTATTATTACTTTTAATAGACTTAAGCATCAATACACCTTACTATTATATCATCACGTATAGTTATAGCCCCGATCATATATAAGATATCAAGCGTTAAAATAAATTTTTCGTAGTTATGAAGGATCTCGATATTTTTTGTCCTTTCTCTAAGGGAAAAAACGGTATCCGAAACTTTGAGTTCACTTAAGAGCACTGCCCCACAGTTAAGCAAAGAGTGATACAGGGTTATGTTTTTATCGGGTAAAATCATCTATCCCTTCCTAACATCGTAGCCATGCAGGAAAAATAATGCGTTCAAATTTGCCGTAACTTTCTCCGCTTGAGGCCATCAGAACTATTGTTGTCCCACCAATCCTCCTCATTCCTACCTTTCTTGCTTTTCCGTTTCTGGTCAACATCGTTTTCCGGTCGTCGTCCAATTGTAATGTCATAATCGCCGACTCGATTTCTAGCCCCAGGACAAGGTTTCCGGCAATTATTGGACAAGTCCCACCGGCTGTTTTGGGACAATTCAAGGCGTCATAACCCGTATACTCGCCCTTAACCAATTCGAAAGATGGACGCTGGCCAGGTAACGGTTGAGAGGGGCGCCTTTATAACGATAGCATCTCTCATCATTTCAGTGTACGATTCTTATGTATTCATATTGTCCTACCCGCACTGATATTTGTCCGGCAAATGATTACGCAAATCAGTAACATCCTGAAATTACAAAGCTATCTACCAAAAGGTCTTGTCTGACATAAGAATTATTCTTTTAAGTAAAAATTATCCCAAAAAAAATAAAGGCAAATCTGACGACATTAGAAATCTTATCAGATAGAAAAACATTGTCAATGGCTATTTTTGTTGATCGATTATTATTTTTAACCGGACCTGAATTACTGGCCATAATGGGTACGGTGTGTTTAATATTTTTGATTAAAAAAATTTTTTTGGATTGACTTAAAAGCCAACACGTGGTTTAATGGTGATTGCAAAAACAATCACGCAAGTCGGTTGCCACTATGTAAGCCAGCGATATCCTCGGCTAAATTATGGCATTAACACGGCTTGGCCTCTCGCCGCTTTTCAACCAGTCACTCCACCAGAGTTCTTCCCTGGACGCAGACTCGCTTTGCCCACATTGGTTACATTTTTGATTT
>JAITKA010000151.1 GCA_031278635.1 Deltaproteobacteria bacterium | reverse complement strand
ACCTAAAATTCCGTTTCCCTCCGGAAATAGTCAGTCAGATCGAAAAATGCCAATGGTGGCACTGGAACCACGAGCTTCTCAAAGAGAGGCTCAACGATTTTAATGACGTTGTCGCCTTTGCGAACGCTACGGCAATTAAGCGATTTGTCATCGTATCCCCCAAGGTCAAAATAGTTTGGCTGTAATTTTGTTTGGCCATGCTTTCAGGCATAATCTCGAAACCCTCCCCATCTCACACAGGGCCGTAATCGTCATAAGCGACCAATTGAGGCCTTTCGCGGTCGAGGCAGAACAAAATTAGCCATAGCCTGCGATAAACCCTCTAATGGACCAATACGGTCATTTACGCGGCAAGTCCCGAAAATATCCCTATAGGGCTTGAGGCAACGAAAGTATTTGGTTTTTTCGGTGCCCGAGGTATTTTTGGCCTCCCCCATCGTGGTAGGTTTTTTGATGGTTTAGCCTAGTCGATGGACCAAGCCGTATGGCAAGGTTAGCCAAATCACCAAAAATCCATTGACTTTGCATTTTTATATGTGTTATATAAATCATTTTTAGAGAGCATAGTCACATAGCCTATATGCTTAGTATATATTTAGATTTCAAAGACATATAAAGGCACAATATCCTGTTGTACGGTAAGCTAATACGTTAGACTGTGGCTTCGCTATCGAGAGATAACGGCCCGCTTCGAACAGTCACTCCCTTGACCATCGCCACTCCTAGGAGGTAATGGTGATTGACTCATCACTTTTTAAGATTAAGTAAAGTAATATATTAAATAATGCTTCAAGATATCACCTAATTGACATAACAGGCCAACTTGTTTTCCACCAAAACTTTAAAAAAACTCTCCGCCCTCACGGCCGTCGTCTCTCCCGTTGCCCTCAAATCCATACCACTGAACTTCTTGATTTGCTCGAGGGTTTGATCTATGAACCTGTCAGGGTCTTTTTCCGTGTTCATCGTGAAAAAAGGTGGATCTATCATCATAGCCAACATCATTAGGTGAGTTTCACCCTCGAAAACGTCCCCTGCGTCAAAACAAGGTTTCCCATGCATGTCTAATGTCCCCACGAAGATTTTCATTTTCTCTCCTTTATGCCTTAGATGGGGTCGCTTTTTCTGGAGAGGCCCATTGCTTTATCGGCCAGTCCTTTCTCGTTTGAAGGCTGAATCCACGTTAAAATTGGGGCGGCAATACTCCGGGACTGGTTAAAATCAATCCGCCGTAAAACACAAAGACAGAAGATACCATTTGTTGTCCTGTTGGCCATATTTTTGGGTCGAGAATCAGCCATGTGGTATCTATTGTTTCCAGCAGATATGCCATTCACCGGAAATGCCCCGGCAGGCCTTCGGAAAATATCCCGTTAGCCCGGACGTTCCGTTACTCCATGAGTGGAGTCAGCCCCGGTGAGGGAATCGAGGAAACTCGTTATGGTCGTCACCGACTGGGAATCCTAGAAGTTTGAAGTCTGTTTCTGGTCGTTTCAAAGGGGCCGGAAGCAGGGCGGTAGGCCGCTCCATTTTTGCCCACACCGTTCCATCGCCGTCTGAAATTCTCCGTCATGGCCTAAAGGGTGGTGAGCGGGCGGCTAATGGGTCGCTTGGACCCCTTAGTGGTCCAGTCACCTTTATGGGCATTGCCGGGTTCGTTGTGGATAACAATCTTTTCCATCATTATTGTCACAAAAACTGCTGGAATGTATTTTACGACTAAAAAGACGTTCGGGCAAATAAGGAGACAAAAATAGGAAAGCGTTTATGTCTTGGCGGGGGAGGCCGGTCAGCTTTCTGGCTATCATTGCCTCTGGCAAGTTGGTCGTGGAAAGGACACCCTTTCCCAGCAGCCATTTCCCAATCAAATCAGACTGTGATGGCTAGGTCCTTGCACTCAATGGCCCTTAAACATGATAACCAAAACCAACACTTAAAACGGCTTGACGATAGACTTCCCATCCGGTACCCTTGTCGTAAAGGTTACCGGGAGAAATTAAAGCCTTTACGCCAATGTACCTTTTTTTGTGTGTCCCTTTTTTGCGCAATCTCTCCAAGATATTGTCTTTGGTGAATGAAAGAACCGTTATGTATTGGTTAACACCGACAGAACTTCAATAAATTTAAATATGATTGGATCGGGACGATGATTTGCCAGAAAAGTACCGCTTTCTCCTGTTTATGGACAAGTTGGAAGTCGGGCTCGTTAAGAACGGCTAATTATTTATTAACTATTTTTCTAAAAATAAGTAAATACGACTATTTTTAAAATTTATATAAATAATATTTATCTTTAACAATCAATATTTTGAGAAAGGCTTTTAAGCTATAATATTGCCTTATAATTATTTTGTTAAATTTGTATTTATAAAAATATATATTCTGTATCATATAAATTAAATTTTTTTGTTATATACTTATTTTGTCGCAATTCATTGCGTTATAAAAAAAGGAGAAAATATGCGTTTATCTCTAATTATGTTTATTTTTAGCGTTATTCTTTTAGTAAGTGGTGTTCAAGCATTCGCTGAGGAAGAAACACCGACTCCTGGATTGGATAATTGCTTGGAAAATGCTTCAGAGTATCAAGAGATATCAACTTGCTATTTTAACGCTAGTGAATATTGGGATAAGATCTTAAATGATAACTATGCAAAAGCTAAAAATCAGTGCAAACAGGCTGCCGATGAACGACTATGTTCACAATCGCTTCTGAGCGCCCAAAGGACTTGGTTAGCCTACCGAGATAGTTTCAGTAAGTCACTTTATGACATTATGGGTACTAATCGTGTAACAGACATTCAATCAAGTAAATTTATATATATGGCCACAAAGTCTCAAGCCCTAATTTTAGCTGATATAGAAGTTATTTCTGATTTTTGACACATTTATAGTTATTTAATGTCGCTATAATTGCAATCATTTGTCATTGATTTATTAATATTAAAATATATTATTTGAATTTGACATGTATGAGGTTTAAAAAATCAAAACGATAGAGTCTAAAAGCTGCCGGAGCTCTGTACAGTGAACTATTAAATGATGTTAGTCGATGAATATTTAAAATTCATCTCAGCAAGAGTCCAATATCCGGCATAGTGTCTACAGCATGTTAAACAAATTGACGATTTTCCTTTGACGGGGCTCGATATAGGCACATCCTAGTTTTGTTTTATGGGAAATATTTCAAAAACGGTCATACGGAGACATGTTTGGCGGAATAAAGTCCCATTCGCTTCTCGATATCAAACGCATTCGGGAAAATTTGCCGTCGCTTTCTAACATTGAGCCTTTCTTCTTGGGAACCGTCTGACGATATAACGGGGATCGCACAAAGAGTGCAAGCCCCTTATAATCATTCGTGAATGTTTCCTGGTTTTCTGGCCAGAAACGATTCAGTAAAGGCCCATTATTTTTCGCGACGACAAAACGGCGAATCGCCTCGCAAAATTCAGAGGCGATTCGCCGTTGGTTAAGAATTACAGATTCTTGCCGTTTATGTTTATTGTTTTGGGACCTGCCCCAAATTGAGCATTTGCGTCCAGCCCGCACCGTCATTATCGTTTGCGATCCACATGTCGCCGTCAAGTACGCACAAGCTTTCCACTTTTTCGAGCAGTAGGTTCCTATCTTTCAAAATGTCGTAAACGAGGTTTTTCTCCAACTTCTTTTCATTGGCGAAGGACTTGGAATCGACGGAGTAAATTCTTTTTACCTCCGCCGTGCCGCCCATGCCTTTGTCGCGCTCCACGATCAAAAGCCTTCCGTCGTCAAGCGCGCTAATATCGGAGAGTCCCATCCAAAACTTCTTTGGATCCTTTGAGTGTACTTCCAATGGATACCAAGCGGTCTGCCATTCTTTGGAATCGGGGTCAAAGCGTAGAATCGCCGCGTCGGGACCGTCCAAATCGAACCCCCGCTGAAAAGCCGCGTAAATCTTGCCGTCAGCCGCCACCGTTACGCCTTCGAACCCGTAATTTTTGGAATCGCCGTACTTGGCCACAAAGTCGGGGGGCAATGGATACTCCGTCTCGACCGTTCCATCATGGCCCGCGAGAATCAGGAGGTTCCCGGCGCTCTCGGCTCCTTCCGATACCAGCCAAAAGCCTTCCTTGGTCCAGCATATTCCCTCCAAATCGTAAGCGACTGGAGCGCCGTCTTTTTTCAAGGGAATTTCCTCGGCGATTTCCACGCGCCCGTTCTTTACGTCTTTCATGTCCAGCTTCCATATAATCGAGGGGGAACGCGCGTTGTCGGGGACGGAATAGATATCCTTCCCGTCGGTGGTGAAACCCGACAGAGCGCTCCAGGGAATGTTCTTCGAATATATCGTGGGGCTATTCGGATCGGGAGTCCCGGCGCCATCGCTCGCCGAATAGACGTTGACCGTGCCGTCACCTTCATTTGCCGTGACGATGAGTTTTTTGCCGTCATTCCGGCCCGCCAGAACGGTCACGCCCTCAGGTGAGATACCTGTCGGAAGGATACCGACAAGCTCGGGACGGTTCGGATCATTTACGCGATAAATTGCGATGAAGGAACCGCGTTCGGAGACGGCGATCACGAGGTCGTCATCGTAAAGACGAGCTCCGATAACGCCTTCGACCTCAAGACTGCGGGAATTGGATCTAGAGTCGGGGTAATGTCCAAGCAATGAGGCTGCTGTTTCAAGATCTTGCCCGGAATCCCAAACCGGCGTTCCGTCCAGGCGATGCAAGCTGAGCCCCCTGCCCCCGGAGTAGACATCGTCACCAAAGGTTTTCAGGGAAGTATCGCCTTCGTTTGCCAAGGCAAGATATACCTCGTTCCCGGCAGTGATATAAGCGATCCCGTCGGGTTCGCGGCGACCTTTGAAGGCTTCGGTAAATTCAACTTTACCGTCTTTTTGTAGATCGGCGGTGTGCTCCGCCGTTCCGGCGCAGAAGATGGTTTTTATCCCTGGGCTGTCGAAATTTTCGATATCCACTATGGCTACGGCGTTGTTCTCTTGAAGGGTCACGGCGAACTCGAGCTGGTCGGGGTGGATGGCTATGAACTCCGGCTGGGGATCGGCAGTGAAATTGAGGCCGGTGACGCCGTCGAGCGTAGTTTTGGGGAATTCCACGGACGCTACGCGCGAAGCGGAGGGATTTTCGAAATTCAAAGTTACTACATCGACCCTCCCTGGACGTTTGCCACCGACGGTGGCCTCTCCTTCCGAATCCGTTTCCTCGTCCTCTATCGCGACGATCGCGGCGACCTTACCGTCACGCTCCGCCAATGCGACGGAATCGGGGCCGATACCGATCTCGACCTGACCCAAAAGGCGCGGTGAGGACCGCTCCCCAATGTCGTAAACAAAGAGGGTCCCAGGGGTTGGCTTGTCTAAGCCGTCGCCATTGCGCGTCACGACCACGAGGTATTTCCCGTCACGGGTGACAGACGCCGAAGTGGGTTCCGCATCCCCTACGGAGATGTCGGCCACGGAAAGGGGTTTTTGGGGGTCCGAAATGTCCAATACGCCGACTTTATTTCCGGAGGCATTGGTGTAAAAAAGAAATAATCCGTCAGGGGTTCCGGCGACGATCTCGGCTACGCCTCCACCGGGCACGGCGTAATGGGATTCAAGGCTGAAAGATTGAACATGGGCGGACAAGGCGGCGCTTGAAAATAGCATACCGCAAAACAGGCAAAATGGCAGAAACGGATTTTTTCTCATACGAACTTCCTCCTAAAACTTGGTGGATTGTATTTGGATTGTATTGGATGGTTTCATCTCTGAAACGATCCAAATTATTGACTATTTAAGTTATGCCAATGTCAAGAAAAGGTAAAAACTTTAGCCAAACACGAAAAGGGTGGTCCACTTTTTGAGAATTTTTGGCCAAACACGAAAATGGTGGCCCACTTTTTAGAATTGTGGGCCAAGATGGACCCTATCATGTGAGACAATCTACTATTGAAAATATTGCCGCCTATTTTATCCATAGACTACCCTATAGCTGAAAATATCAACTTGCCTTATAACGCAACGGTTTAGAATGTTAATTATTTATATAGTTAGCATTATGTCTAAAAATATTAATGTTAAATAATTCAATTATGATATATATGGCTAAGAGACGTTGTTTAGTCACATGCCTTCCCTTAAAAGCTAATGGCTCCCGGTTAGGCGAGCTTGATGGCCGATGCGTAACGGCCGTAAACCGGAAAAACCCAAGCCGCTAAAAGCACGGGCCTTTGAGGGGCGGGGCTGGTGGCCGGGGCTTGTCGCGGCTTGAGGGTTTATTGTTAAGTCAGAAAAGTTCTGATAAAATGCTTCAATATTCAGGACTTTCTGTTCCTTTGCCTCTGGACCGGGAAAATAATCGGACAATTGAGAGCTTGTTGTTGAGGCGGGTGGGGTCCCCTTGTTGCCCTTTATGACTTTGGCCCAAAACGGGGGCCGTTTTTTTTGAGGCCCATCTTTTTTGGGGAAGGGTTGAGGTTGGGGAGTTTTTTAGGATAACCATTTGTGCCGGGTTTGGCATGGGATGGGCGTGAGAGAGAGTTTTTTGGGGAGGTTTAGGTTGGGCGTTATTTTTGACTTAAGGGAGGGTTTTGGTAAGCCTGGTGGGCGCGGGAAGGTCGCCCGGTGGGCGGCCTTGCTCTTTATTATGCTCGTTTTGGTTTCGACGTCGGTATCCACGGTCGAGGCGCAGGAGGCCCGTCCCAAAAGGCCCATGAAAATCATTTATTTCGAGGCCGGGCCTTACCATGACTATTCGATGAACTTGTTGGCCTTGGCCAAGGGTTTGGCCGAGTTGGGGCTTATTCGAAACGGAAACGCCCCCACACCCGTGGACGGGGCTGCCGGCGGGACTTGGAAATGGCTCTCGGAAAACGCCGGCGGAAATGATTTGTCGTTTTTGGCGGATGGTTTTTATTCGGCCGACTGGGATGACGACAGGCAGCTGGAGATGAAAGAAGAGGTCCTGGGGAGGATCGAAAAGGGCGAGGTCGATCTGGTTTTGGCCATGGGCACCGTGGCCGGGCAGCTCATGATCACTAACGAGCACGGGGCTTTCGTTTTGTCGATTACCGCGACGGATCCCATGGCGGCGGGGATTACCAAAACGCCTGAGAGGTCCGGGTTGGGACACGTTCACGTCCAGGTGCAGGAAGGGAGAATCGAGCGGCAACTTTCGATGTTCCATAATGCCTTTGGCTTTAAGACCCTGGGTGTGCCCTATGACATTACCCCTGAGGGGCAGGCCACCATGGGGATTTCGACTATCGGCAAAGTCGCGGCCGATAAAGGTTTTAAGGTAAACTCTTGCATGGCCAATCTTGAGATTAATGATAGAGACAAGAGTTACCAATATTTAGTGGACTGTTTGGAGCGACTTAGCCGTCAGAGTGACGCCATTTACCTGACCGTTACCAATGCCATGGATGAAAACAGAATGGAAGGAATACTCGCTCCCATGATTGCTAACAAAAGGCCGACTTTTTCGCAAAAAGGCTCGTCGGAAACCAAACGTGGGGTTCTGATGAGCATGGCCGAGGACGATTTCATAAGTTCCGGGCGTTTTGAGGCCCAAGTCATAAGCGAGATTTTGGCTGGACGAAACCCCGGCGAAATCAATCAAATTTATTTGCCCCCGCTCACCATGGCCTTAAATTTCAAAATGGCCACGCTAATAGGCTGGGACCCGCCTTTCGAGACCCTGGCCGCCACCAACGAACTCTACGTCACCATGGGTGAGGGGCAATGACCCAGGGCGATAAACCAAGAAAAAGCCTTTGGCGCTCATGGCCTTTTTATGGGGCCATCGCCTTACTGATAGTGGTCCAGGCCGTCTATCTGGCAATGAGTTTATCTTCGTTCAAAAAGTTCCAGGATGATTCCGAACGCCGCCTTGAGCAAGACATTTTCAAGCGCATGGCCCAAAGGCTAAGCACGGTCATCGATTTGGGCATCCCCTTGGGGGCTTACCAGGGCCTAAGGGATGAGGTCGAGACCTTGGCCGCCAGCGCCAGGGCCGTATACGTGGTGGTGGTCGACCCGAATGGAAAGGTCTTAGCCGGACAAAGACCCGAGGAGGCCTTAAGTCTTTGGCTTCCTTTGGGGGTCATGGAAAGCAAGGAAGAATTCACCTTCCGGGATTTTGGTCTCCTTTGGGTGGGTTGGCCCATTCAGGGCAGTGACGGAAAAATCGAGGGTTTTATCTGTCAGTCCTTGGCCGCCGATCTTGGGGATCATTCCCTGGAATTGGCCCAGAGAGCCGTAAGCCCGTGGACCCTTTTGACCTTGCTCCTTTCGATACTGTTAACCGGCGGGGCTTTGGTTACGGGAGCCAGAAAATACGCCCGTGGCCGCATTGGCATTAAAAACTTCTACGTAAGAATCGTCGCCTCCTTTCTGGTGGGCCAGGCCCTTTTTTCCGCCTGGTCAATGTCGTCGCTATTTGATTACCATTTGAATCTCTCCAGAACCATGGCCGGTCAACTTCTGAACGAGTTTGCGCAGGATCTGGACAACGTCACGAGCAAGGGGCTTAAGTTATCCCAAATAGCCGACCTTAAACGGTACATGGAGTCGTTGCTGCCCAACCTCCCGGTGATCGAGTCTTTGTCAGTCAAAGACGGAGACTTTGAGCTCCATACTTCCGGGGCCCCGGACCCAAACAAAGTCCCGGAGGACATGAAAGTTAGTGAGATTTTCTCCAGAGGAAACTCGGTTAGCGCCATCCTATCGGACGAGGCCATAAAGTCGGTTCGGATCGACCTGACTCTCGACAATCTATTTTTGACGCTCGTCTCCTGCCTGTTTCTTTTTGAACTCATTGGGCTTTTAATCGCTGATTTGCGCAAAATGGCTACCAGTGAAATCGAATTTGCCAAAAAGCCCGACGTTATACTGGCCAAGGAACCGCCCCAAGGCCTTGGCCCCCTAAGGCCCTTAACCTTCGTGGCCTTACTGGCCATGGATCTCTCCTTAAGCTTCATCCCCTTGGCCATGGCGGCCATGAACCCTTCCGGGACCTTGGTTCCGGTCGCGGTATTGCTGGGCCTCCCGGTTTCCATTCAGATGGCCATGACCGGGGTGGCCATGGTATTTGGCGGCCGTTTGGCCCATCGCCTGAAAAAGATAAGGCCTCTCATGGTCGGCGGCTTCGTTTTGGCGGCTCTCGGATCACTTGGGGGCGCTTTGGCCTGGGAACCTTGGCTCTTTACCGTCTCCATGGGCATCGTTGGCCTTGGCTATGGGACCTTTAACCTGGCCGCTCACCTCTACGCCACCGAAAAATCCCCTCCCGGGCAAAGCGGTGAGGCCATGGGCGAACTGGCAGCCGGCATGTTCTCGGGGAGTTTATGCGGCTGCCTGATTGGCGGCATGCTGGCCGACCGCTTTGGCTACGCCCCGGTCTTTTCGCTGGCCATGGTCATTTTCCTTCTCATGGCCGTGGTTTGGCCGATCATGCTAACCCCCTCCGATAAAGCCCAGGAAAAAGCCTCGGCCAAAAAGCCGGGGGAACTTGACCCATTGGACGAGGCCAGGGAAGCCGAGGCAATCGGCCCGGCCGATCCGGCCAGGGAAGCCGGGACAACCGGCCCGGCCGATCCGGCCAGGGAAGCCGGGGCAACCGGCCCGGCTGACGCGGCCACGGTACCGGCGGAGGCCCAGAAACCCAAGGGCCTTTTATCCCGCCACGGCGACGATGGGGCCTTGAAGGAGAAAAAGGGGAAAAAAGACGGGGGGAGCGTAAGGTCGTTTTTAACCAACCGGGGGGTGTTGAATTTATTCTTTCTAAGCGTTTTACCTACCAGCGTGGCCTTGATAGGGCTTTTTAATTATTTTTTACCCGTCCATCTGGCCAGTATGGGTTATGGGCCAGCCATGGTCAGCCGATTAAACGTCCTGATGTCGCTTACTATTATCCTTTTGGGCCCAAAGTTCGGACGGGACGTGGATAAAAGTTCCAGGCAACCCGCTTGGCTTTTCGTCGCGGGTATTTTGGCCGCCCTGGCCATCCCGACTTACTTGGTCTGGCCCACGTTGGCCGGGGTGGTTTTGGGGGTGGGTTTATTGTCCCTATCGACTTGCGTAACCGAAAGCGGCCACGCGGCTTACCTCTTAAACCTCAAAGCCACCAAGGGCGTGGGCGCCGACCAGGCTTTGGGCCTGTACTCGGGCTTTTCCAGGGCCAGCCGTATGTTTGGGCCGGTCATACTGGGAGCCACTTACGGGGGCTGGGGCTTGCCTGGGCTGATACTGCTTGGGGCTATGGTGGCCGCGGCCAGCCTGGCCTTCTGGATATTGGCCGAGGTCCCGGTCAGATCGGCGGTGGGACCCGATGGTTGACGACAAGCTTTCCAAAATCCTGCCCGGGGCCGTCGGGTTTTTTCTCGACAATCAATCAATGACTTTCGGCGAACTGTCCGCCCGGCTGAACGCGGCCGTCAGTAAGCCCTCCGGGATCTTGCTTAAGGGCATCTCCTTTCAGGCGCCGGCCTTGGTCGGGGGTAGGGAAGGGATTCCGGGCGAAAAAAAGCCGGATCGGGGGGAGGCGACGTTTTGCGGTATGGGGGTGCTGGCGGCCAACCACCATGGTTTTGACACGCATCCGGAGATGGTCCAGGGATCGATTTTGTTTGGCCTCGGCTCGGCCCTGGGGGACGGCCAAGACCCGGTTGTCGTTTTGGCCTCATCGGCGGTACCCCTCAACAACCCCACCAATCCCGGCGGCTTGTGCTTGGGGAGGGTCGGAAGTTCCGGCAGGCGCCTTAAGGCCAGGGTTTTCCCCAGGTCGCGGGACCGGATCATGGTAAGCCGGGCCCCGCGGCTGACCAAAAAAGACGTGACCGGTTTTTTGGGCCGTCTGGGCGATTTGGCCGATTGGGAAGAAGTGGAGAAAAAGGCCGCCAAATTATATGCCGAAAAGTATCTTTTGGACGAAGATTTCCTTAACGCCCCTAACTTTTTAGCCCAAGCGTCGAAGCTGGCCTTGGCCAGCTGGGCGGACAGGTTCGCCAAAAAACCACCCCCGCTGTTCCAGCTGGATTTGGAGTCGCTGGTCCTTAGCTGCCTTAAGGCCGATATGGCCAACGCCGATAGCGCCGCCTCACTGGCCTTGTTTGACCAAGAAAAGAGGGCGGCCCTGATCGGCGCCTTGGCGGATAAAAGGGGAGCCTGGGCGGCCTCCTTAACGGACACGGCAAAGGCCGCGGGTGATTTCGGCGAGTCTGAATCCCTGGGGACGGTTTTTTTCTGGGCGGTGGACGGCCAGGGCCGGAGACGCCCCATGGGGCTGGGCCGAAAGGGCTCGGATTATACCCTGAGGGGAGGTGGCCTGGAACTGCCGCTATCGCCGCAGAGGCTAGCCACCGCGCTTTCGGAGAGATCGCTTGTCCCCGGGCTGTTTTTGGATTATTTGGTCTTGGCCGCCCACGGCCTCATGGCCCACGGCGGGGTCTTCATGATCGATTATTTGCCGGCGCTTTTGGGCCAGGCTTCCGAAATCCTGGAAATACCCTTGGGCCCCATGGGCGAATTAAACGCCCTGGAAAACAGGCCCCTTTTGGCCGCTGGTTTTCAGCCCCTGGGACTGGCCTCGCCCCAAGGGGAGGGTTACTCCTCGGCCGGGGCCCTGGAACTTTTCGCCGCGGGCGCCCTTAGCCAGGCCGCGCTACGAAAATTGGCCGAGACGCCCTTAAAAGCCGCCTGGCTTTTCACCGCCGGCCAGTGGTACCAGGAAGAGATCCCGCCCGCCGGGCGCCTTCCGGGCTGGGAAAATCTAATCGGCCGCCCGGCGATCCCTCTCGACGAGTTTGGCCTTTCCTGGTAACCGCTCACGGCCCAAAATGCCCGGGGTTTTCGTAGGCCCGCCAATGGATCCCGAAAACCGTGAAACCCGTCCCCTTGGCGGACGGGAAACCCTTCGGTCAGAATGCCCCCGTGGGGCTTTTGCCACGGAAGCTCGGGGGGGTTTAGCGCCTGTTACCTTGGAACGTTCAAATTTCTGGTAATGCCCTCTGGGCCTAAATAGAGCGTCTTCGAAATTAATCGCCATGAAAAGCCCGTCCCCTTCTTGCGACATTCCGTGCCTTCACCCCGGCTCACATCGTTCCAGTGCCGGGGATGCGCCCGTCCAGGCACCGGGAAACGAGGGCGGCCAACCCTATTTCGGCCATGCCCAACCAACCGCCGCCTTACGCGAATAGCGACCGTATCACATAACTCCCACCGGTGGTTTTTCGGGGGGGGTGGTATATGGCTGAGTGAACCGTCATAGCTGTCATAGAGGCCCTTGCGGCCCAGGTAACGTAGCGATAATAAGGGGTTTTTCTCCCTTGGCCTCGCTTTCGCCCATGGCTGTAATGACGGTTGTTTTCCGCACAGTCATCGGTGGTCAGCGGAGGTTTTTTTGGGGGGGGTGGTATACGTGGATTTTCTCTTGTGATCGTAGGCCATTTTGGCCCACTTTTCCCAGGCCAAAGTCGGCCACCCATTTTGTGTTTAGGAAAAGTTCTCCCAAAAGTTTGCCATATTAACAAAAAGAATTATGTTACAAGGTACTAAGTTTCGAAATTAAATGGACGTTTATTCAAAGTTTGATACGAAAAGGTCATCTTTTCGCACTTTTCTAGAAGAGCGGCGATTATGGGTATTAAGGATGAAGGCAAATAACTCAACAATCCGATGGGTAATATCCATCGGATTGTCATTGGGCCATTCTGAAATTATTGGCTTATTGGGTTTTGAGTTTTATACGCATTGATCGATTAACATAAGTGCCTTGACAAGTCTGAAAATAGGTGTTTTTGAATGGGTATTTTCTTGTCACGGAACTCTGATTTTATCGTTTTCTGAATCCATGTAGCAAATTTTGTTTCTTTAGAAAATTAGTTAACTTAAAAGGGTGGAAGTTGAGGTATTGAGACGCTGGGTGAAAGCGCTTAGGGTATCCCTGGTTTGGACGACGTAGACTTGACTGGAGGCTGTTTGGGAGTGGGAGTCCGTTGTCGTTTCGGGTTGTTCGGGCGCCTCCGGTTGGATATTCAAGAGATCCGCCGGACTATCCCTTGCCTTTTGTAAGCGTTGGTCAGGGGCCGGTTGAGGACATGCGATTGGATCTTTTCTTGCGACGGCTTCACTTCCAAGGCCTGGTTTTCAAGCTTAAGGCCGTTAAGATCGTCTTCGGGCCCCCCGCCGCGACCAAGAACGATAGCGAAGGACAGAGAGAACGAAATCAATGCGATACATCTGGCTGACCGGTTCACACGGCGGTCGGTCGATGAGGTTTAGTACATAATTGTCCCTCAGGCATATAGCGTATACCGTAAGTATATATTTTTAGCACTAAACGGCCCAGATGTCAAACTTTTTTCTCGTGATCTCGTGATTGAATACGTCTCAAAATTTTGGTATCGTTAAAGAAGGAAATTGGAATTTTATGGAATATATGAGAACGTATTGATTTCGCGTAACCGTTCGCGTCCGGACTTGGCTTGGTTTTGTTTGCCGGATCGGGCCTTGCCGTAAACGGCCGGATTGGCCCCTGGGAGCGCCTCGAAGGCCTTGCCCTAACCAGGGGGAAGAAGGGGGTTTGATTTTGGCGCGGACGGGCGCTAAGGCCCCCTTTTGGCCGTTTACGGGCCCCTTCGCGAGGGGAGGGCCCTTTGGGGGTTTGGTTACCCGGATCGCTTGTCAGTCCCGGCTAAACGCCTAATCGGTCTCGGGGTTAAGGCGTTGGGTGTATGTTTGTTTTTTTTGGAGAATGGCTTTTAAAGGAGTGAATATGAATGCCAATGAGATAATAACGGCGATTTTGGACAAGGCCGGTGGGAATGGTTCGTTGTTTCCACCATTGGACGGCGATGGGATCAGCGTTTTGTCGGTCGCATCCGACGCTCTCATTACCCTGTGGGCCCACCCAGATGAAGAAGAGTCGGTCTTTTTTAACCTCTCCATGCCCCTTTTGTCATTGATGGGAACCAGCGAGTCGGTTCAAGCGGCTTTTTTGTGGGATCTGCTTAAGGGCATGGCTCCCGGGGCGCTGCCCCCGGGGTATGTCGTTTTCCAAGGCGACGAGGACTTTTCCGTTTACCTGGGCGGTCAATTCTCCGCCGCCGGCCTTGAGCGGGCGACCCTGGAAAACCTGACGGACGAGTTTTACCGCTTGGGTCAAGTCCTTCGGGAGGACTTCACCGCGCGGCTGGAGGGCTTGGTTGGGTCTGACACGGAGACCCCGTTGCCATCCAATGAGATAGAACTCCCCGCCAGAGAGGAATTTTTACGCGTTTAGCCGCAGAATCAAGCTTAAATAACGATTGAGGTTTAAAAATGAGCAACACTGTAATTACCCAAAGGCAGGGACCGCTGGTCTCGCCTGACGTAAGCGATATTTCCCGGGGGGGCCAAGCCGGCCGGGTCGAGGGGCAGAAACCAACCGACTTGGGGAAGGCCCGTCAAGCTCAGGCCGCCCAGGCGAAGCCTTTACCCAGTACCAATCAGCTTGAGGCGCTAAAAACCAGGTTAAACGACGATTTGGTAAAACTCTCCAGCCTTCGCCCGGTTGTGGGCGAGCAGGCCTACGCGGCGGCCAGGGCCTCGAATCTGTCGGACAGGGTCACGGCCGGCATGGTGGATACCAAGCAGGCCTTGGCGGAGATGAAACGGATCCGAAACGATCTTCCGGTCGATCCCCAGAGCGACGCGGTCAAGCCCTTACTTGACGCCGTGGAAAGGGACATACTGGTTAACCCCCTAAGGACTTTGGCCGAGGCGGCCACGCAATCGGGGAAAGGGGAGGCGGCCTCGACCTTCAAGGGTCTTTTGGCGGATATGAACAAGGCCATGGATCGGTTAACGAACGGTACCTTGCCCGGCCAGATCCATAAGGCCCACTACACTTTAATTAAAGCCCAGACGGAGACCCTATCCAACGATCGGCTCATTGAGGGTTTGCCCTCGCGCCAAGCCACGCAGGCCCTGACGCAATTAAGCGACTCGCTCCAAACGCTCTTACAGGCGGCGGCGACCAAACTCGATCTCACCTCCCGGGCCTCCGGCGAGTATCAGATGGTGGCGTACAGTAACGCCCTTTCCGAAGCCATCCAAAACGCCTCCTCGCTTGACTCGTATAATCCCACCTCGTTTAAAGAAACCGTCGGGCCGCTATTGGAGGAGTGCCAGGCTAAGGGGGCCGACGTTGACGCTTCCCTCACGGCCCTTCAGGCCGAGCCCCTTACCCAGCGCCAAGCCTTGAATATTTTGCACGATCTCAAGACCGCGATGTTCGATAGTCAGTTGGTGGACAAGGATTTGGGACCCAGGGCCGAAAACCTACTGCAAAAAGCCACCGAGGGCATGGACTCCCAGTTCACGGAGAACGTCTGCAACCCCTCGGATTTTCGCCTTATTCCGCCCCAGGTGGAACAGGGGCCTTTGGTTGATCGCCAGGCCGACATCGCGATTCGCCTGGCCATGGAAACCCCCGATCCACGGGTCAACGCCGATCTGACGAACCTCACTAACGATCTCGATTTATTCAATCTCCAAACGGTTGATCTTGACGAGGGGGCCATAGCCAAAGCCGCCGGGATGCGCCAGCTTCAGGCCGACTGGGGAATGCATGACATCACCACCGACGCCTTGAGCCAAGCCCAAAACGAGGCCAGCGCGTATCTCTCGGAATTAAGCGACGATGTCCCGGACAAGAGGATTTTAAGCAAGGAAATCGCTACATTCAACGAGTTTCGCCTCGGACGGGAAGAGAGCTTTCTGGCCGAGATCCAAGAGCGTTTGGACCAAACGACGTCTCTCTTGGAAGGCCCCTCGACGGTCACGGATCTGGAAGGCTTGGAAAAAAGCCTTGACGCCGATCTGGCCCGTTTAAATAACGATCCAAGGGCCGGGGAACAATTAAAGGCCGAAATGGGGGCCAAAGTCGAGACGGCCAAGAATTTAATCGCCCTTAAGATTTTGGACCGCCAGTTGGAGGAGTTGCAGTCGCCCCAGACCACCCCGTTAAGTCTTGACGCGGTCATGGAAAGGCACGGGTCCAGGCCGGATTCCTTGGCCAAGATTACCCAGTTCTCGCAAGATCGGCTCCAGGAGATTACGGCCGAGGCCGCCAACGTGGCCCCCCCGGGGGAGCCTGACGCCTACGCCGGAATAACCATTATGGGTAAACTCGATAACTTAGAAAGCCGCGCCGATAGGCTGCTTCTAAGTAACGATGCCCAGACGGCCAAGGCCACCATAGCGGAGCGCAGGGACGATCTGAAAAAAGCCCTTGGGGAAGAGGCTTTAAAAAGAATCGATCCAAAGATAACCGAGGCCCTAACCGATAGCCAGAAGGCCAACCTTTCGACGGCGCTATCCGGCTCTTTCGCCACCGAAGCCTTGGTTCGGCTGATTAATTCCGAGGTTCCCACGGACGGCGGCGATTTGCCCGACGCCCTCCTGGCCAAAACCCTGGCCGAATCGGTCGGGGGCTCGTCCGGGGATATTTCCAAGGCCGTCGACTCGGCCCTTCTCTCCCGCCCGGACATGGATCGAACCGCCCTGGACATTAAGCTGAGCCTAACCCCGGCCGCCGACCATGACGGGGTGATCTCGGCCCATACCGATTCCCGGCTAAAGCGTCAGACCTTCGCCCTGCTAAAGGACGGCGGGGCCCAAGACCTCCTGGATTCCTTTAACGTCAAAAGCGGTTCCGATTTGACCTCGGGACTGATGATTAACCTTTTATCGGCCACCACCACAAACAACGATGCCGGGCAACCAAGTTTCGTGGCTAATTCCTTTAACACCCTTTTGGTCCAGACGGCCTGGGGTTCCTATGTCCGGGAAAACGATTTGGCCGGAAACGACCAGGATCTTGAAGCCTTTAAGGCCCTTTTGCCTGACGCCTTTAAAAATGCCGGGATCGATGTCCTTCGCGGCATGTTTCAACTGGGTCCACTCTCCGGATCGGATATGAGACGAGCCACCGAAATGGCCAAAATGGGCGGGGACATCATGGATAGGAGAGAGATCGGCAGAATAATGGATACTATGGCGGCCTATAGTCCCAGACTTATGGCTCAAAGGGCCTCTACCACCATGCTCAGGAACATGCTTACGTCGTCAAGTATCGAGTTTAACATCGAAGACGACAATTCCAGGGCCTACTTTAGGGCCCTGACCAAAGGGTTGGCCAGTAGGGCCGAGGATCGTTCCCTGCCCGACAAAGCCGTTGACGCGGTTCTGCAAAAATTGGACTTTCAGGCCCAGGGCGCCGAGACAAAAACTTTCGATGAGCAAATGGACGTCTCGACCGCTAAGATCCAAGAGCTTTCCGGCGTAATGGATAAGGTTCGTAAGCTTGCGGCCGAGGCGGCTAATTCCAGAAAGATCCTGGAAGGGGTCATGGAAAGAACCTTCTCCCCGGACTGGGACAAGTTGGGCTTTAAACCAGGCGAACATGGCGCCGCGGACCCAGAGACGCGAAAAAGCCAGCTCTCGGACAACTATCGGTTCCTCGTTCACCAGGGCGCCGTGGACGTTGAAAATAAGGGCTTCAGAACCGGACAGATTAGCGGCGAACAAATCGCCTTTTGCGTGCTTGGATTTAAGGACGTGTTATCCGGCGACGTCGCGGGGCTTGACACGCCAGAGGCCCAATGTAAGGCCCTAAAAGAATTAAAACTTCCGGATCATATAGACATAAAGTACATGACGGATTCTATTTTCCACAGAAAAAATCCGGAAGGCGTACGATTACTGGAGAACTTGACCGCTTTTAAGGCCCTCAATCCCGCTGATTCCAAGTTTCAGGACGATTTCGATTCCCTGAAACAGGCTATCCTTGATGAGATATCCGAATATCGCCTCGACGAAAAGTCGGAAATAATCTTGGCTTTAAAAGACAGCAGCGAAAAAGTTCGCCTCCGGGGCGATGGTGGGGTGTCGGTGAAATCGTTGGCCAAAGGGATGCTTTATTTTGGCGACTCGCCTTTGGCAGCGGCCCAACAGCTTGTCACGGCCGCGGCCGTTGGCTCCAGCTCGGCGGTCGTGGCGACCAAGGCGGTTGAGCGCGGCTTGAAGAAGATCGATCTGCTCAAACCCAAGACCGACGAGGGACAACTCCTAAAACAACATTTTTCCACCGGCAAGACGCTGGCTATAAGGGGCAGCGCGGCCAACTTGATTGAGATCCAGCGTCAGACCCTGGCCGACGCAAGGAAGGCCTATTTGGAGAAAAATGACGTCCTTTCCGACGCCATGAAAGATCTCACCTTCAAAACCCAAGGGCTTTTGAACGAAGCCACGCGTCTAAGCACTTTGGCGGCCTTCGCTTCCCTTGACTACCAAACTTTCGAGGAAGCCGAGAGTTCGTTGATCGACCGCCAGGGGGATGACCGGTTTCGTAACCGGATCGAAAAAAATCTTATGGAGAATTTCGGTCTGAGCAAGGCCATGGCCTCGGCTTTAATCGAGACCAATATCGATCAGCCCCTAAGCAGGGAGGCTTTGGTTGCCGATGCCGGCGATCGCAAATCAGTGCTTGAGGGTTTTTGCGAGGGCGCCAGTAAATCCCTTGACGTTTTCATCCAAGACGTAGACGTGTACATAGACACGCCCAAAGCCATGCGCGAGATTGTCCATTCCGAGACCAATCGCAGACGTTTTTCGGCCTTGCTCGATCAGCTCGATCCCAACTCGGCCATGGATTTTTCCTCCCAGAGAAGCGGCGGGCTCTCGGTCGGGGTGGTAAAGGGTGCGGTCAAGGTCGGTGCCGCCATCGATTTGGCCATGAAGGATGGCTTTTCATTGGGCCGGGACGGCGATGGGGTCTATCAGATGGCCATTCGCGGGGGCTACCAGGGGGCTTTGGGCGGAGGGGCCAACGTTTTAAACGGGGTCCTTGAGGCAAGCCTGGGCGTGTCGGCCACGACCGAGCAGTGTTTGTCCCTTGACTTTAAATCCAGGGACGACGCCGCGATCTTCCTCCAAAAGGTTAGCGATAGGTCTTTCTCGCCCGAGGATATCTACCTCCACTGTCAAAACGTTAAAATCTCTGACTCCAAAAGCGCCACCGTGGCTTTAAAAGGCCAGGTGGAGCTTGGCAAAATCAAGGCCATGGATAATTCGACGATATCGATAGGTGCGGTCTTCACGGCGGGTTTTGAGGCCACGGGCGGCCTTATGCGAACCACGGAGACAGACGCCAACGCCCAGACCGTCTCCACGACCACGACCTTGAACGGTCAAGTGAAGGTGGACCTATCCGTTGGGCGGACCCAAACGGAAGAGGCGGACGAGGAAGACGAAAGAAGGTCAAACTTCGGGGCCAGGGACTCCATCGAAAACGCCATGGGCAATGAATCCGAGGTATCCAGGCAAACCAAGAAAATCTTCGGCCAGACCACCGCCATAGACGTTGACTACGGTTACCAGGATGGGGGCTTAAACGTGAGCCTGGGCGTCTCCGCCTCCACCAGCTCCACCGTCACCCGCTCGACCAGAAGCGACTCCAACAATATATTGGAGGGCTCCTCCAAGACCTCGACCTTAAAATTCACCGGCCGCTTCGCCGAGTCCCAGTTCAGGCAATACGCCATTAAAAACCTCTCCCTGGACAGGGCACTAATCGACACCATGGTGGAGCAATTCCGGGCCCATGGCTCGGATTTTACCCTGGAAACCACCAATGAACTCAAACCGGAAGCCCTGGCCCGTTGTCGCGATCTTGAGGCCACGGACTCAAACAAAAAAGAAGTTAAGTCTATACTAAAACAAGAGTCAAATTACGAGTTAACTTCCGTAAAAATGACCTTTGAAGGTCGCTCCGCTTCGGCTTTTGATATCAACGTGGGAATTTCTGCCCCAATCGTCGGCTTTAACGCCACCTGGGGTTCAACCGCCCAACAAACCCTTTCGGTTGAATACAAAGCCGATAACGGCCCCATAAAAAGTTACTCCTAAAACGCTAACGATTACGCCTCGC
>JAITKA010000116.1 GCA_031278635.1 Deltaproteobacteria bacterium | reverse complement strand
CAGGGACTTGTACCTGTTCGCGTTATCGACGGTCGCGACCTCGGCGTTCGCCTGGCCGTAGCCCTCGGACGGATCGACGTACCCGCCGGCCCACTCGTCCCTGGCCATGTCCAGAAGGGCCTTGGTGACGTCGGTCCTCGCGACCGGGGCCCGCCTCGTGGCCGGGAGGGGCGCGGTGGCCGAGGGCTGCCCGGCCCTGATGAGGGCGTTGATGGCGTTCACGAGGGACGTCAGGGTCTCGCCGACCGTGCGCAGGGCCTTCTCGGCGAAGGACTCGGGCGCCACCGGGCCGGGACCCTGCCCGGCCGCCAGCGTGTCCGTCGCCCCCGTCTCGTCCGTGGTGGCCTCTACCCTTCGCCCTTGGTGTCTGTTGAGCCGGACGACGGGGCTTCCCCTTCGGGGGTTGACCCGGCTCGCTTGGTAACTTCCCGTAAAGAACGCCGTTTCCCCGGACCCATCGGGATCGGGTTTTTCCGTTGGTAATTCCTGGCCTTGTTTAGGTAAAAATTCAACCCCGTTTCCAAATCGGTCACTTCGTCCCAGACCCGGTTCAGCGTCTCCCCGTCCAAATCCTTGAGTTGCGTCGATCCCGGCACCCCGTCGGAGTCGGTCAGGTAGTACGCCAGCACGTAATCCGGGTCCGTAGAGTCCATCGACTCCGGGGGTTCCGGCAACTCCTCCAGGTAGGCCTCTTTGAGCCGATCCACCCTCGGCCTGACCCGTCGTATTTGATCCTTCAGGCAGCGTAAGAGGGAGGTCTTCGCTTCCGAATCTGCCGCGTTGTAAAGGACCGCGTCCGCCGCGTGGATTGGTCCCGCCCAATTGAACAGAAAATGACGGATTGCCTGCTTTTTTTGCAGGTCCGTAATAGTCGGCGAATCGCCGGTCCTTTCGGACCGGGATGGTTGCGTTGGTTTTTTCGCCATACTTCCCCTCAAGTGGATTGTTGAAAAAACGGGGTCGCGATCGTGCCATGACTTTTCGGGGTTTGAATGTTTAATTGTAGTCTATCAACATAATTGTCGAGGCGCAAGGTATCAAAGGCCCCCATGGGCTAAGGCCCGGCCAAATAAGCGAGCCCGGTTTCGGGCGGCGAAACCGGGCCGAAATAAGCCATTTCCCGGGACCTAAGGATTAAGCCTGGCTATCGTTTAGGTCGCTTAGGATCGTCTCGGCCTCGGGGCATTCAAGTTCGGCGGCCTTGCGTAACCATTCAAAGCCGCGGGTAATGTCCTTGGGGCCGGACAGCCCGTCAAGGTACGCCTTACCAAGGAGGGTCATGGCCATGGCGTCACCGTTGGTCGCTGCCATGAACCACCAATCGACGGCCTCGGCTGGGTTGGGCGGGCATGCGATCCCGTGTAAGGCGACAAAAGCCATGTTCTTTTGGGCTTTCGTATCGCCTTTTTTGGCCTTTCGGTGCCATATTTTGGTCTCTTTGGCTATGTATTGGGTTAAAGCGGGCGCCCGAAGGCTATCCAAGGCCTCGGGGACGCCTCGCTCGGCCGCCTCCCGGTACCAGCTCACGGCTTGGCCAGTATCCCGCCGAACCCCACGCCCATTGGCGTAGGCCTCACCGAGCTGGTACATGGCCATGGGAAGACTTAGCTTAGCCGCTTTCAGCCACCACTTGACGCTTTTGGCCAAATCCTTTGGCACCCCTTCACCGTAGTGATAAGAAAGACCGATGCTGTACATAGCCTCCGGGCTACCAGCCTTGGCCGCCAGCCTCCACCAGAGAAGGGCCTCGATGACATCCTTGTCCACGCCTTTGCCAATAGCCAGCGCGTTGCCGAATTCGTTCATCGAAAACGAAAACCCAGCCTTGGCCCCCTTTCCAAACCACTTCGCGGAGGCGACCGGGTCGATGGGAAGCCCATCCTGGCCATCCCTATACGCCACACCCAACATATGCATGGCCGCGGAGGAGCCCCGCTCGGCCCCCTCACGATACCAGCGAAAGGCCAGTCTGGGATCCCGCTGAACCCCCTCCCCACAGGCGTAGGCTTTCCCGATTAGGAACATGGCCTCGGGATGCCCTAGACGAGCGGCTTTTCGCAACCACTTTAGGCCCATGGGAATGTTCTTTGGCACACCCGTGCCAATGTAATAGGCGAACCCGACGTTAACCATCGACTCTCGGTCGCCCTTCTTGGCCTCCTCGAGAAATTTATCAACCTGCGTTTTCGTAAAAAAAGTCTCCATAACCTACCCAAAAAACCCGCCCGTAAAATAAGTCACGGGAAAAACCCATGGCCCGGTAAGGCCAGAAGCGTGAGGTGGCGCTAAACCGATGCGCCCCGTGGCTTGCCAATCCCGTTTGGCAAAAACAAGCCTCTGGAAGTTGGCGCCGGTTTGGCCTTAAAGATAAAGCACTTGTACTATGGTTAAATGTTCCATTGATTAATTCATTCTGCGATAATCCGTAATGGCGAGGCACCATAGCCGGTCGGGGCCGCCGAAAGATCGGCTAAGATCCGGCCAAACAAAAACGGTATCCCCTTTTGCTTGGGAAATGGGGGCCAAAAAGGCCCACTATGACATGAGAAAATCCAACAAATAAGCCAGCCCGGTTTCGGTTGCCGAAACGGGCCGAAATAAGCCGTTTCCCGGGTATCAAGGATTAAGCCGAGCCATTTTTTAGTTTGTTTAGGAGATTCGGGGCTTCCTTGGAGCCAAGCTCGATGGCCTTGTCTAGCCAGGATGCGGCTTTTTTAGAATCCTTCTTGACCCCAAGCCCATCGGCGTAGGCCTGTCCGAGTCGGACCATGGCCAGGGGAAAATCTAGCTCAGCCGCTTTCAGCCACCACCCGACGCCTTTGGCCATATCCCTTGGCACCCCGTGGCCGGCGTGATAGATGGAACCGATGTTATATTTCGCCTCTGGGATGTCTTTCTCGGCCGCCAGATGCAACCAGCTAAGGGCCTCGTTAATATTCATGTCCACGCCCTGGCCAAAAGCCAGCGCGACGCCCAATTGGTTCATCGACTGCGGGTACCCAAGCTTGGCCGCTTTTCTCCACCATGTCACGGCGGTGGCCAGGTCGATGGCAAGCCCACATTGGCCCGAGCCATAAGCCTCGCCCAACTTATGCATGGCCAAGGGGTAGCCCCCCTCGGCCCCCTTCAGATACCAGCTCAACGCCTGGCCGGGATCCCGCCGAACCCCATCCCCATTGGCGTAGGCATCCCCGACTTGGACCATGGCGACGGCATTACCTTGGGTAGCCGCTTTTAGCCACCACTCGACGCCCTTGGCCATGTTCATTGGCACGCCCGTGCCCATGACATAGATGTTACCGAGGTTATTCATCGAACCTAGGTGCCCCTTCTCGGCCGCCATTTGCCACCAGCGTAGGGCTTCGTTGATGTCCTGCTTCACGCCTTCGCCAAAAGCATGCACGTTGCCCAATTGGCCCATCGCTTTCAGGCTACCGGCCTCTGCCGCCTTTTTCCACCAGGTAATGGTGGCGGTCATGTCTTTTTCGACCCCATCGTGGCCCCTGAAATGAGCCTCACCCATCAGATACATGGCCTCGGGGATGCCCTTTTTGGCCTCCTTGAGCAAATCATCCATCGACAACTTAAGATAATCGGTCATGATAACCTACCAAAAAAGCCCACCCATAAAATGAGTCTCGGGAAAAACCAATGGCCCGGTAAGGCCAGAAGCGTGAGGTGGCGCTAACCCGATGCGCCTCGTGGCTTGCCTGTCGCCGTGGCTTGCCATGCCCGAAAAGTCAAAACGAACTCTCGGGAAACCATCGGGAAGTTGGCGTCGGTTTTTACATAAACAAGGCGGTTTACTACGGATTAAACGTACCATTTTTTTGTTCATCCGTCAATAATCGTAATTAAGCTATTCTACGACATTAGTTAATGGCTACTTATTCTAAAGACGAAGAAAAAAATATTTTATCATAAAATAGTTGCGTTTTCTACGTATTCGAATATATATTATATTTTATAATATTATTATGTTTAATTAAATAGTTACAAACGATTTGATGGCGACCAAATAAAACCATAAAGACCCAATAACCGGAAAAATCTCAAGGCCTTGGGAATAGATTGACAAAGGTGGCCTTCATTTGTTCTATACTGAAATGGT
>JAITKA010000085.1 GCA_031278635.1 Deltaproteobacteria bacterium | reverse complement strand
TTAATCTAATAATTAGAGTGGTTATAGGATATAAATATTACGGAAAGTGATGGCGCGCGTCAGCGCTTCCCGGCTAGCTTGTCCCTTTTCCTGAAACGATAATTTTTGGGCTTGTTCTCCAGCTCTTCCTCGGAGAGATCGAGGCTCCTGGCCTCCTCGTCGTATATCTCGAGGGCGGACAGGCCTATTTTATAGGGCCTGCGCCAGAGCTGCCAGGCAAGGAGCACCACCAGGGCGGCCAGGATGGGGATGAGGACGCCATCCTTGAAGGCTATTTGGAGCATGTGGCGCTTGATGCGCAGGTAGCGGACCACGGGCCAGGCCGAGAGGCCGATTATGAACATGAGCGAGAGGCTCGAGGCCACCATGAAAATGAGCCCGCCGTAGCCGGTGGGCACCTGGGCGAGGTTTTCCGTCTCGAAGCGGGGGAAGCGGGCCCCCAGGCCCACGCCCAGCGAGCAGAGGCCTGGGGTCAGCATCACGGTCAGGATGAAAGCGGTCGCGGCCATGATGGGGTCCGCGTTGAGGAAGCGGTTGGTCAGGAGGGTCAGTATGATGGCCACGGCCATGATGGGGACGAGCCAGAACCTAAGCTTGTAGGTGATCAGTTCGCCCGAGGATATGGGCGAGGAGCGGATCAGCCAGTAGGAAAAGCCCTCGGCCGAGATGGAGGGGAAGGCGAAGCGAAGGGAGAGGGTGGCCGAGACCAAGCCGACCAGCCCGACGTTAAGGAAGGCGATGGTGTTTTCGAGGAAGAATTCCTGAAGAGGGTATCTTTTTAGGTTAAGGACGGAAAAGTTATACAGATAGATGATCATGAGGGCGCCCAGTAGGAACAATTGCGACCACTGGGTGTGATCCCTAAAGAACACCTTAAAGTCCTTGACGGCCAGGGCCCTCTGCTCGGGGCTTTTTATCAGCCTGAAGGTCCAGGCGGCCATGTTCAGGAGGCCGCCGACCTTCTGCCGGCCCGCGCCCTCCTGGCTTTTGTTGTAGCCGACCCAGTAGAGGAACTGGGCCGCGTAGGAGGCGATCAGGCCGCTGGCCAGGGCCATGACCCACAAAAGGAGCAGGTATACCGGCTTGAAGTCCTCGGCCCGGCCGCCCAGGAGTGGCCACAGAAGGTCGGTGGCCCAGGTGGTCGGGAGCATCGGCGAGGTGGGGGTCTGGAGCGAGGCCAGGTAGCCGGCCACGTTCTTGAAGCTCTCGGGGTTAACGAGCTGCTCGGGCCTCAGGAGCCTGAAGGCCATGTACAGGGCCACGAAAGCCAAGAGGCCCAGAAGGCTCATGATGTCCCTGGTCCGCCTGGCCGGGAGCACGTTCACCAGCATGATGACCACCGTCTGGCTGACGAAACAGGCCGTCAGGACGATGGGGACGCCCGCGGGCACCAAGAGGAGGAAATAGCCGGCCGGGGCCTTGAAATAATACCCGAAGGCGAGGTAAACGGGGAGCAAAAAGGCCACGGGCATCCAGGCGCTCGAGACCACGCTCTGGAAGGAGCGGGCCCAGAAAACGCTTTCCCTGTCCACCGGGGCGGCCATGAGGAGCGCGAGGTCCCTGGAGAGGTAGAAACTGGACAGGGCCGTGATGATGGCCGAGAAGATCAGGAAAGCCGTCCCGGAGAGCCACAGGAGGCTAAAGGTCTTGTGGGCCAGGATGTCGCCGAAGCCCGGGATGGAATAAAACGACTTGATGACCTTAATGGACATGAAATACAGCGCGGCCCACATGGCCAGGGTGAAGACGGAAAGTGAGACGATCTTCACCCGGCCACCCGGCCCTGGGTCGCGAAGGTAATTTTTGTAACCGTAGGCCATCGGCTTGAGGAGGGTTATGAACTCGGACATTATCCTGGCCCGCCATCGTTGGCATGGTTGGGATCGGGGCCTTGGGGGCCGCATGGCCCCGGGGACCCGATATCGTTAGGCCTTCTCCCCGTCTGGCGGTTCCACGCCGGTGGTCAGCTCCAAGAACAGGTCTTCCAGGTCACCTCCGACGGCGCCGACGCTCGCTCGGAGCTCTTGCTCGGTGCCCTCGGAGATGAGGCGCCCATGTTGGATGATGCCGATGCGGTCGCACAGCTTTGAGGCCAGGCTCATGGTGTGGGTGGAGATGAACACTGACACCCCCTCGGAGTGGGCCAGTTCCCTGAATATGCCCATGACCAGTTTGGCCCCCCTGGGGTCGAGGCCGACCATGGGCTCGTCGACCACCAATATTTTCGGCCTGGGCAGTAGCGCCCCGCTCATGATCAGGCGCTGCTTCATGCCATGGGAGTAATTCTCGATCAGCTCGTCCTTCCAGTCCCAGAGCTCGAAGGTTTCCAGGAGTTCCCTTGACCTTTCCTCGGCGTGGGCCCTGGGCAGCCGGTACATGTTGGCCGTGAACTCCAGGAACTCGTGGCCCGAGAGCTTCTCGTAGAGGAAGGGCCGGTCGGGGATGTAGCCGAGGATGGACTTGGCCAGCCTGGGCTGGGAGGCCAGGTTGTAGCCGCCCAGGAGGATGGACCCGGAGCTGGGGGCCAGGGCCCCGGCCAGCATCCGTATGGTCGTGGTCTTCCCGGCCCCGTTGGGTCCCAGGAAGCCATAGATCTCGCCTGGGTTAACCGTCAGGGTCAGGTCAATCACGGCCTGGTGCTTGCGGTAATTTTTATTTACCCGGTCTATTTTAATCATCTGTTTAGTTTTGCCCGCCTTTGAATGCGTTTAAATTTAATACATTGAAATAACGACGGCTTTTCGGGGAAAAAGCGGCGAAGGTGGCAGGTTCATTCGGGAAAAGCTCGTCAAAAAAGGCCTTTTGCCGTGGATCGTCCGGCGGGGGAGCGGCTCGGGCGAGGCATGGGCCGGGGGGAAAGGGCCCCCCATGGAAAGGGACCCATGGGAGGGTTTTGGATGGCCCGGCTTGGCTCAGCCAGGGCCGCCGGGGCCAGGGGCCGGGCTTTGGGGCTCGCCCTCCCCGGTGGCCGCGCCGGCCGCCGGGGGTTCCCCCTCGGTGACCAGTTCCCACCGGCTGGCCTCCCCGCCCTTCATGAGGGCCTTGCCCAGGACGTCGAGGCCGTCGCCGGACAGGAAGCCGCCGATGAGGCCGGCCAGGGGGCCATCGAGGGGGGCGTCATCCTCGGCCATGGCCTTTGCCAGCTCGGCCTCGGTCGCCCCGTATTGATCCTCGCCGATGGCGTAAAGGTCGATCTCAAGGCCGGGGTTGTACTGCCTGAGGAGGTTTCCCTGGGCGTTTACCCATTCGAGGCTTTCGTTGCCCATGAACCTCAGGGTCAGCCTGAACACCTGCAGCTCGTCGGACATGTCGGTCGCGTCCTCGATGATCAGCTCGGCGGGGTTGAAGGCCATGGAGACGGGGTCGAGCAGGCTCAGGCCGATGGGCCTGCCCATGGGGACGTTTCGCTGGTGGGACAGCCAGGGGATCAGGCCCGAGACCAACACCGGGCCGGCCGCCGGCATGGGCGCCTGGGCCTCGTGGGTCTGGTCGCCGACCCTGAGCCGGCACCTGATGGTCTGGCCATCGACGGTGGCGGTGGCCATGGCCGTGGCCGTGCCGCCGAAATTGCCAAGGGGCAGGCTGAAGGCGGCCGAGACAAGGCGGCCGTCCCGATCGAAGACGGTTTCCGAGTCGGATCTGATCTTGACGGTCAGGCCGGAAAAGCTCAGGTTCAGGGCCGAGCGCTCGCTCACGGTGGTTCGTTCGGTCACGGGGTCGACCTTGACCAGCCTATGGGCGAAGCCCATGCTGGTAACGCCCACCTGGAGGGTGTAATAGGCCTCCTGGTCGTCGAGGGTGAAGAGAGAGGGGGCGCTGACGGCGAAATTGCCGGACCAGCCCCACCAGCCCAGAAAGGCCAGGGCCGGGACGAGCAAGGCCAGCTTTATCCCGTCGCGCCTTCTCAAGATCCGCCACCCCTTTCGGCCAAAGACTTGGCCAGCTCCAAGGCCCCGGCCGAGAGGGCCTGCCATTCGGCCTCCGAGAGGCCCGCGCCCAGGGCCACGGTCCTCTGAAACTCGGGGGTCAGCAAATCGCCCGGGGCGTGGGCGTCGGAATTGACCAAAAGCCTGGCCCCGGCGGCCCGGGCCAGCGAGGCCACCCGGCCGTTGCCCAAATCGTGCCCGCCCCTGGCGGAGAGTTCCAGGTAAACGCCGTTCTTGGCGGCCAGGGCCACCTCCACGGGGGTGATCAGCCCCGGGTGGGCCAATATGTCGGCCCCGGCCTCGATGGCCGCGAGGTTGGTCCCGGTGGCCACCGGCTCGACCGGGCTCTCCCCGTGGACGACCACGTAAGTGGCCCCCAACCGCCGGGCCTCGGCGACCAGCCTGGCGATCTGCGGGGGCGGGACGTGGGTCAGCTCCACGCCGGCCAGGACCGTGAGCCCGAAAACCCCCGAGAGGGCCCTCGCGGCCTCGATCGCGGCCGAAAGGACCGGCCCCAGGTTGGATTGATCGACGTGGTCGCTAAGGCCCAGGTAGCGGCAGCCTTTGACGTAGGCCCTTCTGGCCAGCTCGGCCGGGCCCAGTTCCCCGTCCGATTGGAGGGTATGGGAATGGAGGTCGACCACCCAGGCCGGGTTTCGGGTGGCCTCGGTCATGCGTTGGAGGCCAGCGGGGGCACCCGCATGACCAGGACTTTCGCGGAATCCTCGAACTGGACCTCGATCTTGTTGGGCAAGAAGATCTTGGTCACGAAACCAAGGCCGAATTTCGAGTGCTTTATGGCTTGATCCACCGGATAGTCCCCGTTTATGGTGTAATTTATGACAAGGTTGGTTCCAAGACGGTTCTTAAGATCGTTCCATTTCTCCCTGTGTAGCTCGATTTCCTCGTTAGCCGCCCTTTTGGCTTCCTTGGCCTCCCTGGCCTCCTTGGCCTCCTTGGTGGAGACCTTGGGCTCGGCCTTGGCCGCCTTGGCCGGGGCCTTTACCGCCGGCGCCTTCGGGGCCTCGGCGGGATCCGGGAAGTCCTCCAGGTCCCACTCCACGCTTTCCGGATCGGCCCGGGCGGTCTTGGGCTTCTCGGCCTTGGGGGCCGCCTTCTTGGCGGGGGCCTTGGCCTTGGCCGCCGGTTTGGCCGAAGCCTTGGGCGGGCTTTCCTTATCCTCGGCAACCTCCTGGTCGCCCACCCCGATGCCCGCCTCGAGCCACGGGTCGACCGGCTCGGGCTCGGGCTCGCCGGGCTTATAGACGTGCCTGTAGTCACAGGTCATGCAGGCGACCTGCCTGGGCTGGCCGCCTTGAACGGACAGGATTTTATGGGTGGTCGTCCGTTCGCACATTGGACACCGGAGATCCAACTCCCCACCGGCTTTCACGTCTTTAAGCGGTTTAGCTAAAGTCATTTGGGACCTCAAAAGATATATGAAGGGAGCCCTTGGATAAGGACGGAAGGAAATTTTGAGAATATGTAATATGTATCAAAGCTTTTTCTACCCTCTGGAAGTTTGGTGTCGCTCAAAAAATTTTTTTTGAGGTCAAAACGTTGACCGGGTTTAAATCATCCCAATTTTATTTATCCCATGGGGGCCCGGCCATGCCCCGCTCAGTTCCGCAGGCTATGGATGGGGGCGGGTATCCGCCCGCCCAGGTTGACGAAGGCCTCGGCCTCCGGGTAATCCCTGACGGCCATGACGGTGGCCGAGCCCAACAGGCCCCCGAAATGGACCGTGTCGCCCGCCTTCTTGCCCGGGACCGGGATGAGGCGGGCGGCGGTGGTCTTGTGGTTTATGACGCCTATGGCCATCTCGTCGGCGATAAGGGCCGACAGGGTCGAGGCCGAGGTGTCCCCGGGGAGCGAGACCATGTCGAGCCCCACCGAGCAGACGGAGGTCAGGGCCTCCAGCTTTTCCAAACCCAGGTAGCCGGCCTCGACCGCCGCGCCGATGCCCAGGTCCTCGGAAACCGGGATGAAGGCCCCCGACAGCCCGCCCACGTGGCTCGAGGCGAAGGCCCCGCCTTTTTTGACCGCGTCGTTCAAAAGGGCCAGGAGGGCCGTGGAGCCGGGCGCCCCTATGGCCCTGAGCCCGAAGGACTCGAAAATCTCCCCCACCGAGTCCCCGACCTGCGGGGCCGGGGCCAGCGAGAGATCGACCACCCCGAAGGGCAGGTTCAAGGCGGCGGCCACCTCCCGGCCGATGATCTCCCCCACCCTGGTGACCTTGTAGGCCGTGCGCTTTATCACGTCGCTGAGCTGGCCGAAACTCGGCCTGGGGCTCTGGCCCATGGCCCTGTCTATGGCCTTCTTGACCACCCCCGGCCCGGAAACCCCGACGTTTATGACCGCGTCCGGCTCGCCCAGGCCCATGTAGGCCCCGGCCATGAAAGGCATGTCGGGCGGGATGTTGGCGAAGACCACCAGCTTGGCGCAGGCCAGCCCGTCGCTCGCCCTGGAAAGCTCGGCCGCCTCCTTGACCACCCGCCCCATCATGGCCACCGCGTCCATGTTGATGCCGTCCCGGCTCGAGGCCACGTTGACCGAGGAGCAGACCTTGCGGGTCTCGCAAAGGGCCTCGGGGATGGAGTCGATCAGGGCCACGTCGCCCCTGGCCAGGCCCTTTTCCACCAGCGCCCCGTAGCCGCCCACGAAATCCACCCCGGCCTCGCGCCCGGCCTTGTCCAAGACCTTGGCCACCTTGACCAGCTGGGATTTGTCAAACGGGCCGGCCATGGCGCTGACGGGCGACACGGCGATCCGCTTGTTGACCACGGGGATGCCGTATTTCTCGCCCACCCGGTCGCAAACCCTGACCAGGTTCTCGGCATGGCGGCTGATCTTGTCGAGTATTTTGGCCGACAGTCGGCCCAGGTCGTCGGAGAGGCAGTCCAGTAGCGATAGCCCAAGGGTGATGGCCCTGACGTCGAGGTGCTCGCTCTTGAGCATCTCGATGGTGGCGGTGACTTCTCTGTCGGTAAGCATTCTTCGGGAACCAACCTTAGGCGCGGGGGAATATTGGCGAGAAAGCCCAAGCGGTTGGCCCATGAACCGCCACGGTAACTTAAACGAGCGCTATTAATCGAAAAACGGGGTAAGGAAGTTGGCGGGGTAAGGTAACCACCCAAGGGAAATGACCAAAACGAAAAATAGGGCAAAATCCCCCCCAAAAACGCGCCATCTGGTATTATAACCAAAGCAACCCTTTATAGTCAAGGAATCCTATCACACTGGAATCACTACTAATATCAAGTACACGCCTCGCCCCGCCGCCCAAAACCCCACCCCCAGGGGTCCCGCCAATAAATTACCTTAAGGGCCAAGCCTTTCCACGGGAGGCGGCCCAGCCGGTCCTTCCGGCCCGCCGGGGCCGCCTGGGGCCGCTTTGGGCGGAGGTTAGCCCGTCACATGGGCTTCCGGGCCGCCTGGGCCGGAGGTTAGCACGTCCCCTGGGCATCCGGGCCGCATGGGTCGCCTCGGCTCGCCCAGCCCCGGTCGGATCGGCTTAAGGCAACCAGCCCCGATACCCACTGGGGGTAGCATGTTCACCGTGGCCATGATACCACCTCGGGGTACCATGTACCCCGTGGCCCCCAAACGTTCCTGGCGTGGCCACTAAAACGAGATCGGCCAAGCCTGGGCCAGGATCAGCCCGGGATCGGGCCGGCAATCCCTTTCAAGCTATTTCTGGGCTGGATCTTGGGCGTCCTTCAGTGGCCTCAATGCTAATATAATTTTTTACGGGGATATGTGGGTAAATTAAGCAGGTAAAAAAAATTATTTCAAGCTAAATTATTGATATATAATTTTTTATGCCTTGTCAAAAATTTTTATATAATTAATTACCAATCAATAACTAAAATTTTTATCTTAAAATTGTCAAAATGTATATAATAATTTTTTACGGGGATATTTTAGTAAATTAAGCAGGTAAAAAAATTATTTTATGCTAAGTTATTGATATATAATTTTTTATACCTATCAAAAATTTTTATAAAATTAATTACCAAACAATAACTTAAATTTAGATTTTAAATTTACCAAAATATGTATAATAATTTTTTAGGGGATATGTTAGTAAGTTAAGCAGGCAAAAAAATTTATTTCAATCTAAATTATTAACATATAATTTTTTATACTTGTCAAAAATTATTATAAAATTAATTCCCAATCAATAACCAAAATTGAGATTTTAAATTTACTAAAATATGTATAATAATTTTTTACGTGGATATATTGGTAAATTAAGCAGGTAAAAAAAATTATTTCAAGCTAAATTATTGACATATAATTTTTTATACTTGTCAAAAATTATTATAAAATTATTTACCAATCAATAACTAAAATTTTTATCTTAAATTTGTTAAAATATATACAATAATTTTTTTCGAAACAAATAAAATTATTTCAAGCTAAGTTATTGACATATAATTTTTTATACTTATCAAAAATAATTATAAAATTAATTACCAATCAATAATCAAATTTTATATCTTAAATTTGTTAAAATATATACAATAATTTTTTTCGAAACATATATAATTATTTCAAGCTAAATTATTGATATATAATTTTTTATACCTATTCAAAAATTATTATAAAATTAATTACCAATCAATAAGCAAAATTTATATCTTAAAGTTGTCAAAATGTATACAATAATTTTTTTCGAAACAAATAAAATTATTTGAATGTGTTTTTTAGAGAAAAGACGCAAAAAAATAGGCTAGGTTAGGTGAGGTTACCGGCCCGCGGGAATGGCCAAAAAGTAAGCGAATTGGCCTTATCCCAGCGAAAAGCCCCCATGGGCCCATGGGTTAACCCCCCCAAACCCGAACCGCCAAAAGCCACGCCAAATCCGACCCATTCGCCAAGGGGCCCTAGCCCCCGGCGCCTTTGGCTCATGCGGCAAAATCACCCTTGTTTCCCATGACCCGGAAACAATAGCGACAAACCAGCCAGGGTCGCGGCGGGGCTGGCCAGGGCCGAACAAAAAAGTCGATGAAATCCGGATTTTGGGCTATACTTGAACCACGGCGGAAAAAACCCAAATAATCCAACGGCGGCGGCAAGGGCCGCTTAAATCCGGTGACGGGGTTGGTATTTTTTCGCCAAATTAGCGCTTTGGGCCTATAATTTCGGCTTAAGGCCATCGGATACCCTTTTGGCCTTTTTTTAAAGGCGACGCGACCATCGAGGCAAAGCCATGATTATCATCGGTGAGAAAATTAACGGCACCCGCAAGAGGGTAGCCCAGGCCATAGCCGACCGCGACGAGGCTTTCGTGAGGGAACTGGCCCTGAGGCAGTTCCAGGCCGGGGCCTCGCGGCTCGACGTGAACGCCGGGACACTGCCGGCCCAGGAGCCCGGGGATATCGTCTGGCTGATCGAGCAAACCCATGCCGCCGCCCCGGAGGCCATAGTCTGCCTGGACAGCGCCAACCCCGAGGCCCTGTCGGCGGGCCTGGCCAAGGTGAGCGAGTATAACCCCACGAAAATCATGATTAACAGCCTATCCGGCGAGAAAAAGAGAATAGAGGGGGTATTGCCCCTCGCGGCCAAGCACGCGACCGAGCTCGTGGTCCTGGCCCTGGACGACAGTGGCATCCCGCCGGAGGTCGCGGGGAGGATGGATATAATCCGGCAACTCGTCGGCCTGTGCCAGGAGAGTGGCCTTCCCGACGAGTCCCTTTACATCGACCCCCTGGTCATGACCATCTCGACCAACATCCGGTCGGGCCTCATCACCCTCGACACCATAAAGGCCGTGAGGGAGGAGTTCCCCGGTTGCCACGTGACCTGTGGCCACTCGAACATAAGCTTCGGCATGCCCCTCAGGTCAGTCATAAACCAGAATTTCATGGCCCTGACCATTTACGCCGGACTCGACTCGGCCATCACCGACCCCGAGAACCGGGACCTCAGGGCCGCAATCATGGCCACCGAGGCCCTCCTGGGCCAGGATCGCCACTGCCTTAGGTTCAACAAGGCCTTCAGGGCCAAGCTGATAGGCCCCCAGGCCTAAAAAAAAACCCCTTGGGGGCCGTGGCCCCCATCGATCTCGCTGTCCGTTGTTTTGGCTTTTTCCCGGCGGGCCGGGGCCCGCCGCCCCCGCCCCGGTCGTCCGGGGGAGGGCGGGAAGGCCCCAACTGGGTCAGTGGTGGGTTGGGTTGGGAGATTGGGTGGTCAGTACTTGCCGTACTTGAGGCCGGCCTCGATCATGGCCTTGATCATCTCGGGCCTGCCCTCGTCGGTGACCGTCCCGGTGGCCAGCATGAAGCCACCCCCGCCGGCCGCGTCGTCTATCAGCTCCCTGACATAGCGATCGACATCGGCCGGGGTCCCGGCGTGTAGTATCGAGGCGGGGACGTTACCTATCAGGCAGCAGTTCCCGCCCACGGTTTTCTTGAGCTCTTTCATGTCGGAGCGGTCGATCATCCAGGCGACGGAGCCCTTGGGGAGCTCGTTCAGGTATTCCATCCTCTGGTTGTAACCGCCCTCGGCGAAGGGCACGGGGACCCCGCCGGCCTCGATGATGCCCTCGAAAACCCTTTTGAGGGTGGGCCAGTAGAATTTCTCGAACTGGGCCTTGCTCATGAAGCCGTCGGCGCCCTTGTGGAGGGGCATGAACACGATGGGGTTGCCGCTGCCGTCTATGGCCTGGACGGCCATTTTTATGGCCAGGGGGGCCAGGGTGTCCATGGCGGCGATCATCCTGTCCCCGTTCCGCCTCAAGTCCAGCATGGCCGTCTTGAAGCTTCTCAGGGTATCGGACAGCGTGTCGAATGGCGCCTTGGCGAAACCCCCGGCCGACGGCGGGTAGCCGTCGCACATGAGCTTGCCGATGAGTTTGCCTATCTCCCCCATCCAGGCCAGGGTCATCGAGCCGATCTCCATGAGCTTTTTGAGGCTCTCCTGGACCTCCGGGAGGCCGAACGGGGCCAAGAACCCGGTCAGGTTGGGGAGCTCGATGAACTCGGTGACGTTGGGTAGGTGGGCGAGGCCGGAGAGGGCCCCGCAGAAGCGCGGGACGTACTGCCTCATCCACCAGTCGCTGGGATCCAGGGCCAGGTCGTCATACTCCTTGGCCTCGACCAGCCAGTCGTGCTCGAAATAGCGGTAGATGCTGTCCTCGGGGACCCCGCCGGAGCCCGGCCACTGGTAAAGCTTGTAGTCCAGGGCCTTCATGATGGGGATGGGGGCCACGATGCCGATGATCCCGAAGGCGTCGAAACCGTACTCCTTGATGAACCTCTCCCAGACATCGACGGCCACGGCCACGTCGCTCATGACCGCCTTGGGGGTGGTCCCCATGGCGTAGGCCGGGAAATAGGTGTAGTTGGGGTAGATGGGAACCCTGTCGGGGGTCTTTTTGAGCTCTATGGCGTCGATCATCCTTTGGACCCGCCCCTGGTAGGCTGCCTTGCTCTCCGGGCTGGAGAAGGGAACCCCGGGGTCAAGCCACCTGGCGAAACGGGCCTGCCTTTTTTCTTGCCAATCCGTCACGGGTACCTCCTTTCGCCCTAACCGAGTGAGTTAAGGTAGTTGACATTGGTCATGGCGTCGTTGGCGTACACGTCGGCCCCGACGTACCTCAGGATGTGATCGTCTACCTGCGCCCCGCCCAGAAGGACCTTGACCCCGTCGCGCAGCCCGGCCTCCTTGAGGCGGTCGACCACGGCCTTCATGGGGTCGTAGGCCAGCGTGAGCAGGCCCGACAGTCCCAACAGTTTGGGGTTAAAGCTCTTCACCTCCGAGACGATGGTCTCGACCTTGACGTCCTCGCCCAGGTTTTTGACCTCGTAGCCTGCCAGTTCCATGATGGTACCGGCGATGTTCTTGCCAATGTCGTGGATGTCACCCTCGACGGTGGCGATCAGGACCCGGCCCTTGCCCGGTCCCCCGCCCACGGCCCCCTTGAGATAGGGCTTGATCTTCTCCCCGCCGGCGTTCATCATCTCGCCGGCCAGTATCAGCTCCGAGACGAAATACTCCCCGGCCTCGTAGCGCTTGCCGACCTCGGTCATCCCGGCCTGGTAGGCGTCCAGAATGGCCTTGGGGTCCTTGCCCTCGGCCAGGTACTTGTCGGTCATGTCCATCAGCTCGTCCTCGAGCATGTCGGCCATGGCCGCGGTGATCTTTTCCATGGGTTACCTCCTGATCGGGGGACGGACCGCCCCCCTATCTCCCGTTAACGAATATTCCCCCGGCCCCACGGCTCTGAAGGGCCAGGTTCCCATTCGAAAAGAAATAAAACTCTCTCTTCCCTCTCTCCCTTTCGCGCCCCCGGGGCCCCGAACGGGGCCGGCTCTGCCCCGCGGCGCCCCCCGCCAGGCCTCACCCGGCGGCGGTCGCGAAAAAAAAGTTGACTTAATTCGGCCTGGCCAGGGTAATCCCCGGCCGATGCGATAAAACACGCATAAAAACTACTGGAATCGATCCCCCTGGCTCGCCCGAACCAGGCGCCAACCGACCCCAAGGGTGGATTGGCGGCCGCCCCGGCCTTTCAAGGGGAAAAAACCCGCCTCCATGTATCGCATGACTAAACTATGACACAATTTTCGCCCTTTGGCAACCAAAACTATCGGGCGGGCGGGCTCTCGCCCGCCCGCCCGAAAAGACGGCCGGTATTTTTTTCGTTTTGGAAGGCGATCCCGCCGATAGGGCCTCAGTAGGCCAGTTTTGGAGGGGTCGCATCGGGCGGCAGGATGATGGGTTTTTCCTCGCCCGAAAGGACCCGGTAAGCCCCGGCGGCCAGGCCCTCGTTCTCGAATTCCCCGGGGTAGGCCACCACCGGGGCGATCCTTCCCACCATTTTGGTGATCGTGCTAACCAGGCGCCCGGAATAGGCCATACCGCCGGTCAAAACCACGGCGTCGAGGTCAAAGCCCAGGGCGGCGGCGCAATAGCCGATTTCCTTGGCGATCTGGTAATACAGCGTCTCCACCACGAGATCCGCGTACCCGTCCCCATCCCCGGCCATGGCCTCGGCCGTCTTGAGCTCGGCCGTCCCCAGGTGCGAGGCCAGGCCGCCCCCGCCCCAGATCAGCCGGTAGACCTCTTCCTTGGTCAGGCCCCTGTCGAAGGCCAGGGTCATCATGACCTCGGTCCCGACCGTGCCGGCCCGGTCCGGGGAGAAGGGCCCGTAACCCACCCCGGCGTCGTTGACATCGATGACCCTCCCGTCCCTATGGGCCCCGACGGAAATGCCGCCGCCCATGTGGGCCACGACGAGACGGGCCTCCCCGTAGGCCTTGCCGATCCTTTCCGCGTGCTTCCTGGCCACGATCTTTTGGTTCAGGGCGTGAAAACAAATGCCCCGCTCGATGCCCTTGAGGCCGGAGACCCGGGCCACGTCCGACATCTCGTTTACCGACGAGGGATCGGTGACGTATACGGGGATGCCCGGGCCCTCGGCCAAGGACAGCGCCAAGGGGGTGATGATGCGGTTCCCGTGTATGGGCGGCATGTCCGGGACGTAGACCCCCAACAGCAGCTCCCGGTATTTTCCCTCCACGAGATAGGTCCCGCTTTGATGGGCCTCGGCGATGGCCGGCCCCCTGGCCGCGATGGCATCGAAGTTTTCCATTCCCTCACCCTGCCCGCGGAGCCAGTCCAGGACCAGCCCCTTGCGGTACGCCACCTGCCGCGCGGACGTGAGGGAGGGTTTCATTTCCCCCTCGTGCCTGAGGCTAAAATCACGAACGCATTTTTTGTCCTCAAAGATGGCTACCTTCGTGGACGTCCCCCCGAGATTCAAAACCAGGATCTTAAACATGTACGCTTCCTTTTTCACGTACCCAAAGGCCAAAAGCCGAGGGCTAATCTGGTTATCGATTTCAGGCTTTTTCTTTTACCCCTGAAAGCCTCTTTCCCGAACGAAACGGGGAAAGATATATGTCCGATCAGCAACAGCCCCCCAGTTGTTGAAAACTTGTTTCTTAGGCGTCAGAATTTATGGCCAAAATTCTAGCCTCGTAATGATTTTCATTAATTTTGCCATTCTATAATGTATCATATGAAATGAACAACGACACAATCATAGCCCTTTGGCCCAAAAAACCCACGGGCCAAACCCTACCCTTCGATTCGCTTCCCGTATCCGGCGGTTACCATAGCTTGGGTGTAAATGACTTAATGAACGCCCCGCGGCGGGAGCCGCGGGTACCGGGGTTGCGTCAGGAAAAGGAAGGAAAAGGCCACCGCGGCCCGTCCCCCCGGTCCCGGCCGCAGAAAATTGGCTCCATCGAGACCAAAACCGACAAATTCACGATGGTTATGGTCGATGGATAATGAGGTCATTTATGATCTAAACGATAGATCAAATCAGAGAAAAAGTATCAAAGTTTGCGATAAAAAATTCTTTCATCGCCACGGACTAATTGTTTATGCAATGTTTTGGGAAATAGCGCACTCTTACGCACCAAAACTTAAGCCTTTGGCCATGGTAAGCTAAAGCGTAACAAAATTCCGACGGAAGGACCTAACCCGGACACGCCAAAATCAACCCATGACAAGTAACCTTGACCATCGGGTTTCAATCTCGGTATCACGTAGCTATCCGGTGCCTAATTTCCCAATGCCCGATACCATGGCCTTAACCGTGGTCTTAGGTCTTCCACGAAACCGTAAGCCTCTAATATTAAGGTAGCGTTTATTTACTAAACACACCTTAAATTAGATTTATTAGTACCTTTTTTCTAATTACCGTAAGTATCGTGTCAAAAAATTTAAACCTATCTTGGCTTAAATATGCAACTTACAACAACTCTAGTACTATAGCTACATTTATCTGACTATGATTATTTTTACCGGGCTATTTTTAATTCCCTTCTTCCTCGTCCTCGTCCGAGTCTCTGTACAGCGTCCAAAACAAGGCAGATTCTTTCATTTCCTCATGCGTCATCGTGTCACCGCCCCTTGCCCTGGCGTCAATCCAAGACGTATCCTCCTCGGATATGTCACGGAGCATGCCAGAGGAGAAACAGCCTAACTCTTCATGGATCTTTTCAAGGACCTGTATTTGCAAGTCCGAAAAATGACTTTTGATCTCGTCAATTTGCCTCGGCGAGTCTACGGGCGTTCTTCCATATGACTTGTATTTATCATATAAAGCCGGGCAAACGGGCCCATGTTCCCACGCTTCTATTGGCTCTTCAAACAATGGCTCACCGTTAGTGGCCAGGGAATAACCTTGGGCGAAGTATACTAATCTTTGGACCTTAAAATGCGTCATCACGTCATCGTTCATGCCCCCTTCGCACTCACGATCCGTTTCCACTATAAAGTAATCCGCCACGTCAAAAACCGTGGGCATGTCACACATCCTTTCATGGCCTGGTGGCCATAAATGATATGCCGGTAGATATCGATTACCCCGAACGCCCGTAAGTCATGGGAGGACCCATGGGCAAAACGGTAACCAATGGAACTATTTCCAGTCGCAAGCTTCCTGTACCGGCACGATGGCTTGCGATAACCCGTCCAAATTGAACGAGGCTTCTAAAAATGCGTCAACTTTATATTTTTGTACCCTAAAAGAAATTTTGTTGGCAGACATGAGGTTTTTTATCAAATCTATCGGTTTAGGAGAAAAAAACCTTTTTAAATTATCACTTTTTATCCAATTTTCTTTATATATGTTTCCATCATCAATTTTATATTCAATAGATCCCATACCAGATGAAAAATTAGATTCCAATATTTGATTAAAAACAACATAAA
>JAITKA010000028.1 GCA_031278635.1 Deltaproteobacteria bacterium | reverse complement strand
CGGCGGATTTAAAGAAATCGCTTCCGAGGCTTCCGCTGGTGGATAAGACCCGGGATTTTAAGGCCTTCGCCTCTGCCGGCAAGAAACTGGCCGAGATTCATTTAGGTTACGAAACTAATGTGAAGCCCTATGCCGGGGTGACGATTACAGGGCTCGAGAAGGGTAATTTTTCCGTGGACAAAATCCGATTTGTCGATAAGGACGACAAGTCGGCCATACAGTTTAATGGCTCCATCAGGATTTCGGGAATTCCCCTGGAAGCCTATTATTACGTGGTCAACGGGCGTTCGCCCATCGAATGGGTGATGGAGCGGTACCAAATCAAGGTAGACAAGGACAGCGGCATCAAAAACGATCCCAACGACTGGGGCAAGGAGCATGGTCAGCCAAGGTACATTTTTGACCTTATCTTGAAGCTTATCACCGTGAGCTTGGAGACGAATAAAATCGTGAGGGGATTGCCCGAACTGACTTTTTGAGCCCAAGAATTAGTGGGTTTTTCGATATTGGTAGTTACGTGATCGGTATCGTCGGATATTGAATATCTTAAGCGAAAAATGACTGATATTTTGGTTACTTTACTTGTAAGTTTTGCGTCAAAAAATTTGTTTTAAGGGCCTGTTGGCCAAAATTTAAAGGCCCTGGCTTTTGTAGGGGGCGCAAGGAAATCTTCGCCATCGCTTGATTTCGGGGAGCCGCAGCGAAAAATTTTTCATTGACAAATGAGGCTCTTTGATCTACAGTACTGGTTTCAGTTCGCCTGAAGGGGGACGACTAATGTATGCGATAATCAAAAGCGGTGGCCGCCAATATAAAGTGACCGAAGGTCAAGTGGTTTGGGTCAACTTGCTTTCCGCCGAGCCGGGCTCGGAAGTGTCTTTGGGAGACGTGCTTTTTGTGGCCAACGGCGATGAAGTCAGGAGCGGCAGGCCGCTCGTGGACGGGGCCAGCGTTAAGGCCCAGGTTTTAAACCATGCCAAGGACAAAAAGATTCTGGTGTTTAAAAAGAAGCGCCGCAAGGGTTACCATAAGGCCCAAGGGCATCGCCAGGACTATACGGCCTTAAAGATCCTCGCCATCGAGGCTTAGGGGCTATGGGCCCGGGAAGGGGCTTACCCTTCTGGGCGGATATTTAAGTAACCGGCCTTATTTTGGCTACCAGCGCGGGGCCGGTATCGGAGGAGAGGGCAGATGGCACACAAAAAAGCCGGCGGTTCCAGCCGCAACGGCAGGGACACCATAGGCAAGAGGCGGGGCGTTAAGCGCTATTCGGGTCAGTTGGTCAAGGCGGGTAATATCCTGGTCCGCCAGCTGGGCACGAAGATTCATCCCGGCAACAACGTGGGCCTTGGTCGCGATTATACCCTGTTCGCCCTGGTCGAGGGCATAGTCAAGTATGAGCGCCACGGCGCCGACCGCAAGAAGGTCAGCGTTTACCCGGTCGTTATCCAGCCGGAAGAGGCCCAGCAAGTCGCGGTCTAACACCCGGAAGTTATTGGTTAATTTTAGCGCTAAATCGCGAAATCTTTGGCCTTTATGCCCCTGGCCCTGCCTGGGTGCCAAAGCGGGCCGGGAAACAATCGTCAGGAAATTAAATTTATACCGGGCCGAAATTTTTTTCGGCCCGGTTTTCTCATTTTTGGCCCCTGAAAAGGGATTATCGGGCGGTGAAAGAGGCAAATCGAAGCCTAAAGCGGGCTATTTTTGGCTAGTCCCAGCTTTTCATGCCTGTTGATATCTTTTCATTGGCGTTGAGTCTTGTCAAAAAAACTTGCGTTTCAAGCGATTTTCGGTTATAAAGGTCACAACTGATCCACATCTAAACGCCTTTGAGACAAATGGCCAAGATGGATTGGGACCAGGTGGGAGGCTTCTTTTTAAACCGAAGAAGCACTTTTTCTAATATCTCCTTATCAGAAAGGTGTAGTTAACATGGGTTGGGTTGTAACGATCGATACCGCCAAATGTACCGGCGACGGCAATTGCAAGGACGCTTGTCCCGCTGACGTCTACGAGATCAAAGACAAAATCGCCATCGCGGTCAACGCTGCCGAGTGCTTGGGCTGTGAGTCCTGCGTCGAGGCTTGCGAGGTTGGTGCCATCAAAGTAACCGAGGAGTAACCCTCCAAGGAACCCCGTTCAGACGGCCCCGCGGGGCCTAAGACGGTCTTAAACCAGGCCGGGGACCTTGTCTCCGTTCTGACCTAAGTTAGCCGGTGAGGGCTCGTCTGAGTCCCCGCCGGCTTCTTTTTTTCTCAACGGCCTTTACGGCCAGAGGTGGAGAGTCCACGGTCTTCTGATGGTCAAACTGGGGTTCTGAGCCATGGCGGTCAAGGGGTGCCTGGGGCGTACCTGGGCCCCGACCGATAATCCCAGTCCTTGGCTCCCAAAGGCCGCCCTCCCCCGGGAAGCCGGGAAGGGCGGCTTTTTGGCTTTTCGGGCCCCGCCAGCTTGGGGCGCCTTTCCCCGGTGGCCAAAGCCGCTTGCCGGCGGGCCTTTGAGAGACGGTGACGCCAGTGGTTGTTCCCGACCGCTTCCGAGCCCACCGAAAACGCCTCGCTGGCCCGATTCCCCGAGGCTGGTGGGAATCCCGCCCCTCCCTGGAAGGAGTTTGGGGCGACCTCGCCGGTAACCACGACAGGCGTCTTCGATGGTAAGCCCAAGGCCTCTCGCTACCCCCTAAGGCCTTGATCATCATCTCCGGGATTGTTACGGTATGGTACAATCTATCTTTGGATACCTTCGCAAATTCCCGCTACCGGGGCGAAGGACAAAAGAGGGTCAGCGTCATTGATGGGCCCCTCACGATAAACCAGGCCGGCCGGGGGATTTCCCAATCTTTGGGGTTGCCCGCCTGACCCTTGGTCCGAACCGGTTTTGGGGACTGATAGAGCCTTTAATAATTAACTATTGATCGTTAGGTGAAATCCCATGAGACTTTTTCGTCAAGCCCTTGCCCTTGGCTTCGCGGGGATCTTGGCGTTGTTGGGCGGCTGGGTGACGGCCGAAGCCGATAACGTCGTTTGGACGGGTGACGCTTCACACTTGGTCTCCGATCCAACCGACCCTAGCAATGTTGCGTTAATTCCCCCCGTTTCGTCGGGCAATACGGTTACAATCTTGGTTGACTTGCCGGGCTCCGTCTTCGGTGGTTATGACAGTCAAACGATCGGGGCTGCCTCTAGCGGTGGCAACTCCATATTCGATGCCGGCGGCGGCACCGGGATCGTTGTAGACCACGTAGTTTATGGAGGCTACGCTAAAACCCAAGCCGGGGTTGCGTGGTCCAACTCTAATACTGTCACGCTAAATGGCTCAACATTCATGGCGATAATTGCCGGTTATTCGGAGAGTGACTCCGTTGGGGATGCGGAGAGCAATGAGAACACGATAACCGTGACCGGGGGCCAATTCGAATACGATATCGTTGGCGGTGTAGCGTCTTCGAATTCATCAACTGCCAGAGCCAGTAAGAACAAGTTAGATATTACAAATATCATGTCTAACATTGGTAATAGTCAATCTATAATTGGAGGGGAAGCTTTCTCATCTAATGGTAGCGCTTACTCAGAAGGTAATGAAATCGTTTTAAGGTCTAGTAAAGATGTTTCTGGGGATGATATTTGGGGTGATATTGTGGGTGGGTTAGCCGTTGGAGTACCTAGCTATGCCCGAAATAATAAAATAACAATAGAAAATACAATATTATCATCTAATATGACTATTTATGGCGGAATGGCACTTTCTAGGGATACATTAACATCAACAAATAATAGGGTTATCATTAATAATTTTACTGGTGAAAATGTAAATATACAAGGTGGAAATGGGCAGCTGTTACTTTTGGTAAATAATGATAGATTTGTTAAGGTTTCTAATAATATAGTATATTCTACCAATAGCGAAGTTAAAACGTTAATTGGAGGTTATCTATCTATTCATGCTGATTTTAGTGTAAATGATGCAAATGTTGTTATACAAGTCAATTTTAATAATATTAAGCTTGTCGGAGGCAAATATACATCTGTTTATGGGGCTCAAATAGCTAATAGTGCAACCGTCAATATAATTTCTTTACAAGCGATCAATAACACGGTATCCATTGAAGACGTAACTTCCATAGGCACTCTTTATGGCTCCAAAATTGATGGCCAAACTGGGCCTAACGCTGATTATTTTACCGGTAATAGATTGAACGTTATTTCATCTAAAACGTCCGGCATATTAGTAGGTGATGTTGCTAATTTTCAGTATTATAACTTTACGTTTACCGATCCAAGTGCCGTGGGATTAACGATTAATTCATCTGGAACCATAAACATTAATGATAGTATCGTTGAAAGCGTCAACACGGATCCCAAACTGGGTAAATTTAGTGGGCCTTTGAACGTTGGCGCCGAACTTACGTTAATCGACGATAACTTAAATGCCGGGGCCAATATAGTTGGCACCACTTTCAGCCAAACAACCGCCACCGGAAAACATGGCTCGCTGATGGAATACGACTTCGCCCTGGTACAGGCGGGGAACAAACTGACGGCCAGGGTCACGTCGGTGGGGCTCAGCGAGGAGAGCAAGTCAATCTCGGAAGGGCTCGTCGGCTCAATGGGCACCATCATTTTCGCCTCCGATCACGCCTCCTCGAGGACGATTTCCGATGCCATGGAAGCGGCGGCGACGGTGGGCATAAGCGGCGGCATCCCAATCGGCACCTTTGGGTCGGCTTCCGGGGGAAGCATGCGGTACGAGAGCGGCTCCCACGTCGACGTGGAATCGTTTCACGTTTCCCTGGGGGCCTCGTATGCCGCCAAGCTCGACCCGGGTCGCCTCACCGTGGGCATTTTTGGCGAGTATGGCATCGGCTCCTACGATACCGTCAATTCTTTCCCCAACGCCGGGGTCGTGTTGGGCCATGGCGACACCAGGTATTTGGGAATAGGGGTTTTGGCAAGGTTCGATTTTTCCCAGACCGCGATGGGCAATTTTTACGCGGAGTTAACGGCCAGGCTGGGCACGGTCGAGAACGAGTATTGGAGCGACGATATCCTGCGAGGCCAAAGGGTCTCCTACTCGTCGAGGGCGCCGTATTACGGCTTCCATTTGGGGGTCGGGCACAAATGGAAGCTCGGTCAGTCCGGGGTGCTGGACACCTATGTCAAATACCTGTGGAACCACCAAAACGCGGACAAGGTCGTGGTCTCGACGGGGGAGACGGTGTCTTTCCGGGCCGTCGATTCCCATAGGCTCAGGGTCGGGGCCCGGTATAACCATTTCGTCAGCGGGCGCGTAAGCCCCTATGTCGGGATCGCCTACGAGCATGAGTTTGACGGCCGGGCCGACGCCTTCGTCAATGGCCTCGCCGTGGAGTCCCCGAGCATGAGGGGCGGCACCGGCATGGGCGAGTTGGGGATTTCGTTTACCACGGGCGAGGGCAGTCGCCTCTCCGTGGATTTGGGGGTTCAGGCTTACGTTGGCAAGCGGCAAGGCTTCTCCGGGTCCCTGACCCTTAGGCTTGAGTTTGAATGAACCCTGGTTGGGGCGAAAGGCTGGGCGAAAGGCTCGGGCCCAGGGGGATGGTTTTGGGCAGGCCCTTTTCGCCCCTCGTTTCGTGGGGACGGTTTGAGTTGGAAATTGGCGGATTATTTGCCCAAACGGGCAGCTATTGTGGTAAAAAAAGGGGCATGTGTATCGGCGTTGGGTTATGACGAGTGGTCTTTGGGGCAAAGGTAATAGGCCGGGCGCCGTGAATGAGGGCTGGGTTTCGGTCAAATCCAAGGCAAAGTGGTTCGGCGGCTATGGGGCGGGACGGGCCGTGATGGGCGTCGTCCGGAACCGATGCCGGTTCCTGGCTTTTTCGGGTGGCGGGTTTCGTTTTCGGCCCCGGCCGGGTGAAAAAATCATTCCCTGATTTTGAGGCTTTATGCAGGGAAAAACCACGCCCTTTACCCCTTAATTTTAATCCTTGACCGGTAATTCCAGCGGTGATATTGTAAACGGGTTTTCGCTGGGGCATTTATTTCTAGCCTAAGTGAGGCCCTGATGCGTTTAAAGTTTTTAGCCTTTGGCCTATTGGCAGTCTTTCTCCCCTTGGGTATCTATACCGTCCACAAGGCGTACGTGATCAAGGACAGCCCCCACGTTTTCGTGATGCTCATCTTTTCCGGGACCATGATGGTCCTCCTGGGCTTAACGGGTCTCGTGGGTCTCCTCCCGTTAAGGGTTTTGTCCCGCGGCCGGCGCCCGGCGGGGGAGCCCGGGCCGGGCACCGGCTTGGACGGGGGCCAGGATGGGGGCGGGGATGGCGATGGCCATGACGATTACGATCATGATCATGATTACGATCATGACGATGATTACGACGATGATTACGATGATGACGATGACGACGATGATGATGATGACGACGACGGGGATGGGCGGGGCGACGGGAAAGGGCCCCAGGATCTGGGTTGACGGCCAGGCGGGGCTTGGGCCGGGAATCGATTATTCTTTATAGGAGGGTTTGATGCGTACCCCTTTGCCGCGGGTGGCGGCCATACATGATTTGTCCGGCTTTGGCCGCTGCTCGCTTACGGTGGTTATTCCCATACTTTCGACCATGGGTTTCGAGGTTTGCCCGTTGCCCACGGCGGTGTTGTCCGCCCATACGGGCATACCGGGCTTTAAGTTGTTCGATCTGACCGATCAGCTGCCGGGCTTCATCGAGCACTGGAAGGCCATAGACCTGCGTTTCGATGCCATTTATAGCGGCTTTCTGGGCTCGTCGCGGCAGGCGGGCATGGTCTCGGACTTCATCAAGAGCTTCGCCGACGAGGACACCTTGGTGGTCGTGGACCCGGTCATGGCCGATTTCGGGAAACTCTACGCCTCCATGCCCCCCGAGATGATAGGGGAGATGCGCGGCCTGGCCTCCCAGGCCAAGGTCATTACCCCCAACATCACCGAGGCGGCCTTCATGCTGGACCGTGAGGTCCCCGATAGCATGACCGAGGGCCAGGTCAAGGACTGGCTCTTGGCCCTGGCCGATTTGGGGCCCGCCATGCCGGTCATCACCAGCCTGCCCCTGGAGACCCATACCGACCGCAGCTCGGTCGCGGCCTATAACCGGGGCGACGGCCGGTTCTGGCTGGCTGGGAGGCCCCAGGTGCCGACGCAATACCACGGGACCGGGGACATCTTCTCCAGCGTCCTGACCGGGAGTCTCCTCCAGGGCGACAGCCTGCCCATAGCCCTGGACAGGAGTTGCCAATTCGTGGCAAGTTCCATACAAATTACCTTCGGTTACAGTAATTTGCCCCACCACGAGATACTTTTGGAGCGCAGCTTAAACACTTTGCACGCCCCGGTGACCTACGCCAGCTACAGTCTGTTGCCTTAGGTTGCCCTCGTTTGGGCCTCCCGCCGGTACTCGGAAGGCCGCGGTCGGAATCGACCGCGGCCTGGTTTTTTTTGGGGGGGCGGCAGTCAGGGCGTCGGGGAGAAGAGCAGGAAGACCTCCTGGTTGCCGTCCCTGCCGGTCAGCTTGGAGTAGGAGCGGCCGGTTTCGCTCAGGGGGGGATTTAACCCCGGGCCCAGGGCGGCTATCTTGTCAACGGCGACCCGGATCAGTTCCGGGTCCCTGACCAGGCCGCCCTTGCCGACCTGGCGGCGCCCGACCTCGAACTGGGGCTTGACCATGGCCAGGACTCGGCCGCCGGGCTTGAGGAGGGGGGAGAGCTTGGGCAGGATCAGCGAGAGGGAGATGAAGCTCAGATCGGCCACGGCCAGGTCGAAGGGGGCCCTCAGGGCCACGGGCTCGATCTCGTCCAGGCGGCGGGCGTTCAGGCCTTCCACCAGGGTGACCCGTGGGTCGTTCCTAAGGCTTTGGTCGATCAGGCCCCGGCCCACGTCCACGGCGGTGACCGTGGCCGCCCCGGCCTGGAGCAGGCAGTCGGTGAAGCCGCCCGTCGAGGCGCCCACGTCCAGGGCGTTATAGCCCGATGGGTCGAGGCCCAGGTCCTCCAGGGCCCCGGCCAGCTTGTGCCCGCCCCGGCTGACGAACCGGCGGGACGGGGTAAGGCTCAGGACCGTTTCCGGGCCGAAGGCCTTACCGCCTTTCTCGACCCGCTGGCCGCCGGGCCCGAGGACCCGGCCGGCCATGATCAAGGACTGGGCTTGGCTACGGTTATCGCAGAGCTTAAGGCGGACCAACAGCTCGTCGGCCCTGATCTTTTCCTTGGGGGCCATGGTTTACGCCCGTGGGAACGGCAAACCCGGCCAGAAGCCGGGTTTTGCCGTTGGAAGGGTCGCGGGATAAATGGCTATTTCCGCTCCGCGGCGTTCTGGGCCGCTTGCTGGAGCTTGGAAATGCGCATCCCGTAGAATGAGCGGTAAACGAAGTAAAGGGCCACGGCCAGGAAGAAGAACCCCACCACCAACGGGGTGGCGTTAAAGCCAGCGGCCGCCGCCTCCGCCGATCCCTCGGCCACCTCGGCGCCCCTGAAGGTCGGGGCGATGGCGATTTCAAGCGCCAGCATGCCGAAAAGGGTGGTGAACTTGATGATCGGGTTCAGGGCCACGGACGAGGTGTCCTTGAAGGGGTCGCCGACGGTATCGCCGACGATGGAGGCGTCGTGGAGGGGCGTGCCCTTTTGCTGCAAGTCGACCTCGACGACCTTTTTGGCGTTATCCCAGCAGCCTCCCGCGTTGGCCATGAAAATGGCCTGGAAAAGCCCGAAGAAGGCGATCGAGAGCAGGTACGAGATAAAGAAGCTCACCGACTCGTTGCCCGCCACGGGGCTGGAGAGGAAGGCGAAGGAGAGGGCGAACGAGAACACGGCGATGAAGATGTTAAACATGCCCCTCTGGGCGTACACCGTGCATATCCTGACGACTTCCTTCGAGTTGTCCACCGCCGCGCTCTTTGAGGCGTTCGGGTCCAAGTCGATGTTGTCCTTGATGTAGGCCACCGCCCTGTAGGCGCCGGTGGAGACGGCTTGGGTCGAGGCGCCGGTGAACCAGTAGATGACCGCCCCCCCGCACAGGAAGCCGATGATGGTGTAGGGGTTTAGGATGTTGAGGATGGCCTCCGGGGTAACCCCCAGTTCCTTCTGGATGACCAAAATGGTCGAGAAGATCATGATGGTGGAGCCGACGACCGCCGTGCCTATGAGGACGGGCTTGGCCGTGGCCTTGAAGGTGTTCCCGGCCCCGTCGTTACTCTCCAGGTACAGGTGGGCCTTCTCGTAGTCCGGCTTGTGGCCGAAATCCTTCTCCAGCTCCTCGTCTATGCCGGGCAGCTCCTCGATCAGGCTGAGCTCGTAGATGGACTGGGCGTTGTCGGTCACCGGGCCGTAGCTATCGACCGCGATGGTCACCGGGCCCATGCTCAAAAAGCCAAAGGCCACAAGGCCGAAGGCGAAGACCGAGGGGTACTCCATGATCTCGATTAAGCCCGCCTGGCTGAAGAGGTAGGCCAAAAGCATCAGGACGCCGAAGACCATGCCCATCCAGAAGGCGCTGAAGTTCCCGGCGATGAAACCGGCGAGGATGTTAAGGGAGGCGCCGCCTTCCTTGGAGGCCTCAACGGTCTCCCGGACGTGGGCGGATTTCCCGGAGGTGAAGATTTTGGTGAACTCGGGTATCAGGGCCGCGCCGAGGGTCCCGCAGCTGATGATGGAGGCCAGGACGTACCAGTACTTGCCGCCATGCTCGACGCTGACTTTGGCGAAATCCGAATGGGGGCCCAGGAGGATGTAGCTGACTATGAAGGTCATGATTATGGAGAGGATCGAGCCGAACCAAACCAGGCTGGTCAGGGGGGACTCGAAGTCGAATTCCTCGGCTGTCCCGTAGCGGGCCTGCGACCACATTTTGTTGACGTAGAAGGCCACGACGGAGGTAACCAGCATGAGGATCCTCATGACGAAGATCCAGGTCAGCAGGTTGGTCTGAAGGGTCAGCTGGCCACCGGAACCGATACCCACGGCCAGGCAGATGAAGGTGACCAGGGCCACGCCCGTGACCCCGTAGGTCTCAAAGCCGTCGGCGGTCGGGCCGACGCTGTCCCCGGCATTGTCCCCGGTGCAGTCGGCTATGACGCCGGGGTTCCTCGGGTCGTCCTCTTTGATCTTGAAGACGATCTTCATTAGGTCGGAACCGATGTCGGCAATTTTGGTGAAGATGCCGCCCGCGATCCTAAGGGCGCTGGCCCCCAGCGACTCCCCGATGGCGAAGCCGATGAAACAGGGCCCGGCCAGGTCCCTGGGGACGAAGACCAGGATTATGAGCATCATGACCAGCTCGACGGAGATCAACAGGACGCCGATGCTCATGCCGGCGTTCAGCGGGATGTTAAGGAGCTTAAGCGGTTTTTTGTCGAGGGCCGAGTAGGCCATGCGGCTGTTGGCCAGCGTGTTGACGCGCATGCCAAAGAAGGCCACCGAGTAGGAGCCCAGGATGCCGATGATTGTCCAAACCAGGATTAGCAGCACGGAGCCGATGCCCATCTCCATGAGGAAGCCGAAGTAAAAGGAGATGCAGGCGCCGACGAAAACCAAAAGTACGAACAGTAATTTCGCCTGCTGAAACATGTACGTTTTACACGTTTCGTAGATGGTGGCTGCGACATCAAGCATAGAAGGGTGCGATTTGACCTTTTTTATGCCTAGATACTGGTACAATCCAAATAAAAGGCCAAGGACGCAAACCACCAAGCCGCCGATCAAAAGTTGGTTTTGCCAGGACTCCAGCTCGGGTACCATCAAGTTTGTTTCGCTGGCCAAGGCCGCCGGCGCGACAGAGACCGCCAGGGCGACCAGGGCGGCCAGGGCCACCGCGGCCGGCTTGAACGGCAAAGTAAGGGTCTTTTTGATAAAGGTGACGATTGCCATCTTGACTAGCCTCCGAAAATGTCTGTGACGGTGTTTTGATAAAGCGTCGCTCAAAAAAAGCTCTTGTGTAAAGATAAGGTAGCTTTTGGGTTAGCCTGGCCCTATTTCGCGCCTTGGTCCAAACGTATTACCCATCGAACCTTCTTCGCTCAAAGCGTGGTCCGCTTCTCGCGAATCAATCAAGATATCCAGCCATACTGGCAGGGAATCGAGCCATGCGGGCAAGAACCCTAGCCATAAGGGAATGCCTCCGGAAATATCCTCTCGTTTTTAAAGGTGGTTACTTTTAGGTAAAAAAAGTAAAAAACCCCTTGCTTGGGGCATGTAACTAGCCAATAAAACTTAAAGGTTTCACAGAAAAAACCATGGTTTTAACGCAATATTTAATCTTGGGACGGTAAAAGAATGCGTCGTTGCCGATACGGGTCTAACAAAACGGTCTGACGGGCCCCACTCTAATCGCCCTCAAGAGGGGCCGGGAATGTTTTGGTTGGCCTTTCGGCCCCCACAAACATTTGATTGAAAATACTTCATATTGGCTTTTTAGTCAAGGAATTTGACGATTGTTGTCCCCTTCCATGTAAATATTTTTTGGCAACGCAAGGGATCTGCCATAAACCAAAAGGTATAGTTTAGGCGCTATAGACATGTTTAACAAACCGTTTATCTATAACTAATAGTATTTTCTTTCAGAGGCGCGAATTTTACCCACGGTTAAACGGGGCTATTTTGTCAAATTTATTTGACAATTTTAGCCCCGTCAAGCCCCGGCGCCCCTTGGCCCCTCCCCCGGGGAACGACTGGGGACCCAGGCCACCGGACGCCCCTCGCCTGGGCCGTCCCCACCAGTTTTCGGCTTTCGGGACCGGCGGAAATTCCCCGGCCGGCCTTCACGAATTTTTGCCCAACGGGGCGGCCTCACAGGAATGAATTTCTCCCCTTATTGCCCTGGTCGGCGCCGATTACACTATGGGTAAGAATATGTTTAGATTTAGATAGTTAGTTAGCATTTATAAAAGGCCTATTTTATTATAATGGAAACCTTTATGTCATGATCGCCCATCCATGGAGAAAAATGAATGGGGACACAAAAAAATTTTTCGCGGCGGCGAAAAGCCATCCGTGGCGAAAATCAATCATATTAGGCTTTGAATTCCGTTTACGCATATCCAGGTTTAAAAAGCTACAAAAATTCTTTCTAGGCATAGATCCTATAGGACATCCATAATTACCCAAAGTTAATTGTCACTCGCAAAATTCGGAAAGTTCTTGCCTCACTAAATAAGGCCTCTTTAGTGACGGAACTTTTAGCCCTCAGTCCCAAAAACGCCTGCCCCGAAAGATAAACGACATACCTACCTGTCATTAGTATTTAGGACATAATTATTGCCCAATAGCTGACAGTCCTTCATGTCGCGCCCCTATCCCTGACTTACGTTCCGGCCCCAAAAGGCCAAAAAAATACAAAAAACGTCATCTTTCACGGTTATGATTTATACGTAATGAGAATGATCGATAGCTCTGAAAATTTTGAGCACAAAAATTTTTCCAGCAAATCCGACATTATATGAAAAATCAAATAATGTCACAGGGAAGTTGGTTGTTTTTAAGCGTAGACAAGCCGATATACCCCCGTTTAGGCTTTTCCCTAAACTCGCCGAACGGGCTCGCTTGGGCATCCAATCGAGACCGGGACCCCCTTTCATCCAGGGGCCTAACCCGTCCCAAAAGGCGAGACACCGGGGGGCAAAGCCCAGATGG
>JAITKA010000025.1 GCA_031278635.1 Deltaproteobacteria bacterium | reverse complement strand
CTCCCCCGGAACCCCCTGACCGCGGTCAGTGGTGGATGACATATCATGATAACCTCGCGATTGGGATCGTGGCCCAGTGGGTCAACGAAAGTCGCGAAATCATGGGGCTTAAATTAGTTAGAGCCATTACCTTAATTTATCGTTTTAAGCGCCATAACATAGCGCTTAAAAAATTTTTTTAACGGTAAGCGCTTTGATTATTTAGCCTCCATGGTCTTCGTTTCAACCCTCGGGTGTCCGCCTAGAACCGATTGGCCCTTGCCGTCGAAAATGTGACCCCGCTGGTTAGACTTTAGCCTGCCAAAATAGGTAAATTACATATTTTTAACGTCCATTGATCAGCAAAGAACTGAATAAATCCAATAAAATGATAGAATTAGCGGGGCCGGTACTTGACCGGTGGAGGCTAACGAATAAAATCATAGTGGTAAGTAAAGATGGCGGATTAATTCTTGGGTTTTTAGGCGGCGGGATATAGTGGGGTTGGGGGGAAAATAGTATCTTTGGGGATGATATTTCGTGCCCTGTGGGTATTTATAGTGAGTTATGGGGATATATTGGGGTCAGTTTGGGGTGCCCAAAGGGATAAAGCGAAGAAGGTTTTGGCGTTCGGTAGCGGCTTAGGGAAAACCGGGAATGGTTTTGAGGCCAAAGATCCTGGGATGGGGGTTCACCGCACGGGTTGGGGCGGCGAAGCGGCTTCAATAATTTACGCTTTGGGAAACGAACGATAAACGGATAGTTTATATTTTTGATATTATTGGGAATTAAATATGGCTTTTCGGACTAATACGGTCCTTGCAAAGGGTATGGCAATTTTCTGGTGCCTTTTAGCTACTTTGATCTATGGAATAATGTGATTGGGTTGCGTATTATCATATTAAAATTTTTTTAGCGGCATGATTGAAATTTTATGGAGCTGTGTCTTTATTTGGAATTCCTTTATGTTTAATAATGACACGGGCATACTTAGCTTTGTAGCCATTTGGCGTTAAAATAACGCCACGCGCATTCAAATCGTTATATTTATCGCTGTCGTGAAGGGTATATTTTTTCGTTCTCAACCCAGAGGAATTTTGACGATCGGTAATGCCCAAAATGTCAAATTGATCGGGATTATATTTATCGAGAAAGGTGATAGGGACACACATCATTCCCTCATAATCATAAGGGATGTTGGCCACGGAAGAGACCTCTATAGCGTCATAATTATCGTACCGGGGATAATCCGTGGGGGTATACCGTTTGGGCAGGGTGAGCTTCTCGTGGCGACGAGGGACATCGAGGTTGGTAAACCAGCGAACGCCCTTGACCCGGATATAGCGTCTGCCTTCCTCGTCCACCCTGCAACCGGCCGCTTCCAGGGGATAGTTGTCGGGAACCCGAAATTCCCTGTCGCCGCTATGAATACTTTGTCCCATCCATAATTTGTTGTTCATAATTAAAGGGAAAATTTCTTTGTAGGTAACAGAATTTATATTGCCTATGATTAAAAAATTTTTGTTATAGTTAAATAATTGTGAAACATACTCACGGAATAATGAAAATGGGGGATTAGTCACAATGATGTTTGAGCTTTTTAAAAGTTCTACGCATTCCGGGGAGCGAAAATCACCATTTCCTTTGAGCAAAGTCAATACGTTCTTTTTATTTTTGATCAAACGCTCCACGTCAGCCAAATCGACGGCGCCATCTAAATTGGGTGCCTCGACTTCGTTTATCTCAATTTTATACGGACGTTTGTGGTCACTGGGCTTTGGCCTCAGATTACAAATATCGAAAAGGGTAATCTGCTTAAAAGCGAATGGCGAACCGTCATAACACGTTGCGATAAGTTTTTTTAGTCCAAGGAAGTTAAAATTCGTGGCGAAGTATTTAAAAAAATAGCTCTCATAAGGGTCATCGCAGTTACAAAATATGATTTGGTTTTGAAATTGGTCTTTATAAAAAGGCAATTCTTTTTCGATATCTGACAATTGAGTATAAAACTCATCAGATTTATTCTTTTTTGCTATATCGAGACGTTGTTGATGGGACTGAGTCATAGGGAAAAACCATTTAAGTACCTATTAGGTGAAAAAGCCAATAGTTGAATTTTTAAGTTAGCTAAAAAAGTAAACATTTAAAGTGATGAATTATCTTCGAACAATCGGTAAATAAAAATGCAAAAAGGCCGAACCACGTAAAGGGGTGAAAATTTAGGGAATAAAATTAGGGAGTTTGGAAAAAGTTAGCCTTTTGCGGCTTGGATAAAAAGTGCTCAAATCGCGGAAATGGCTAACGGAAGAGCCAAAGATAAATTTTTTACGGCTGACTACCAAGAGATTGGCGTAATTAATTTTTAAGGCCTAAACTTTATGCTGTTTGATTATAACCATGGACCACTAAACTCTTAACGTCAGTCCAGGGGGCGGCGAAGCGGCGACGATATTTTCGCTTATGCGACTTTGGTAAGCGAATGTGACACCAATGGAAAAGGGTGCGCTAAGCTCTCGGGTTTATCCCAGGCCACGGCTTACCGCCGGCCTCCCGAGAGTTTAGCGCACCCTTTGTGACTTAAATAGCGAGAGCTACTTAAGGGCCGATTTTGTTGGGTCTGTTTTGCGACCAATGACGAAAACTATATGTTACCGTCGGTTAAATATTTTATTTCCGCTTGGAGCGGGTGGCCTTTTTCTTGGAAGAGGCTTTTTTGCCCGAGGACTTTTTGCTCGAGCGGGTTTTGCGCTTGACGGCGGACTTTGACTTGGATTTCGAGCCGCCGTAGACGTTGGCCGGTTTGGGGACGTTATCGCCCAGGTTCATGAGGGCCGTTTTGACGGCGCCGTTGGCCACGGCGGTCTTGAGGTCCTCGTCCAGGGGGGCGGCCTCGGGGTCATCGACGTAGCGGCGGCCGCCCAGGAAATAGGGGCCGTAATCGGTGCCGAAGGCTGCCGTCTCGGTCACGACGTTGAACTTGGGGGAGGCGAGGATGAAATTGCCGCTCCCGGAGTAGATGCCCACCAAATAGTCCGAGGACTTGGGATCCTGGTAGGCCACGATGTCGCCGGGCCTGAGGTTTTCCCGGCTGACGGCCACGCCCTTGGCCACGAGCTCGCGGGCGGTCTGGGGGACCTTGACCCCGTTTTGGGAGTAGACCCAGTTGACGAGCCCGGGGGCGTCGAACCCGGCCTGGGGGTTCCGGCCGCCGGATTTGAAGGGCCTACCGGATTGGCCGTAGGCGGCCACGAGCAAGTCTTTAGTTAGGTTGGCTTTGGAGCGGATGGATTTGGAGGAACTGGGGACTCGGCTGAGGTCGGCGCTGGAGGAAACGTAATCGTTGCCGGATTGGTAATCCGATTGGCCGTTTCGCGTCGACATGTATTGGCCGACCAGGCCGGTGGTCAGGCGACCCTCAAGGCCCCTGACGCAGACCGAAAGGTCTATCAGGTCGGGTTTTGTGGAGGAAACCTCGTCTAGGATGCGGTCTTGGAGCCCGATTATCTCGGCTGAGTCGAAAGTGCGGGGCTCTGTTTCGTGATCGGCGGACGCCGCTGGGGGGGAGGGTTTAAATACACTCGCAAAAGGGAGAAAACCTTGTGAAGTACTCTGGCAAGCTGTGGCCAAGATCATACTGAACGAAATCGCGGCCAACAGGAACAGCCGCTTTGGACAACGCTCGGTCACGCACCGGAATTTATGCATAAATTTTTCTCTCGCCTAGGGCCTGGCCCGATGTCGGCGGCCCCGTGGATTTTTTAGACTGACATGACAAGTAACCTGCGCCTGGAGCTTGACGGTTAGTCCGGAAGGCCGAAAATTCGCCACCGGTCATCAAGGCGGGTTTGGGATATGCTGAAACGGTCCTAGGCGATCCGTCTCCCAAAATAAACGCAGGTCTCTGTAATGGCGCCTCCAGCCTTTAAGGTTAAATTTTGACGCGGGCCCGGTTTTATTGACCGGGAACTACTGGGCCAAACGGGGCAGGCCTTTCGCCCTAGGCTGGCAGCCTACGGGCCGGGTCGGGCGCCCCTTTATCCCCCAAACTTTGGCTTGGCCTCGTTTTGGGGTTGCTCGGAGCCGGCCAGGTGAGCCTTGGGCTGCCTTGCCGGTCGCCAAACGCTTAATCATAACTGACCGTGGATATTATCTAATATCATGGGTCAATAAGCAACTGCCCGAAAATATTCAACTAATGAGACATAGGTTTTACGTTCAGACAAATTAAACGTTAATATATTATATGCTAAAATTTAACTATGTCAACAGGAAAATCAAAGTAAATATCTTCCTATAAGATCCATAGATATAAATCGTCCAAACCGGCCACTTGGGCCCCGGGCCCAGGGACCGGGGGGGTGGCCGTCCCGGGCGGGTTAGCGCCTGACCTTGTATATGGGGGCCGGGCCCGTTTCCCCGCGGCCGTGCGCGATCAGGCGGCTTATCCTGGCGTTTAGGTTCATGACCAGGGGCGGCAGGGAGGGGGTCAGGCTGGCCAGGGACATGGCCGCCCCGGGGAGGGCCATCAGGTGGAAAAAAACCTCGCGGCCCTCGACGGGCCTGGGCCCCGACTCGAGGGGCAAGACGGAAAAGGCGTTGAGGCCGGCGGAAAGGCCCCGGCCGGTGGCCTTGGCGTAGGCCTCCTTCATGGTCCAGGCCCGGACGAAGGTGTCCGGGTCCGGGTTTTCCGAGAGGGCGGCGATTTCGGCGGGGGAGAGGGCCCAGCGGGCGAGGCCGGCGGGGATGGGCCTGGTGCGGCGTTCCTGGGCGTCCAGGCCGTGGGGCGGGAAGCCGACCGACAGGGCCACGTAGGGGCCCGAGTGGCTTAGGCTGAAATTAAGGGGGGACCCGGCGAGCCTGGGCTTGCCGGCGGGCTCGAGCCAAAGGTCTTGGTCCTCGGTCACCCCCAGGACCTCCCGGAGGAGGAGGCCGGCCAGGATGGACCGGCCGCGGTCCGGGGCCTTGGCGAAGGCCAGGGCCTTCTCGCGCCTGGAGGGGGCCATCAGGCCCGTCAGTTCCGGCCCCAGGGGAGGGAGGCCGTCCAGGGTGGCCAGGAAAACCCGCAAGCCTTAGTCCCCGGCGTTTAGGGCCCGGTCAACCCGTTTAAAGCGGCTGAGGTAATTTGACACGTAAGGGTCCGGGGAGGCCAGGAGATCGGCCACGGTCCCGCGGGCGGCGACGCGGCCTTTTTTTATCAGGATCAGATCGGGGGAAAAGCGCCTGGCCACGTCCACGTCGCTGGTGGCCAGGATCATGGCGGCCTCGCGCTTTTCGGAGAGCTCCCGTAGGAGGTTGATGATCAGGCTGGCCGTGACCGGGTCGAGCCCGGCGGTGGGCTCGTCGAAAAGGGCCAGCTCCGGCTCCGCGATCAGGGCCCTGGCCAGGGCCGCCCTTTTGCGCATGCCGCCGGAGAGTTCCGATGGCCGGAGCTTGGCCGCGTGGCCCAGGCCGACCCGTTCCAGGAGGCCGAGGATGCCTTTGGCCGAGACGTCCGCCCCCGGGCGGCCCCGGGAGCGCTCGATTCCGGCCAAAAGGAGGTTCTCGGTCACGGTCATGGAATCGAACATGGCCCCGGACTGGAACTGCATGCCCACCCGGCGCCTCAGGCGGTCGAGCTCCTGGCGGGAGACCTTGCGCGGGTCCCGCCCGAAGAGAAGCGCCTGGCCCGACTCCGGCCGGACCAGGCCGACCATGACCTTCAGGATGGAGCTCTTGCCCGAGGAGTTCTCGCCGAGTAGCGAGAGCTTGGCCCCAGGGCGCACGGCGAGATCCATCCCGTCCAGTATGACCTTGGGGCCGAAGGAAAGCGTGGCCCCCCTCAGCTCGACCGGGAGGGGGGCCTTGGCCATGCTTATGTCGGTCGTTACGGGCAAGTCACGATCACTTGAAAAGCTTGTTGACCAGCTCGTTGACCTCGTCCTGGGACAAGGCCTCGTCGTCCGGCCCGAAAAGCTCCTCGCCCTCATGGGCTTTTTTCTTTTCCTTGGCCGCCTTGGCAGCCTTGGCCGCGGGGCGGGCCATGACGGCCTCGGCTTCCCCGTTATCGGGGTCGTCGTGGTCGGTCAGTTCGCGGTCTTCCTCGCTTTTTGAGGCTTTCCGGGGCTTTTTGGGCCCGTCATGGTCACGGTATGCCTTGGGGCCCCGCCGGCTTTCCCCGTCCTCGGCCTTGCCGTAACCGGGCTTGGCCCGCGTGGCTTTTTTGGGCTCGGCCCCGCCGTGCTCCTCGATGAGCTCCTGGAAGATGGTCAGGGAAGACTCGAGGAAATCGGTGATTTTAAGTAGCCTTTGGCCCACCAAATCGCCTATCGAGGCCTCGATGTTTATGCTTTGGGAGATCTCATCGCACTTCACGGCGATGGCCATCATGGCGGGCCTGGACTCCGAGTCCTCGGGGAGGGCCTCGATTAGGGCCTCAAGGTCTTGCTTGGCATTGGCCAGCGAGTCGCCGTGGTCCAGAAGGGTCTGGGCCACTTTCAGGCATTTGTCCTCGGACTCGGAAAGGCGCTTCAGGGCCGCCGGTATTTCCCGATCCACTATGGTCCTGAGGACCAGGAGTTGGCTGGCCTTGAGGTTGGGCTTGGAGGGCTTGGGTACCGGGTTGAAGGAGCGGGCCGGGCCCTCGCGATTGGGCCGGGAGGGGTACGGGCGGGACGGGCCCTCGCGCCTGGGGCCCGAGGAGTACTGGCGGTCTGGGCCCTCGCGCCTGGGGCCAGAGCCGTAGGGGCGGGAAGGGCCTTGGCTTCGGCCGAAGCGGCCGGAAGGCCCGTCGCCGTGGTCTTCCTGGCGGGGGGCCCTTGAGAACCTTTTCGGGGGGCCGTCGTCCCGGTCGTCCCGGTCATCCCGGTAGGGCCGAAATGGCCTGGGGGGACGGTCGGGCCGGTCGGCCCCGCCGGGCCGTCCCGGGCGGGCGGGCCTGGTCCTCATGTTGGGCCGTTTGTAAAAAACCTTCCCGGACGGGCCGTCGGAAGAGTCGTAGTCGTCGTATTTGTTTCTGGTGTCGCGCTTAGGTGGGCGGTTTCCGCCATCGTTCTCGTCTGGACGTACGGGTTTATGGGGGCGCCTTTTGAAGAAGGCCATTTTGGATCCTTTGCCGGGCCATTGGCTGGGCCAAGCCCGATTAGTGAAACGCCGGTCGGTAAAACGGGCGGCGAAAAAAGCCCCGGCGTCTGCGCCGGGGCGAAAAGTTGGTCGGGGGGCCTCAGACCAGCATGTCCTTGGCCACCTTGGCCGAGGTCTCGGGGCCGTCCAGTATCGACAGGAGCTCGAGGGAGAAGGGCAGGGCCGTGGCCGGGCCCCTGGAGGTGGTGACATTGCCGTCGGTGACCACCTTGACCGGTTCCTGGGGCAGGATGGCCCCGGTGAGCTCGTTTTCCAGGCCCGGGTAGCAAACGGCCTTGCGGCCCTTGAGAATGCCAAGCCGGCCCAGGACGACCGGGGCCGCGCAGATGGCGGCGATCTTTTGCCCGGCCTTGGCCCTGGTGTCGATCAGGGTCATGAACTCGGAATGGTCGAGATAGGCCAGGGTGCCGCCCGGGATGATCAGCATATCGTAATTCTCGGGGACGAGGCCGGAAAGGGTCATCTCGCCGTTGACTATGACCTTATGTTTGCTCAAAGTTTCCAGGCCCGACTCAAGGGAGACAAGGTCCACGGAAACGTCGCCTCTCCTCAGGACGTCTATGATCGTTACGGCTTCGATCTCCTCGAAGCCATTTATTAGGAATACCGCCGCTTTTGGCATGGGGATACCTCTCTATATGGTCGAAATTCGTTGACGGAAAATTAATTGGCCTCGGCCGGGCCGCCGGTCGCCGCCCGGATTAGGGTTACGCCCTCGCCCCGGCCGTCGCCCGAAAAATCGACCTCGACCATCTCGTCGGCCGCGGTCTTTACCACGAATGAGGCGTAGTCGGCCGCGATGGGCATTTCCCTGTGGCCGCGATCGACCAGGGTGGCCAGCTCGATGCTGGAGGCCCGGCCGAACTCGTTAAGCACTTCCAGGGCCGCCCTTACGGTGCGGCCGGTGTAGAGGACGTCGTCCACCAGTATGACCCTGCGGTCATCGAGGCTCAGGGGGATTTCGGTCCGCCCGACCTTGGGAAAGGAGCGGGCCCGGGTCCAGTCGTCCCGGTAGAGGTTGATGTCCACGACGCCCAGGGTGGGTCTTTGGCCGTATTTTGGCTCCAGGAGGTCGGCCAGCCTATCGGCCAACGGTACCCCGCCCCTCCTGATGCCGATCAAAACGGGCGGGGATTGGCCTCGCCCGTAAATGGCCTCGGCCATGGCGGCCAGGGCCGAGTCTATTTCGGCGCGGCCGTGGATTTGAACTCGGTCTTTCATCGCGTTTCCAAAAAGCCCCTGGCGCGGCCGGGGGAGGGGGAATCTGGGAAGGGATTGCCCGGCCGCATGGCCGGGAACCCGCCGGGGGCCTTACTGGGTCGCCCCCGACGCCTCCAGGGGCGTCCCGTAGGCGAAGAGGGCCCCGTTGGCAACGTTTGGCAGGACGCGGGTCCCGAAGATCAGGGCCTGGCGTTCCACGGTCAGGGTGGGCCAGGGGCCGAAAACGGCCCCGAAGCTTTTCAAGAGGGCCAGCCCCGTGGGGGTGACCGTCTCGCCGTCGCTGTCGAGACCCCGGACCGTGACCCCTTCCAGGAGGATGGAGACCGCCGGGGCCGGTGAGGGTAAAAGCCCGTGGGCGCATTTGATGGTCCCGTCGCACAGGGGCAAGGGGCCGCAAACGAAAAAGGACGGGTTGAGCCTGTCGAAAATGGCCGCGGCCAGGCCTATGTCAAGGATGCTGTCGAGGGCCCCGACCTCATGGAAGTGGACTTCCGCGGGCGGCAGGTCGTGGACCTTGCCCTCGGCCTCGGCCAGAATGGTAAAGGCCGAGACGGCCAGGGCCTTGGCCCCGGCGGTAAGGGACGTTTTGGCCAAAAACCCCTTCACGTCCTCAAGGGAGCGGTGTTGCTTTTCCGGCTCCAACTCGACTTTTAGGGTCATCCCGGAGATGCCCCCCAGGACCCTTTTTTCCAGGCGGATTTTGCCCGCTAGATCGGGCAGGCCCAGGTCGGCCAAAAGACCGTCCAGGTCCCCTTGCCCCAAGCCGGCCATCCGGGCCAGCCCGGCCACCATGATGTCGCCGGAAATACCCGAATGGGGCCTCAGGACGAGGACCCCGCCTTTTTCCAATTTATTGGGCGCCTCGTCTCGCCGGGGCGCATGGTCGCGGCCGTGATTCAAGTCATGGCCATGACCATGGGCCTCGGCAGGGGGACGCCAAAGGGAGTGGCCAAGGGCCAAGCCGGGACAGCCATCCTGGCCTTCCCCGGCGGCGCCATCGGCGCGGATATGTGTCGTGGTCAAAAAAACCTCTGCCCGCCGGCCGGGTACAAGACCAACCAACCGGGATGTCTGAAAAAAATAAAAAAATGGCCTTGGCCGGTTATTCGCGTCCAAGCCTGCCCCGGGGCAAAAAAAGCCAAGCCCATGGGTTTGGCCCTCCTGACCGCCTTAACGGGTGACCGTAAGCCACCGCGCGCGTCAAGGCCCCCAAACCGCTTACCCGGCGCGGGCTTTGGCGGCTGGCCGGGCGGGAACGAACCGAAAAAACTAGGGAAGCCGGGACACGCCGTCAACCTAAGATGTGAATGATAGCCCAGAACGTAAAAATTTTCAACGAAATAACGCCGTAAATGGGGGAAAAAACAAACAACGGCACCAGGGCCGGGGGCCCTGCCTGGCCGGCGGCCAAGCCGGGGGCCAGGCGGGTGGCTAGCTTTGGGTGGGTAAGGTGATATTTATGGCGCCGTGGCAGGTTTTAAAGGGGAATTAGCCTGAATGATTATGGTTTTTTTATGCCATGAACAGTAGCAAAAAATTTTTTCCCCGGCTAAAGTTAAGAATTTCCTGGAAATAATTTTTTTTACGGAACGAGTGAGGTAAATGCAGGATTTTGGCCCGATGGGAGCCTAAAGGATTGGAAACACTGGATTCGTCCATGAAACCGGGCGTGGACATTTGTATTGCGCGGCGACATCCAAAAACGAAAGCGTGCCTCAGCAGCCAACCACGTGAACGATAAAACCATTTGGCCTTTTTTCGGTTTCCCAGGTAATTTTTTCTGTCCAATCCTTACCCTGGCTCCGGTCGAACGTTACCAGCCAAGCCTCCGTGACCGACGGGCGAGCCGTATACTCCTCCAGCCGTTCAAAGCTATCGGCCCGGCCAGTTTCGGTTCCCCCGATTCTCAGCTCAATCGCGTAACGCCCTCTAAGGTGCTCAATCACGATATCGGCGTAGCCTTGCCCGTCGGCGTATTCGTTAATGATGGCGGCCTCACCGTTTACCACCATTCGAAGGAAGGCGGTCAATAATATGTGTGGGCCGGCTTCCGCCAAATGGAGGCCTTTAAGGTATCTTTCGGAGTCCTTGGCCCAATACCTTTGAAAGGCTTTGAGCGCCCCGTTAACGTCTATGCAATAATCATCCTTCCATTTAACAGCCTGATCCCATGGAAGTTTTGATTGTACTTGGTCGGTTAGGAACCTTACCATGGCACCGGCATATATCGGATTGGCCGGACACAAAACCTTATCGTTTTTTAGCAGGCCAAGTTCGAGGCAATATCCGAGATCGTCGTAAAGGGCATTGACGTTCCCGTCGTCCCCGCAATCGAGGGCGGAGTCCCCGGAAGCGGCTAACATCGGCCCGATAAACCGCCTTACCCGTGGCTCGGATAGACGGGCCAAAAGCGAGCCGATATGCGTGTCCCTTCTCGCCATCAGGTTTTCTGCCGCTTGATCCACGTGCCAGCCGGTTATGATTGTCTCGTAATCATTGGCCATTATCTCCTCCACCGCCTCGCAGGCCAGGGCGTTGACCAACCAGGGTTGACCCTCGGACCAATACCAGGCCATACTGACCGCCCCGTCCGTAAAGACCTGGCCCGTGGCCTTAGTGTGCCGGGTGTATAGTTCTTTTATCTCGGGCTCGGTGAAGTCGGCCATGGTCAAGGTTTTTTTTATGAAATTAAATGGGGGGCACATGGACCCGGCGTCGGTTATCCTGGCCTCGTAGTCCCTGATGTTTCGCATGCCAATCAAGGCAATGGAGCGCGGAAAAGGCACGGTGGGCCTTTCCGCGTGGCCGTCCCTCAATTGGGACAAAAAGGACAATAGCGACCGTTCCCCAAGGCAGTCGGCCTCACCGAAGAAAACCACCAAATCCTTATCCAGCCTAGCGCATAAAGTCCTCAGCCAAGCTTGGGCCGGGGACTCGGCGAAGTCCGGCCAGGCATGAAACTCGGCCAAAAAATTTTCGCCGTAATTTCTTTTCAAGCCTTCGGCCCGGGAAGCCATCAAAGCCACGTTAAGTTTGCTTATGAGCATGCCCATGGCCTTGGCGTCATCGGTCACCGTGGCGAGGCCCCCCAGGGAACAATACAGGGCGTAATAATTCCCGCCATCGTTGATACTGTCCACGAAAGCCTTGGCGGCCGTCGTCTTGCCGGATTGGTGGGGGCCGCGGAGAACGAAATAATTCTTCCCGTCTATCAGGCCATGCACCCCGGGGATCCGGTCCAAGGGGGGCAGCATGTAGTGGTCGGCCGGGACGCAAGGACCGGTAACGTTGAATCGCTTTGGTTTGATTTTCGTCATGGGGGAGATCTTTCGGGTGGTGACCCTTGTTTTGTCCCGTTAACCAAACAACCGTGGGCCGGAAACAATCCAAGCCGGCCAAAGGCAGACCGGACCGTGGGGAAAAAATGAGTGAAAATTCTATGGCGATTATAGCAAAGATAATAATTTAATTCATCATGAAAAAACATGATGAAAAAAATAATTCAGGATGGGTTTTGGATTTGGCTAGAGGGAGGGGGGAGAAATCAGTATTTCTTTTGGTTTCCGAGGGTGATGGAATCGACGTCCAAAATTTTATACGATTTCGGCGAGATTTCGCCGGCGGGCTGGAACAATACCGTTCCCGAATAGTTCAGGGGAACCTTGGCCGCCTGACGTTTTTTTGAGCGCCTGGCCCATTTGACGTAGCCGTTCAGGGTGGAATACTTGAACAGGACCGGCAAGACGAGCGACTTGGTGCGCTCGACGTTTAGGTTGAGTATCTGGTTTATGGGCGTCCCGGTCTTGAAAACGTTGTCGAAATAACGGACGTCCCCGGAGAGGGTAAACTTTTTCCCGTCGTCGCCGATCAGGGTCATGTAGTCCCAGGTGGGGAGTTTGTCTAGAAAACGTAGGATTTTGGTGAAATTGGGCAGCTCGCCGTACTTTGATTCCAGCGTCTTGGAGGCCTGCTCCTCGGTGGTTATCAGTTTTAGGAGGCCGGTCAGCAGGACCTTTTGGAAGTTGAAGGCCTGGCCCGTTTCCTGGGAGGAAAAGAAGGAAGAAAGGGTGTCGTAGGTGATTACGTTAGGGCTTTCCGCTAAATTCGCTGGGTAAAGCATATTTTTGTTAATAAAAATTACCCTGTTTACGAAACGATCAATGGGAATGGGACCTACTTTTTTGTTAATCAGCGAATGTAAAAGCTTTAATTTATAGTTATTCAGCTTGACCGGGTTTTCCCTCTTCTCTACCTTGGCGCTTGGGTTTGACTTGTAAGCTATCGTGTCTTTCTTTTCGTTGAAGGAGACGATTTCGCCGGTCCAATTTTTACATTCGATTATGTAAACGCTTTTCTTGGTTAAAACGATAATGTCTATCTCGCGCTTATGGTTAACGTCGCTATCGAAAATCCTTTTTGAACTAAAAATGATCGACCTGGAAAAATTCTTGTTGCTCATTATGAATTGCTTTAATTTTTTTTCACCCTCGTCGCCCATGGCTTTCTTGGGGCTAACCACGTATTTTTGTAGTTTATGGTTTTTTATGGCATTGTATGTGTTTATTACGTGCTTGACCGAAATTTGCTTAGGGAATTGGAGTTGAAATAATGTTAACATCAATAGATAACAAAATATCATCATTGAGATTACATATATATAGAACATTTCAACTGCCTAGATTCATCTTCGCGGCCAGAGGATCGTTTTATTTCCCATGGGCGCCAAAAACTAAAATCGGTAGAAGGCTTCGCTCCAGTGAGCGTCGAAAAGTCGCGTTAGGTAGTCGCGAGCTAATGGCCTTATATTGCGGATAATTAACGGCTCGTTAAGCTTACGTTAGATTAACTTCATGGAAATGTGAGATCGGCCCCGCCTTGGCTCTGCCGTTAATCAATCCCACTATAGCTTAACAAAATTCGGCCCAACGGTAAAGCAAAAATTGTTAAAAATCAGCGCCCTACTCAAGCCTTGGATATTTCGGTTGGAAAATGTATTTTGTTGCATAATAAGTAAATTAATTTAAGATCTTATATGTTCTCCTGTTATATAAATTATTTTTTACGATATTATCAATAATTTTTAGTTCTATAAGTAATGTCCAAAGATTATTTAAATTTTAAGTCAAAACTATCAATCTAAATTCACTCTATTATTTATATTAATACATGTTTTTTCACCCATAGGAGGCGCTTTATCTTCTCATGGTACCATAGAAATCTCACTCCCAACGATACGAACGTCCATTTTTGGGCGTTCACGGGCCAAGTCGAGTGGCTGGGTCTGGCACCTCTGACCCTGTCATATTGAAGTCACTCGATCTAACTCTGCGTAGAGTACAGTAATATTTCCGTATCGAGATTAACTTTCATCCTATCTCTTGACAAATTTGAATCCAGGCTTTAAATTAAACCAATGGACGCTACCGTTCTAACTACGTATCACCCTAATCAGAATCTTGACACCTCTCTGACGTCCTCGTTAACGGTATCGGCTTCTTCAGGGGTTAAATGTTTGCGCTGATTCCGTAGCCCGTCCCTGATTGGGTTGCGGAGTTGTTGCCGGAACTTGAATCCCTTGACGCCCCTGGTCGGGAGGCGGTAAAGTCGGTCATAAAATGTTTGTCTAAAAGGAGATAAATTGTCAGGCGACGATATAAACTTGTATATTGTATTTTTTATCTCATTTTTAATTTTAATTAGTGTTGCAATATATTTTATTATATCTAAAGACGATAACACAGTTAATCCTAATAAAAATAAAAATATACCAGTTTTAGAGAAAGATAAAAATTCAACACACTTATTTTTAAAGACTCCTTTAAAAGCAGAGCCAGAAGGGTTTAGAGAAGTTTTGCTAGGTATGTCATTTGAAACTTTTAAAATAAAATATAAATATGAATTTATTAACGCTTATCAAGATATATCGTTGATAAAAATGCTAAAAAGAACCGATGAAAATCTTAATATAGGTAATATTGCCATTAAAGAAGTAATTTACTTCTTTTTATATGATATTTTGTTTAAAAAATTAATCAACTATAGCTATACTCAAGAAACGACACATAATTTTTTGCTAGCTGTTTTTACGGAAAAATACGGCGAACCGACGGAAATGTACGACACGGAAGTAGGCAAAACCATACATTGGCTTTGGGAGAAAAAAGCGATATCAATGCTTAATTCTTTAATTATCATTCAAGACAATACGCATGAGCTCCGTTTTCAG
>JAITKA010000019.1 GCA_031278635.1 Deltaproteobacteria bacterium | reverse complement strand
GGCAACGACGACAGGTCAAGGCCGATTTTTCCGCCTGTGGTGCCGGTGTCGGTAATGAATACATCCCCGTCCAAAAGGAGCATGGGAACGGAAGCCGTGGTGTCGTATCCGTTAAGGTTGAAGGCCAGGGTCGAACCGACGTCTATGTAAATGCGGCCATTCTCCGTGACTATGGCGTTCCCCCCCCCGATGCCCAGGGTGGCGCCGCTCGCGAGCGTAAAGGCCGACGAAGTCGGGGTGGTGGTCGCGGCTAGGTTGATTTTCCCGGCGGCCACGACGTTGTCGCTCACGTCTTTAGTTTCGCCCTGTCGGTACAGGTAGAGGGTGCCTCCATTAATCGAGATAATGGTGGAGCCCTCACTTCCGAAGGTAGACTGGCCGCCGAGATCCCATCGTCCCTGACCGGTCATTTCGATAGTCAATGTGGAGTTAGCCCCGATGATACCCGTCATGGGGTCGTGCATACGCAAATAGGCATTGTCAGCGATTGTTAAGGCAAACGTGGAAGTTCTGTTGGTTGTGAGTTCGAAATGTAACGAGTTGGCTTGGTCCGCGGCGACATTCCCGGAAAACAAACCCTCCTTTCCGCCAGTTAATTTAATGTCTAACCGCGAATTATTTCCAAGATGCATGGCCCCGCCCGAAACGCCGGCCACGTTTTTCGTAAATTCGAAATCGCCCGAAATTTCCACGATGGATGTGGCCCTGCCGCTACCCCAGTCCAAGAATATGCCGCCGCCAAATCCGCTTTTATTATTGGTCGATGTGCCATCAAAGGCTTTGTTTTCGTTAAAAACCACCCCATCGTCGAACTTAATCGTTCCTCCCAACAAATATATCCCTCCACCGGATCCGGCACGATTATCGTTCCCGGCTTTGTTTTTATCGAACGTGGCCTTGCCATGAAAAAAAATCGCATAGGTTTGAGCCGAGTTGCTGTTGGTTAAGGAATAAATGGCACCACCCTGGAATCCTTGGTTTTCCACAAATTGGGCAACGTCAAAGAAATCTATTGTTCCTTGGTTCGAGTTGTAGAACACACCCGGATTCATGGTGCTGGATGAAGTGGGGGTGTGATCCAAATACCCGTTGCCAGTGAAATCGGCGGGACCGAAAAAATATATGGTTCCGCCGGTGCTGTTGTAAATTCCCCCTACCTGGGCATAGTTTCGCGTAAGGTTATTCTTATAGGTGGCCTCCCCCAGAAAGATTAAGGTGGCTAGGTTATAAGAGGTGGAGGAACGGGTGGACACATTGTTTTGAATTAAGACGTCAGAAATAAATAACGTCCCGTAGTTGTAAAATGCCGACTGAAATGAAGAGGAATTGTTTTGGATAGTATAGAGAGAACCCTCGTCGCCGGTCAACGCCAAAAATCCGTACCGATTAACGATAATCCCTCCGGTGGTGGTAGTGGGGGAGGTGGTGGTATAAATCATATTCTCGAGAGTCAGAGTGGATTCTTTGGAGAGGTGTATCCGGCCAGCAAAGGAATTGACAATGGTCAGGCTTTGGGTGGTTCCGAGGAGTTGGTTATCGAAAGAAATCTCGGCTTTTTCGGTCGCCGTGCCGAGGCTTAAGGTGGCCAAACTATAGTCAATTGCCGATAAGGTGTTCAGAACGGTAGCTTTATTCGCATCCGTTTGGTAGACTTTGAACAAAGCTAGGGCGTCAGTTACGGCCGTTGCGACTGTATTAGCACTATTGAAGATAAATTTGCTCATTTGATTAATTAAATTTGTCCTTTTTAGTACGTTGATGTTACCGCTAGTGAACGTGATACCCCCAGTAAAATCGCTATTTGTATCGTTTCGTAGATTCAACGTTCCTTTACCGGTCACCGTATAGTTGGCGGTGGCCTCTCCAGTGATTGGGCCAGTTTCCGTGGCCGTGGCCCCATCATCGATGGTTAAGTTCTCGTTTATGCCCTCTGTGTAGGTCTGGGTGTCTTGGTAAGTTCCGTTCGCGTCAACCGCCCAGGCTTGGGCGGTCCAATTTAGGCCAAACAACACCATGAGACCGGCCAGCCCCAATGAATATAACGATTTCATGAAATCCTCCCGAATGGTAAAAAGTTAAATGAAAACGAAAAACACCTCGCCAACGACTCAATTGGGGAGGCATTCGTGACCTTGGAGTTTTAAGTGATTTGTCCTTGCTTTAATACGGCGCCGCGAACAGCCCTTGAAAAACCGAAACGGTTAACCTAAAAGGCACGCCAACAAGTTGTTGTCGGTTAAGAGGCTTTTAAAAGGGAAATTCTTTCTCCCTTACGCCTTTCATTTAGCTATTTACGATATTACGTCCAGTTAAAAAGTTGTTATCGGTAATTATAAAGTTATATAAATCTATACGGTTATAATTATTGTAAATTATACTCATAAATAACTAGATAAAAATAGAATTGATTTACGGTAAAACGGTTTTTTCGATAAAATATCACCCATGGCATCGTCAAACGCTCCCCAAGCCACGCAGCCCGTTTAAGTGGCTGGCAGCGGGAGCATACCTTGGCCTAGCAAGCCATTGACCCGTTGGCCGTCAGCGTTTTGGCCGGGTTCCACAAAAGCGTCGAAAGATCGAACGCGAGAACCAGAACGGCCTTCGTTTCGCCATGGGACGGTGGATATAATCCGGCTATTTTCCCAAGGTAGATACCGGTTAAAATCAACGGATTTAAAGCGTTTAGGTGGTTTATGGGGAGAATCGATATAAAAATAGCCTAGCGATATGGCATCAATTCGCCAGGCTTGATTAAACGTAGCGGGGAGTGAAAGGCTAAACGCTAATGTCGCGCCTTCAGCTTTGAGAGAGAGAGAGAGAGAGAGAGAGAGAGAGAGAGAGAGAGAGAGAGAGACGCCAGCCCTTTCTTTGGCGAGACTAACCCCTTAAAGCGTGGTTGCGTGACCGCGCCGGGATAGAGTGGCAAAGCTGGTTTCAAGCAGTGAATTGACATGAGTAAATCACGACTTCATAAAATGAAGATAAAAAACTTAAACATTTGAGCGAGAAAATGCGCAGATTGTCACTTATGATACAAATACTACTGACAAAAAAAAAGCTAAACATTGGATAAAGTCCAATGCTTAGCCTTCGTGGCCAGTCGTTGTATTATAAAATGACAAATAATTTAACTACTGTTAAACTATTTTAAAACAATATAATTTTTACTTATTATAGTAATTTTGGCTAGACGTTAGATAGCTAAAATGCGTTAAAGAAGCTAGCGTTGTTCGATCTTTTTGAATGACATCTTGGAAAAGCTAAATCATCATTCAGGCAGGGTTTGATAAATATAGTAGAAACGAAACGCATCTGTCAACTATTTTTTTTTACATTTATTTTCGGCAAGTTAGCTTTGGAGGATAACATGAGAACCTTCGCCCTTTTGCGACTGACGCCAATAACTGGGCAGTAAAACTCGCAAAGTCGTTAGACCAGTTAAACGAGCATGCTCGGGTAACCGGTGGGTCTGGCAACGTGAATCGAAAATTTTTAGGGAATAAACAATAGGAATACAAAGACATGATAATTACAACTAAAAATAGTTTTTATCTGAATTCAATCAATTTGATGGACATAAAAATGGTAATTACGTATATATTTTCTTTATATTTAAACCCTAGCGCATATTTCAGCGGAATGTCACCGGGAATCACATCCGTATAGACCCCGAACCCCAAATTGAACAATCGCAAGGTGCCATGGAAACCGATACCACCTCAGGCTTTGAGATTGCGACAAAGCCCGCAAGACTCGCACGTCTGGAAGGGCATGAGGTGGAGGAACCGATCGGTTGTCCAGTTGCTCGGTTCTTCACAAACCGACAACGATTAGCGGGATGAAGTCAACGCCACCTCAGGCTTTGGCTGGCATCTCGTTATCCATGGTCCAGCGGGAGAAGACTCTACAGATTGATTCCATGGCGGCGCCGCATGGCTTTTCATGAGCCGTATTAAGTAAACCCAATCAACGACAGAAAAACCATGCGCCCGGTACTGGGCCACATGGCCGTGATTCTGGTTTGATTGGTATGATGGTGTAATCTCTGGATTGATTCTCTCACCAAACTTGACTAAAATCTAGACATTACTGCCGTTGGCTGGGATCGCCAATGTCGCCTGACATTGAAATGTTGACTGACGAAAAGTGGCAAAGCCGGCAACCGACACAAACGGTGGCGGTTTGTTCCCAACTGTCAAAACCTCATGAAATGGCTCGCAAGGCAGCGTTTTTGAGTCGATCGCCACCTCAAAAACTTAGAGCATATTTAGCTAATCTCACAAGAGACAAACGTCACCTTTGGGCTATGCCTTGAAAAGGGACCAACTATTCAGCAGTTGTCTGTTGACGTCTTGTTAACTCTTATTAATAGTCATAAGGCATGTTTATCATGATAACTGTTCAAAAAAAACAGTTAAAATTCCCGAAAATATCCGTTAAACTTTTAGTTAGAGTCACCTGCCGATACGCCTATAGGTGAAGTAAACATAAGTTTAACCATAACGCCGATTCATCAACACGAATACAACCAAGCGATCTGTCTCGAATCTCTATTAACCACTACTTAGGTGCAACATGCCAGTGCCATATCAAGCCCCTGCAATAGCCAATTGGTTTATTGATAAAAATAGAGAGGATAACAGTAGCCTAACGCATTTTAAGATTCAAAAATTTCTTTATTTTTCGCAAGGTTTTCATTTGGCTAATTTTGAAACCCCGTTGTTTGAGGATGGCATTGAAGCCTGGAAATACGGCCCCGTCGTGGATGCCGTTTATCATGCGTTGAAACAATATAATGACGATGAGATAGTCAATCCTATAAAAGGTCATTATTTTTTGAAAGGGAAACTGTTTTTTGGCATACCGGAAATTGAAAGTGAAGATGATTTAAGTATTAGGTTTTTAAATATTTTTTGGTCAAAATATTCCAAAATAGACCCTCGGCAATTAGTCGATATGTCGCATGACGAGAATGGCCCTTGGAAATTAATCGTTCAGGGGATACTTGAAAAAAAGACAGCCAGCCAAGTTATTCCCAAGCAATTGATTAAAAATTATTTTTCTACGTATATCAATAAAAGCAATATCCGCTGAAAATAAAGAAACCATGTATATTATTTTACCATAATATACTTATTTTGTGATCAAAATTAGCTTAACTTTATTGTTAATCGGTTTATTTTATTATTTTAAAATAAACCGATTATACACTATGTATTAATAATTTTTTTGTTATTAAAAACTAATTGGGGAAGTAAAGGCGTAAACATGCCTCCTTCCAAATGCCCACACCGCGGCTCTCAAATATCCAATCAGGATTCTTTTTGCGCGGCATGTGGGAAACCGCTCGGCACGCAGACACCTCGGCAGCCTCAAGCGCCATATAATGGGCCGCCCCAGCAGGCGGACTATGACCCTCGGCAGCCTCAACCGACGTATCATTATGGTCCGCCACCCCCACGGGGACAGGCTCCCCCTGCCAAACGAAAGACAAGGATTGCTCCCGCAATCTACTTGGCCCTCGTTGGTGGCTTCGTTTTGGTGACGTTTATCCCTTTGGGGAAATTTATGGAAAACGCCCACCCCGATCGCGACACGGGGTCCAATCCGTCATCAGCCAGCGGTCCCGACCAAACGGGATCGGTACCGGCATTTTCGACCTCGGCCGTAAGTGTTTCGACCGATTACGAGACCGGCCTGGTCTCGGCCGAAAAAATAATACAAGGGCAGGTTTATCGGGATTACGGGAACGTTGGACTCCACTGACAAGGATTCTTAGGACCAACCGGTGGCGCTTCCCCGCGGGATGGATGAGCTCTCCCCGGTCATATGCGCCTTTCCCGAATCGGCGCAGGGCCTGACGGGACTACGCGGCGGTCAGTCAGTGAGGCTATGGTGTATGGGCGAGGGCCAGAACTTTGGTTTCCCGATATTCGATCCATGCCCGTTAATATAACCGTAAGGCTAATCCCATGAACGTGACGGGGGTCCCGTTATCCGTGGGCCGCCGAATAGGCTCACGGGGGCGGGCTCGCCATTCGCGGCCCTGATTGGCGGTTTTGGCCAAAGGGGTTCGGTAGGCCAAACCATGGCGCCATGGCGCCATGGATTTATTTACGTTTTTCAACGAATTACCCTCTATTGCTATGATAAAAGCCAGTATTTCTGTTTCAATAAAGATATATCGCATATAAACTAATCTATACGAATGAAAAGCTAAATATTTTGCCTAGGGTTAAGCGCTTATCCTAATCGAGATTTTAAATTAAGGTTTTCACACTTTTAACGATTCTGACTGGCTTCTAATTTCGCCCTCAAGAAATAAATTAACGATCACTCTTTACAAATCAATTCGCAAGGGTTATACTCCGTGATGTAAGCTACGCCTCAAAGAGAAGGGAACTCGCACGAGTTTTAACGAAAAACGCCAATAGCCCCATCGCCATGACCCCATGACCCAAGACGATTGCCTGGGGGCTCACGAAAAGCCTTGTTGGCCAGGGCAAACCGGGCCTGTCCGCCGCGTCGCTTCAAAAATACCTAAACCACCAATTTTGCGCCTATTTTCCATGAAAATGGGCCCGCGTTTTTTTTGTTGTTGGACTTACGCCGTATTACCCCGTAACGGAAACAGAATGCCCGAATCCAAGCCAGACGTCGAGCGAGGGGGCCTTGGCCTTTCGACAAACCAAGGCCGATACCTACCCCAAATCACGGGGCTTTTCACCGGCCTTTTGATCATTTCCAACGTCTGCTCGAACCGTCTGGTCACCATCGGCCCGCTGGAATTCGACGCGGGGACACTCATGTTCCCGCTGACCTATATTTTCGGGGACCTTTTGACCGAGGTTTACGGTTTCCGGAAGGCCAGGATGGTCATCTGGACGGGCTTTTTGGCCCTGTTCGTCTGCGCGGGCTGCCTGTATCTGACCACCCTCTTTCCCTCCCCGCCCGGCTACGATACCTCCGGGGCCTGGGACAAGGCCATGGGCCTCACCCCCAGGATCGTTTTGGGGAGCCTGGCCGCTTACCTGTTCGGGGAAATGGCCAACTCCCTCACCCTGGCCAAGATTAAGTTTAAGGGTATGGGCGGCCCTGGCTTTAGGTTCATCGCCTCCACCCTGGTCGGGCAGACCATAGACACGGCCATCTTCGCCTCGATAGCCTTCCTGGGCGTCTTGGACAGGGAGCTTTGGTTCACTTTGGTCGCCTCCAACGTATTTTACAAGGTCGGCCTGGAAATAGTCCTCTTGCCCCTCACCCTCCATTGCGCCCGCCGCCTGAAGAAGGCCGAGGGCGGCGACGCCCCCGGGGAAAACCCGTCCCTAAACCCTTTTCGCCGATCCCGCCCCACACCCGGCCGTTAGGGCCTGGCGGTTTGGCCTAGAAAGGAACGTTACCATGGCATTCACCCTGCGCGGCGAAGAGCTTAAGCGTAAGTTCAGGAACAACTGGGTCTTGCAACTGACCGCCCACCATGACTGGATACTGTCGGAAATGCGCGGCTTAGGGGCGTTCCCGGGCGTGATCATAGAGCTGATCGAGAGCGACGTCAGCTGGGGCTATTGGAAACCGGACACCAGGGTCATCGCCCTGAACGCGAGATTGATCCTTGACTACCCGTGGGACGTGGTCATAGGGATTTTAAAGCACGAAACGGCCCACCAGATCGTGAGCGACGCCTACCCCTCGGCCGCGTCGAACGAGCCTCCCCACGGGTCCCATTTCCAGTCCGTCTGTAGGCGCATGAAGCTCCTCCCCATGTTTTGCCATGCCAAGGTGGACCTCCGGGAAAACGGCGGCCCGCCTTGCCCCATCGGCCCGAAAAACTCCCACGACGAGGAAAACCCCCTTTTCGTCAAGATAAAAAAACTCCTGGCCCTTTCCGGCTCCCCCGAGCCCCACGAGGCCGAGGCCGCCCTGACCAAAGCCAGCGAGCTCATGGCCAGGCACAACATCGACACGGCCGCCCTGCTGGCCGATTCCGAGGATTACGAGATCTGGCGCATTCCCCTCAACTGCAGGCGGATCGAACGCAAAAACTTCCTGATCGCCATGATCATCCGTAACCACTTCTTCGTCAGGACGGTCACCAACGAGCAATACGATCCCTGGACGAACCAACCGGCCAAATACCTGGAACTCATCGGCCGGCCGGTCAACCTGAACATGGCCAAGCACGTCTTCCATTACCTGACCGAGCGGGTGGAATCCTTATGGGGAAAACACAAACCCATGGCCGCCCATAATGGCGAAAAAGGCCTCGGGGCCAAAACCGCCTTCATAACCAACCTTTTGTTGAGCCTCGACTCCAAACTCACGGCGGCGGAGCTCGAGCGCTCCCGGGACGCCCTAAAAGCCAGGGGCGTCCTTCCCGGCAACGACGTGACCGCCGTCATCCCAAGCGATTTCATCATGTCCGATCAAAAGCTCCAAAGCTTCGTGGAACAAAACTACCCCAGGCTGAGAAACACCGCCCGGAGCCATCGCCACTCCTTCGCCCCGTACAGTTCCTCGGCCGGGCGGGAGGCCGGGAAGAATCTCGATATCTTCCGGCCCATAGCCGAGGGCCAACGCCGGGACGGTTCCGTCAAGGGCTACCTGGGAGAGGACTGATCCCATGGCCCTCTTTGGATTCAAGCCCGACATGACCCGTTCGCGGGAGGCCATGGTAAACGAGCAGCTGGCCGCGAGGGGCATAACCGACCCCAGGGTCCTTGAGGTCATGGGCTTCGTTCCCAGGCACCTGTTCGTGGACGAGGCCATGTCCCCACAGGCCTACGCCGACGGCCCCCTGCCCATAGGCCACGGCCAGTTCATTTCCCAGCCTTACATGGTGGCCGCCATGACCCAGCGCCTGCGCCTCAGGCCGGACGACAGGGTCCTCGAGATAGGCTCGGGCTGCGGCTACCAAACGGCCATCCTATCTTACCTGTGCAAGACGGTCTACGCGGTCGAGATCCTCTCCCCCCTAAGGGACAAAAGCGTCCGGACCCTCACGGGACTGGGCATAACCAACGCCCACATCAAGCTGGCCGACGGGCGCATGGGCTGGCCGGAATTCGCCCCCTTTAACGCCATCCTGGTGGCCGCCTACTCCGAGACCCTCCCCAAGATCCTCTACAACCAACTGGCCGTGGGCGGCCGGATGATCATCCCCCTGGGCCCGGAGGTGAACCAGAGGCTGGTCCTGATCACCAAGGACCCCGACGGCGGCCAAAGCCGCAAGATCCTTGAGGGTTGCCGCTTCGTCCCGCTGGTCTACGCCAAGGAGGCGAACCGCCGCGGCTAGGCCCGCCGCCCCTGGCCCCCGGGGGACAAGGGGGGAGCCCCTTGGCCGGGCACGCGCGGAAAAATTCTTGAATTCCCGCGAGATGATGTATAATGCCCCTGGGTGATTCCCGACTACATAAGCCACCCGTGGGAGCGGTTAAAGAACGCTTGCACCCCCGCCGTATCCCCTTCGAGACTTCTCTTCCGTGACCCCAAGGGCACCGTCTATGACGTCCGGCGCCTTTCCCCGGCCCCCAATTGCTGGCCGGGCGATTGGGCCTAGATTCTTTTAGCCTTAACGGCCTTATTTTGACTACCGTCAAAGGTTTTTGGGTAAATTCCATGGGTCTTTATTCTGACGATCTTCCAGACTACATACAGGACAATTCCTACTTTGGCCACTTGAAGACTTTCGGCATCAGGCGCGAGCTTAGGTTTTTTTCCAACATCCTGACCGACAACGAGAAAGTTCTGGCCCTGACCAGGGGTTGGGTGGACGGTCGCTGGTGGCTGATGGGAGTGACCGACATTCGGGTCATTTTGGTCCGAAGGGGCGTTATCTATGGCCTTAAGTACCTAGAAATCCCTATAGTTAAGATTAAGAGCGTCAGTTACAAGACGGGCCTGTTTTTCGGCAGCATTTTCATCGACACCGGCTCCGGGACCGCGGTCCTGGAATCGGTCAACAAAAAAGGGGCCGCCGAGGTCTCGACCCTCCTCTGCGAGGTCCTGGGCGACAGCGTCCATTCCTTCCCCTCGGGGGACAAGTCCTCGCTCGTCCTGAGCCAGCTTGAGCGCCTGGCCTCCCTCCGGGACAAGGGGGCCCTGACCGAGGAGGAGTTTTTGGCCCAAAAGGAAAACATCCTCTCGGCCAACGACGACCCGTCCCTGGCCAGATCCAGGCCCGGCCCCAGGAACGCCCCCAAAACCGGCCCCAGAACCGGCCTCGGCAGGCCCGACCGGGACGACGGCCCGGCCGCCAAAGTCCCGGCCAAGGTCGAGACCTTGCCCGACGGCCCCTCCCCGCCCCGCAGGGTCCCCGAGGTCAAGGGCGAACCCTCGCCGCCTTCCCCCGGCCAGGCCATCACCATGCCGGCGAGCCACGTCGGGAAAGCCAGCCAGGCCCAATCCGGCGGCCGCCGCCCCTACTCCAACAAAAGGCCCAACTGACCCGGCATCGCCTGGTCCCCGCCTCGCTTTGGGGCTTAAGGGGCGCCGCCGCGTGCGCGCTTTTTCCCACCCAAGGCGCGGGCCTCGCCCAGTCCCGTTTGGGGGCGTTTAGGCGCCATCTGGGTCAGCCCAAAACGGTTCCCCACATCACAGCGTAAATACTGGTAAATAATCGATCCCTTTGGCTTATTTTCGCCCATGGCCGGGCGGCCAAGGGTCCGGTTTTTTTGGCCGAAGGCCGGCCGATTTGGCAAGGGGCAAGGGCGATCGGGGGGATTTTTTTCGCGGCGCGAGGCCCCAGGCCAGGCGGGCGCGGCCTAGGGGGTTTTCGTAAACCATAGGTTGGCAAGGGTTTTTTCGCCCGGGGGGTTTTAGGCCCGTAATCAAAAAAAATATTTAAGTTCCGTCGCCATAACCCCGATAAGAAAAGTGAGCCAGCCCTAAGTAGGCGGGCCCCCAAAAGCCGCAGGAGTCAGAAATGACCACTCTTAACTTAAATCTCCTACTGGGAAGCTACTCGCAAAGCCTGCTGATCCAAAAGGCCCAGGCGAGCCGCAGCCACCCAACGCTCATCGGGGCGGCCGAGGAAGTCAACCCCGGCCTTGAGTCCCAGGCGGCCTTGGAGCGGGAGGACACGGTTAAGAAGGTCGAGCCGATCGGCCAGGAAGACCAGGAGCGGGATTCCAGCATACTGGCGGAAAGGAAAAAGAGCGTCCTGGAGCGATTCGGCGACAGCCTGGCGGAAAGGATCAAAAAGTCCAAGGAATACGACCCGGTCGCCGCCTCGGCCACCCTGGAAAGGCTCGTCTCGGAGGCTTCCGACATCGGCGGGACCCTGGGCCAGGCCAAGGCCAACGAGTTCATGAACAAGGTGCTGGTCGCGACCGACAGCTCGACCGACGGGGATTCCATCGACCTGGTGGTGGGGTCGTTCTTCGCCCAGGCCGCCGAGGCCTCGATGGTCAACCCCACGGCCTACCGGAAGCTCGAGGACGCCAAGGGCGAGTTCTCCAAGCTCTACAACACGGTCGATGGCGAGGAAGATGACGAAACCGTGGGGGAGGTGGATTTCACCATCAACCCGCCGCCCGACCCCGTCGTAGCCCAGTCCGAGCCGACCGCCCAGGCCCTCCTGTACAAAAACTACGTGACCGGCAACATGCCCGGCCCCTACCACAAGCCCTTTCTCAACAACCCCGTCGGTAACCTCTTCTCCGCCGTGGCCTGACCATCTCCCTTAGCCCCCGAGACTTTCGCCCCGGCCACCGACATGGCCGTTTTTTTATGCCCGCCGTTTGGGGCTGTTTTTGGGGTCGATGGGGTGCCCTCGCGGGGCATCGTCGTGGTATCTTCCGGCCAATAAGGGTCGCATGTTGCCAGGCGGGGGGCCCGAGAGCCTGGGGGGTTGACTTTGGGGCCCCGGGGGCCGCGTGGAAAGGCTTGGGACGGTTCATTTCGCGCCGTCATGATTTTGTCGTAAATTGTCACGGAACCAAGGTAAAAATAGCTGCCAACGGCGACGAAATGTAATATAATGTCGTTGGCACGGTTTAAGGCCCACCGGACGGGCGCTTCCCGCGGCCCCAAAGGGTTTGGGGACGCGGCCTTTCGCGGGCCCCTTTCCCTCGCGGCCATTTCATGGGCGTTTCGTCCATCCGGGGGCCAAATGCGAATAGTGTGGTATAATTAAGTGGCCCGTGGGTTGGGGCGGCGAGGCGCGGAATATTTTTTAGCCTTGGCTGGGCCGGTTTAAGTAGGAAGACGACTTTCGTAGCATTATATCTGCCTTAAAGATAATATTTTCGAACGTTTATATTAGTAGTTTAAAAAGAAATTAGATAAACTTGGTAATTTTACCGCTAAATGGCTTTAATATATGGGAGAATCTATGGCCAAGGCTATAGGATTAGATACTTTAGTTGAGCAGAACAGTCAAGATAAAGATCAAGGCAAGCCATTGGAAACGACATACCAACCGCTCGTGGAAAGAAGTCCCGCCCAGGTTCCCGCGGGAAGGATCAAGGCCCTCCCCCCTACCCCAAGGGAAAAGACCCTCCCTCCCAGCGCCCCGGTCAAGGCCGATTCCTTTCAGGCCTACCTGGCCGACATCAGGCGTTTCAAGCTGCTGAACCCTAAAGAGGAAGAGAAATTACTCAAGGAGTACAAAAAGACCGGGGATCCCGAGGCGGGCACGCGCATCGTCTCGGCCAACCTGAGGCTGGTGGTCAAGATCGCCATGGAGTTCCAGAGCCACTGGCTCCACAACCTCCAGGACCTGGTACAGGAAGGCAACATGGGGCTCATGCAGGCCCTTAAGAAGTTCGATCCCACCAGGGGGGTGAAATTCAGCTACTACGCCGCCTATTGGATCAAGGCCTACATCCTGAAGTTCATCATGGAAAACTGGCGCCTGGTCAAGGTCGGGACCACCCAGGCCCAGAGGAAGCTTTTTTATAACCTAAAGAAGGAACAGGATAAGATGGCCAAGGAGGGCCTGGAGCCCGCCACCTGGCTTTTGGCCGAGCGGCTCGGGGTCAGCGAGGAGGCCGTGAAAGAGATGGACATGCGCATGTCCTCCGGGCGGGAAGTGTCCCTGGACGCCCCCATCGGCCCCGATTCCGACCAAACGCAGATAAGTTTGCTACCTTCAGCCGACGACGGCGCCGACAATATCCTGGGCGACGCCCAGATCCGGGACATGGTCGCCGACAAGCTGGAACGCTTTCGCGAGACCCTGACCGAGAGGGAGCTGATTATCCTCAATAAGAGGCTTTTGACCGAAAACCCGGTGACCCTCCAGGAACTGGGCGAGGAATTCGGGGTCACCCGCGAGCGCATAAGGCAGCTGGAGGAGAGGCTAAAAAAGACCCTCAAAAAATACCTCCTCAAGGAAGTGCCCGACCTCGAGGACCGGCCCTATTGACCGGGCCCGAACCCTGGTTTTGAATTCGGTCGCTGGGCTCAGCGGCTGGGCCCAGCGACTGAACTCAATGCCTAAACTCGGTGACCTATACCGGGGTAACTTTGATCTTTACGGTCTCAAGGCGCCATAATGCCCGGAATACCGGTTTTTGAAAGGATCAAAAAGTTTTACCGAAACCCTGTAATCTCATTTAAGAGATGAACGGCCAGCATTGGGCGTTAAATTATGCTAACTATTTTTGGTCAACCATATCCGTTTGATCAAGCTTGATCGGTTAAGCCAATCTAATATCGCTAACCACTTAATATACTATCTTAAAAATTTCTGGCATTGTTTACGTGGTCAAGATATGTTATTATCTTGACTTTAGATTTAACCGCTTTAGATTTTGTTTGACTTAAAATATATAAGCTACAAAAATTCCCTGAGTTGTCTCAGACAATTTCGCGGAGACTTTATGGTCCCCAACCCCAAGGTTCACGAAAAAACCCGCCGATCGGCCCACCCCGTCATCACCCTATGCGCGTGCCTGCTCCTCGCGGCCCTGCCTTTGGCCGGCTGCCAAACCGGGCTTTCCGGCGCCTCGCCCATCGCCGAGAGCTATTACTATTTCATGCGCGCCCATTACGCCGAGCTGCGCCTGAAGGACAAGGAAGCCGTAAGTTTCATGATCAAGGCGGTGGAGTCGGATCAAAACTCCCCCTACCTCAATATCGAGGCCTCCAAGCTCATGAGCCGGGTCGGCCGGGTCGAGGACGCGGTGGCCTTTTCGCAGAGGGCCATAAACGCCGATCCGGAAAACGTCGACGCGAGGTTACTGAACGCCTGGCTGTCCGCGGGCAACTCCAAATGGGACGAGGCCGAGGCCCAGTACGTCGAGGTGTTAAGGCTGGATCCCTTCAACGAGGAGGCCCTCTCGTACCTGGGGGCCCTTTACGCCGAAAGTAACCGCATGGACAAGGCCGTGGAGACCTTCACCCGGCTGGGCCAGCAATCCCCGCACCTTTACCTGCCCGATTACTACCTTGGACGGTTGGCCCAAAAGAGCAACAAACGCAGGGAGGCCATAAATTATTTCAGGAAATCCCTGAAGAAAAAACCGAATTTCACCCCGGCCCTGGCCGAGCTGGCCCTCCTCTACGAGCAGGAGAACAGGCTCAAGGAGGCCGAGTCGGTCTACCGCCAGCTCATAAAGCTCCAGCCCGAATCCACGGTGCCCCAGGCAAGGCTCTCCCACATCCTGCTAAAAACGGGCCGCAAGACCCAGGCCGTGGAGATCCTTAGGAAAATGAGCAAATCGCTCCCCAACTCGACCGACGCCGTCCAGGCCTCCATCGTGATTGGGCTGGCCTACATCGACGAGGGCATGTTCAAGGAGGCCGCCGCGGAGCTCGAGGGCGCCCTGGCCCAGAGCCCCTCGAACGACACGGTCAAGTACCTATTGGCCTCCCTCATGGCCGAGCTCGGGAACCAGGATCGGGCCGTCAGCCTCCTGGACGGGGTCAGCCCCTCCAGCGAGTATTTCGTGGACTCAAAGCTCCTTTTGTGCACCATCCTCATCGTGCAGAACAAAAAGGAAGAAGCCTTCGCCATGCTGGACAAGGCCCGTAGCCAGGCCCCGAACTCGTCCCAGCTCGTTCTCGCCTTCGGGGCCCTCCACGAGGAATCATCCAACTACAAGCAGGCCCGGGATATATATGTCAAGGCCATCCCGAAATTCCCCAAGGTGGCCGAGATAACCTTCCGCCTTGGCTTCACCGAGGATAAGCTGGGCAACAAGGCCGCCTGCATCAAGGCCATGCGCCAGACCATCGAGATCGACCCCGAGCACGCCGAGGCCCTGAACTACCTGGCCTACACCTGGGCCGAGATGGACCAAAATTTGGACGAGGCCCTCAAGTTCGCCCTCAAGGCCAACTTCCTGAAACCCAACAACGGTTACATCGTGGACACGGTGGCCTGGATCTATTACCGCATGGGCGACGCCAAGAAATCCCTGCCCCTTTTGGAGCAGGCCGCCAAACTCTCCGGCGAGGACCCCGTGGTCATGGAACACCTGGGCGACGTCCTGATGAAGGTCGGGCGGCAGGCCGAGGCCAAGCAAGCCTACGCCAAGGCCCTGGAAAAAGGCCATGAGCAACCGGGACTGATTCATGAGAAGCTCCAAAGCATCGACAACTGACCGCCTCCCGCCCCTTTGGGCCAGGCGGGCCCAAAGGGGCCCCCTTGGGGCGCTGGTCGCTTTATCGCTGGCCCTTTTCGTGGGCGGCTGCGCCACGGCCACCAAAGCGCCGCCCCCGGCGGTCACCGAGGACACCCGGGCCCAGGCCATCGAGCTGGCCGTGTCCCTCACCCGGGCGGGCATGGACGTCTCCACCCTGGCCGCCAGGGGCTCCCTGGAGTACAAGGCCTCGGGCTCCAACCATTTCTTTCGCTTCGAGCTGATTTCCCAGAGGCCGTCCAATTTCCATTTCACCATCATCGATCCCCTGGGCCGCCCCGCCGTCAGGGTAATCTCCGACGGCGACCGGTTAATGGCCCTGGAGTACGGGCCGGCCAAGGCGACCATCGGCGACGCCGGGTCAAACGCCCTGGGCTCCATGATGCCCGTCGGCTTTTCCCCCTCCGATTTCATCTCGCTCCTGGCCGCCTCCCTCATCCCGCTCCCGGCCGATGCCGAGCTGGCCCCGGCCAGTGACGGCAAGACCCGCCTCAGGGTCACGCCCGGCGGCAACTGGGAGGGCTCCCAATGGCTGGTCAACGTCTCCCAGGGCCCCAACGGCCCCAGGCTGGACGGCTTTACGGCGACCATCGAGGACGAGCCGCCCATCGTCGCCTCCTACGGCCAGTTCGAGCCCCAAACGGTCGAGGACATAGGCAAGACGGTCGATTTTCCCAACCGCCTGGATCTTGGTTGGGGCCGCGACCAAAGCGTCCTGGTCCGCTACGAGGAAGTGCGCCTGGGGTTCCCGGCCCAGCCCGAGCTGTTTTCCACCGAGGTGCCCAAGGGTTTCTCCCAGGTCGGGCTGTAGCCACAACGAGGCTAACCATGGCCGGCCTTGGGCCGGCCTTGGCTTGGTTGTGACTACGGCCGAATAACTTTCGATAATTAAATACAGTTAACTAAAAAGATTTAACATAATTTTCCCGAAAAAGCCTGTTAATATCTGACGTATTTTTATTTTTATAAATAATATGAGAATCTGGCCCTTTATTTCCTAGGCTTTTTCGCCCATCGGAGACCGGTCATGGTGGCCAATGACTTTGATTTAAAGGACTACCCGCCCCCGCCCCAGGCGGAATCGGAATCCCTCGCCGACGATCTGGGCCTTGACAACGAAATCAGGCAGATCATAAAGGACTTGGACGAAGTCAGCGCCATGGAACTGGGCATGACCCCAGGCTACCCCGATAACGCCCAGAACCCGCCCACCCAACCCCCCCAGGCCCCGCCGCCGCCCCATGGCGGCGACCCGGCTTACGCCCCCTACGCCCAAGGGCCGCCCCCGCCCCCGCCGGGGCCGCCACCCCAGGGCTACCCGCAAGGGTATCCCCAGGGCTACCCGCAAGGCGTCCCCCAGGCGGCCATGCCCCCGGCCGCGGCTTACCCGGCGCCGCCTTACCCGGCCCCACCGCCGCCCCCCGGCCCAGTCCCGGGGCCGCCGCCCAGCCTGGGCCAGCGGCCATGGGAGCAGGCCCAGCCCCTGGCGAGGCCCCTGTCCAAGCCCCAAACGGCCGCGCCCGGCCCCTACCCGCCCCCGCCGCCCCTTCCCCCCGCGCCGGGGCCCGGGGCCCAGGGCCCGGTCCTGACGGCCAGGAGTCCCGTCCCGGCGCCCAGGCCCCCGGCCGACCCGTTCGCCCCAGCCGGGAAGGCCGGTTTCGCCCCGGAGCCTGCCCATGACGTGATCGACCTGATCGACGAGGTCGATGACCCGACCCCCGCCGTTACCGGCGCGGGCGACGCCCGGGTCGGCGACCTGCGGGCCTCGGAATTGGCGAGGCTGATCGAGGCGGCCGTGGAAAGGGCCCTGCGCAAGGTCCTGGACAAGTGAGCCGGGGGTTTTCGCCCGGCCTAAAGCGCCACCGGCTTGGGCGATCCCGGCGGACGAAACTAATATTTGCTTTTTTAGGCCCTTTTTTGGTAATTTCCTATTTTCACTCCCGCTTGCCCCGGAGGGTTAACCGACCCCTGGGCCAAGCCCGGAAATAGGGCTCCCAACGGCCGGTCGGCCGGTGCCGGGGGTACCCTGCAAGGCCTGACGGTTAGCCGCGAACCGAGGGCCAAAGGACAAACCGGCGGCCCGTTGAATGAGATTATGGCTAAAAAGGTATCGATCAATAAGCTGCTGCGCACCGACGACGCTTTCCTCACGACCTCGGAGAAATTCTTTCTCTATTTCAAACAAAACACCCGCAAGATCTTCACGATCCTTGGCATAATGGTGGCCCTGGCCCTGGTCGGTTTCGTGGTCAAATCGATCCATGACTCCAGGGCGGCCAAGGCCATGGACGCTTTCCACCAGGCCAACACCATCGGGGAGGCCGAGGCCCGCGGCGAGGCCCTGAGGGCCGTCCGCGAGAACTATCCCGGCACCAAGCCGGCCCGCCAGGCCGCCTACGCCCTCCTGGACGATTACATGGCCGCGGCCGACCTCGAGGAGGCCCTGCCCCTTCTGGACGAGCTCATAAGGACCGTCGATTCGTCCGAGGAGAGCATAAGGCCGCTCCTGGTGACGGCCCAGGCCGGGCTGCTCGAGCAGGTCGGCCAGCTGGATCTGGCCCTGGAATCCTACAAAACGGCCCTCGCCCTCGTGGACAGGGGCCAAGTCACCCAGCCCGAGGAGCCCTTCCTGGCCGAGCTCTACTCGTCCATAGGCAGGGTAAACCTGGCCCTGGGCCGCCCCGACGAGGCCAAAAAGGCCTACGCCGACCTCATCGCCCGCGCCCCCAACACCTACCGCTCCTTCACGGCCCAGGTCAGGCTGTCCCAGCTTGAGGACACCGACGGCGAGGAAGCGACCCCCGACGCGGGCGCCGAGATAGCCCCCGCCCCCGAGGGCGGGTCTGAGGGCGCCCAAGCCGACTCTGAGGCCACCCCCACCGAGTCTGAGGCCGCCCCCACCGAGGCTGAGGGCACCGAGACCGACTCTGAGGCCACCCCGGCCGAGGCTGAGGCCGCCCCGGCCGAGGGTGAGGCCGCCGGGGGTCAATGACCCGGGGGGCGACGGCGCTCGACTGACCCAATTTACCCAACAAAAGCGCTTTGGCCATTCACGGTTAGCGCCCTTTCACTGATTGAGGTCCGGCTGAGATGGCTGACGACAAAAACGTGGACCCGAAACTGGTTCCCAAGGACGGCACCCAAGGACCCGACGACGGGATTTTGCTGGACCTGACCGAACTCGCCCAAGACACCGATGACGGGTCCCCCAGTGGGCCGGGGTACTCGCGGGGGCCCGGCCAGCCGGGCCACCAGGACGCCGATTCGGGGCCAGGCCTTGATTTCGAGGGCCTTCTGGACTCCGAGGGCCCCCTTGACCAGGGCGAGGACTGGGAGGGCGATGGTTCCCCGGCCCGCGGCGGCCCGGGAAACGGCGAACCCCCCAGCCCGGGATCCATGGCCCCCGGCATGAAACTGGCCATACTGGCCGCCATCGTCATAGCCGTCGGGGCCGCCTACTACCTCTTTTCCGGCCCCTCCGGGGAGCCCGCCCCCGCCCCGCCTACCGCCCAATCCGAGCCAAGCCAAACCGCGCCAAGCGAAACGCCCGACCAGGCCGCCGCCCCCGGCGAGCCGGGCCCCGATGAATTTAGCCTGCAGGGAAAATCCCTGGAGGTGGGCGTGGGCCCCGTGAAAAGGGGCGAGCCTTCCGAGGACCAAATGGCGGAACTGCTAAACACCGAGGTCGATCCCAGCTCGACGGTCCCGGGCGGCTGGAACTTCGCCCCGCCCCAGGACCCGCCCGCGGCCCGGACCGAGGCCCTTGGCGAGGATGTCACCATCATCGAGGCCACCGACTCGGGGACCATGATCATGGCCGCCGACGAGACCCAGCCCCAACTGACCGAGGGGCAGATGACCGAGGGTCTGGCCACCGAGGGGGAAATGACCGAGGAGCTGGCCACGGAGGGGCAAATTAGCGAGGGGCAAATTACCGAGCCGGCCGAGGAGGCCTTGGCCGGGGCCGCGGAAGCACCGCCGGCCACCGGGCTAGCCCCGGCCCCGGGTGACGAGGAGCTGCCACTGGTCTCCGAGATCGTCCCGACGCCTGACGAAGCGCCTGGCCCGGCGGCCGAGCCGGTAGCCGAGCCCGTGGCCCAGGCCCCGGTGGCCGAGGCCCCAGCCGTGACCCCTCCCGAGCCCGTGGCCCAAACGACCCCTGAGACACCGGCGGCCCCGGTGCCGCCCGCGGCGGCGGAGCCCGTGGCCCAGGCCCCAGCCGTGACCCCGCCCGCGCCCGTGGCCAAAGCCCCGGCGGAGACCCCGGCGGCCCCGGTGCCGGCGGCCGAGCCGGCCGAGGGGCGGGTGGTCGTGGAGGAGGAGATATCGGAGCTTTGGGTGGCCAATCTGCTGTCCACCCCCAGCGGGGAGGAGGCCGATGCCGCCTGGGGTCGGCTTAGGGCCCAGGATGGGGCGAATTTACTGTACCGCTATGAGGCCGAGGTGGACGGGACCAAGCAGCACCGGCTGAGGCTGGGCTTTTTCCCCGACAGGGCCGCGGCCGAGGCGGCGGCGGTGGGGCTGGCCCAAAAGGCCGGCCTGGGCTCCCCGTGGATGGTCAGGCCCAACATGGCCGAGGTCAACAAGTATAACGTGAGGCCGCTCTCCGAGCTCTGGGCCGTGAACGTGTCCTCGACCCCCGACAAGGCCGAATCCGACGCCATTTGGGAGGCCCTGGACAAGAGCCGGGCCCTGGAAACCCTCGGGGGCCAGGAGGGGACCGGGAAGGCCTTGTCGCTGTATCGCTCCGAGACCCTGATCGACGGCAAGACCCAGTACCGCATCAGGCTGGGTTTCTTCGACGACGACGCCAAGGCCAAGGCCGCGGGCCTGGAACTGGCCAAGGCCGGCGGCCTGGAGCAGTCGAGGATCGGGTTGCCCTGGGCGGTCAGGCCCAACCAAAGCGAGGTTGAGGCCAACAAAAAGTGAGACGGTGGGGCTTTTTTAGAGGCGAGGTGGGTGAATCCGTCCATGGGATCGTTTGATCGTTCAAGGGGAAGGAGCGAACGATGAATTACGAGGAAATCGTCGAGGTCGTTTCAAAGCACTTAGACTACCGAAACAAGCTCAGGTTAGCCCAATTATTGATACAGTTGGCGAGGAAAGAGGAAGAGGAGAGATCTCCCAACATCTTTTTTAAGGGCAACGGAAAGGTCGCGGAGATCGCGGACCAAGGGGGCGAGGAGCCGATGGAGGCGCCCAAAACGGCCAAGGCCCCGCCCGATCTGCCCACCATCATCGCCCGAATCCTTAAGAGCAAACCCTCGAGGTACGACACGCTTTCCAATTTCATAAAGGCCATGTTCCAGTTCCAGGGCGGGATAAACGATGAGAGCGTAAGGAAAATAATAAACGCCATGTGTACCAAGAACATCATCTCCCTGGACAATAACAAGGTAACGTATTTGTAGACTTTGTCCCCTTAACCCACCACGCGGTCAAAACCGAGCCCTTTCATCAAGATTATAATCCCGGCCCAAAGCACCCCAGGGAACCTTGGGGGATTTTGTGCCGGGATTGTCGTTATATGGCGAACCGTTTTGCGATAAAGGGGGAATTTTATTAGCGAAAAGAGGGGAGGGGCGCCCGTGGCCGGTTTCATCCGGCGGAAAGGGGGCCCTTGGGGGACGTTTAGCGCCTAAAATTATTCTTGCAATTGCGACAAAATTGCGATAATATCTTATCGGACCTAACGGTCAGGAATGGTCAATTCAGGGCCCAAAGTTAAGACGTTAAAATAACTGGTTATTTTTTCGAGACGTTTAAGCTTGATAGGGGCGCTGATTCGGGGCTTTGGCCGCGGGGCCGCTTGACGGGCCCGCTTGATGGGACCGTTTGCCGGGACCGCTTGTTGGGACCGTTTGCCGGGGCCGCTTGATGGGGCCGCTTGTTGGGACCGATTGTTGGGCCCGATTGTTGGGCCCGTTTCGTTAAGTCGAATCGATTGGTTGGCCCGATGGGTCGGGCCGTTTTGCGTGAATGGTTTTCGTTGGGAGTTTTTCGCAGGTTTTCGTTTGAATCGTCAAGCCGGGTAATTTCGCTGAATCGTAAAAGAGAGGTAGATTATGGTTACCACCATGGCCAAGGCCAAAAAAGGCCAACGTTGCGTTATCCGGGAGCTTAATGGCGAGCGAGGTTTTTTGTCGAGGCTTTTGGCCCAGGGCCTGACGCCGGGCACCAAGGTCGAGATCAAGCAGTGCGGCGGGGGGTTGCCGATTTTGATCCAGGCCCGCGACACCACCTTGGCCATGAACCCCAGCGATGCCGATGAAATTCACGTCGAGCTGATTTAAGGCCAGGGCCCACGAAGGGCGTGGTTTTGAGGGGGGACCGAGTGGTCATCGGCCCCCCTTTTTTGCGCCCGGTGGCGGGGGGGTTTGGGGAAGGCCCGGAAAGGGATTTGTCCGCCTGGTTATTTTTTTTTCGGTTTCGCGTTTTCTTGGGCGCAAAAAGCTTGACATACGCCAAACGTTGGTGTATTTTACGCACAGCTTAAGTAGCTGCCTAAATGGTTCATTGCGGACCTGGTTTGGGGATAACGGCTACTTGTAGGGGCGGGACCCTTACCGGGAAAGTTTCGTGATTTTTCCGGGATTGGTTTTTTTTAGGGTTTACGCGACCCTTTGGAAGGCGCCCCCGGAGCCGTTCGAACAACCTAACCCTCTTCCTTAAGAAAGTGGGCCATCGCCCGCTTTATTTTTTTAGGCGAGCCGTTTAAGGGGGGGCCGGGATTGCCGTGGCGGCGCCAAAGAAGTTTATGACGGGAGTGACCTTGGAGTCCGGTAGCCAGAAAAAGCCCGCGAGGGCGAGGAAAAGGCCCGCGCCGACGGCGGGCGACAAGGCGGCCCTAAGGTCCGTTCTGGCCCTGGCGGAGCCGGGGTTGGCCCCACATCTAGAGGGATTGGGTCTGGAGGTTTTGGACGTGGCCCTGGTCTCGGCCGGCGACAGGCTGACCGTAAGGTACACGATCGACAAGGTCGTTGGGGTACCGGGCGATGGCAAGGGCGGGTCGCGGGTAACGGTCGATGACTGCGCGGCGGTGTCCAGGGTCGTCTCGCGGCTTCTGGACGAGCTGGATCCCGGGCCGGGCCCCGAGTATTCGCTTGAGGTCTCAAGCCCCGGGTTGGACAGGGCCCTTAAGACCATGGCCGATTTCGAGCGTTTCGAGGGCAGCCTGGTCAAGATAAAGCTTGGCTCGGAAGGGGGCAAGAACGGCAGGCACACGGGGCGGCTGGCCGCCTCGCCCTTACGGATCGTGACCGATCGGGGGGAGATAGCCTTCACGCCCGAGGCGGTCATAAGTTGTAGGTTGGTGCCGGAGATTTAGTAGCCAAGACCAAGGACACGGGCCTATGGTTGTGAGACCGAAGACGGTACTATCGCATAATTTGTATGTTTTCATTACGCCTTGTAGTTGATTGAAAGTTTAACCTTTTTTTTGATGCGAGGATATTTAATAAATAACTTTGGTTTGAATAGTTTCGAACCTAATTCCTACTTTGACTTAGGTCGAAGACTTCTGGGTTGTTTTTCAAATGAACAATCAGGAACTTAAGAGAATAATCGATCAAATTTGCCGGGACAAGGGTTTGGACCGCTCGGTCTTGATCATCACCCTGGAAGAAGCCATCAAGTCGGCGGCCAAGAGGAAATACGGCCTCTCGGACAACTTCGAGGTCACCTTCAACGAGGAAACCGGCGAGATCGACGTCTTTCACTTCAAGGAAGTGGTCGAGGAAGTCACCAACCCCGGTACGCAGATCTCTTTGGAGGAGGCCAAGAAGCTTGACCCCGAGTCGGCCTTGGGCGAGGAGTTGGGGCTTAAGCTTGACGCCTCCAACTTCGGGCGCATAGCCGCCCAGTCGGCCAAGCAGGTCATCATCCAGCGGATGAAGGACGCCGAGCGGGATCTCATCTTCGACGAGTACAAGGATCGGGTCGGCGAGATCGTCAACGGCATCATCCAGAGGGTCGACAAGGGCAACATCATCCTGAACCTCGGCCGCTCGGAGGCGCTTTTGCCGTCCACCGAGCAGATCCCCAAGGAATCCTACCATCACCGGGGCGATAGGCTAAGGGCGCTTATCATCGACGCCAAGCTGGTGAGCCGGGGCCCGCAGATCATACTCTCCAGGACCCACCCCGACTTTCTGGCCGCGCTGTTCGAGGCCGAGGTGCCCGAGATATCCGAGGGCATCGTTAAGATAGTCGCCGTGGCCAGGGAGCCGGGCAGCCGGGCCAAGATCTCCGTCACCACCACCGACGGGGAAATCGATCCGGTCGGGGCCTGCGTGGGCCTTAAGGGCTCAAGGGTCCAGAGCGTCGTCCAGGAGCTCAAGGGGGAAAAGATTGACATCATCCCCTACAGCCCCGACATCGCCCATTACGTGGCCAGCGCTTTGGCCCCGGCGGCGGTGCTCAGGGTGGTCATGGACGAGGAGGCCCGGTCGCTTGAGGTCATCGTCCCCGACGATCAACTGTCACTGGCCATCGGCCGCAAGGGGCAAAACGTCCGTTTGGCCTCAAGGCTGGTGGGCTGGCGCATCGATGTCAAGAACGAGAGCAAGTACCAGCGCTCCCTCAAGGACGGCTACCAGTCGCTCCTGCGCCTCCCGGGCGTGGGGGAGGTCACGGCCGATCTGCTGTTCGAGCTGGGTTACGGCTCGGCCAAGGACATAACCGAGGTCGATCCGGCGCAGCTCTCCATGATAGAGGGCGTGACCGAGGCCAAGGCCAACCAGATTTGGAACGCGGCCAAGGAATACGTCGACAATCTGGCCAGGGAGGACGCCGAGGAGGCTGTCCGCGAGGCCATGGCCAAGGATTTCTTCTCCCAGAAGTCCGAGCGGGAGTCCGAGCCCCCCGAGGCTCTGGGCGATGGCCCCAAAAAGGCCGCCGACGGGCCGGAGGAGGCCGCGTAAGGCGTGGCCGGAAGACGCGAGGGTCAGGGGCCTTGGCGGACTTGCGTCGGCTGCCGGGCCAGGCGGCCGGCCCCGGAACTTTTGAGGCTGGCCGCGGAGCCGGGCGGGACCGGCGGGGCCAGGGTTATTTTTGACCCCAAGGGCCAACGGCCGGGACGCGGGGCTTGGATCTGCATGGGATCCCCCCAATGCCTGGCCAAGGCGGTCGCCAAAGGCAGGCTGGCCAAGGCCTTGAGGGTGACCGATCCCGATCTCTCGGATCTGGCGCGGTCAAGCGGGCTTCATTTTCACAGGAATGGGTGTCAAAGGGATGGTTAAGAAAAGGATTCACGAGCTAGCCAAAGAGCTTATGATGTCGAGCTCCGAGCTGCTTCAAAAAATGGGGGAACTGTCGATCCTGCCCGGGACGAAACTCGGGCCGTCGCACAGCGTCGAGGAAAGCGTCGCCCAGGAGATTATAACCAGGGTCTCCGCGGCCCAGACGGCCTCCAAGGGCGTGACCGTGGTCAAGCGCCGGAAAAAATCCTCGCAGAGTTACCCCGACGCGGCCGAGACCGATCAGGAAAGCGACGACGGGGCCGACGCGGCCCAGCGGGCCATGGAGCCCGGCCCCGAGTCGGCGCCCGGCGACTCGCCCCCCGGCCACGCGCCGGAACCCCGGGCGGACGCCCCGTCAGCGGAGGCCTCGCCCAGGCCGGCGCGGATCGCCGCCGGCCCCTATGACAAGGCCACAATCATCGGCACCCAAGAGATCAACGCAACTCCGGACAATCGAGGCAACCAAAGGACGCCCTCGGCCGCCGCGGACAAAAACGAGCTTCCCGATTTCATGAAACTCTCCCCGACCCAAACAGCTCAGGTTCTTCCCCCCGACGGCGTTTTGGCGGCGACCGCCCAGGGCGCCGACGCCGCCGCCCAAATCCCCCCCGTCGCCCAGCCGGCCCCGCCGGCGGAGGCCACCCCCCCGCAAGCCGGCCAGCCGGCCGGGGCCGCCCAGGAGGCGGCCGGGCCCAGGCCGGGCCAGGGCGCCGAGCTCGACGCCGGGGCCAAGCCCCAGGAGGACGGCAGGGGCGGCTACGCGCGCAGGGGCGATAGCCCGACCCATCGGACGGTGGAGATAGCCGCGGCCGACGGGGCCACGGACGCCGACGCCCAGCCCAAGCGGCGGCCGGACAGGTCCGGTCCCAGGATCACCAGGGAACTGACCCTGAACCGCTCCCAGCACGAGCCGGCCAAGGTCATCGGCGTGGCCACGGGTTGGCACGACAAGAACCGCCAGGGCGCGGCCCCCGCGGGCGGCCCGGGCAAAGCCCCGGGCGAGAGGGTCAACCGCTTCCAGGCCACCCCCAGGGCGCCGCAGGGCCTAAGGCCCCTGCCCTCGCCCAGGCCCGGCCCGGCCGGCGCCGGCGCGCGCCCGGCCCAGCAACCCCAGGCCGCCGATAACGCCCCCTCCCGTAAGCGCAACTTCCGCAAAAAGAAGGGCGGCTTCACGGAAAGGACCATCGACGACATCAAGTCCGCCAAGCGCCGTGATTTCTTGGTGGAACGCACCGACCTTTACTCCGAGGGCACCTGGGAGAGAACCAGGACCAGGAAGCCCAAATCGGCGAAAAAGAACCTGTCCAAGACGGAGATCACCGTGCCCAAGGCCATCAAGCGCCGCATCAAAGTCGACGAGGTCATCACGGTTTCCGAACTGGCCCACCGCCTGTCCCTCAAAGTCGGGGACATCATCAAAAAGCTCATGGCCCTGGGGGTCATGGCCGGCATCAACCAGTCCCTGGATTTTGACACCGCCACCCTGGTCGCCGCCGAGTTCGGCTACGACGTGGAAAAGTCCTCCTTCGACGAGGGCGATTACCTGCCCCTCCCGGACGTGGACGAGAAGTACCCGTTGGTCCCCCGCCCGCCGGTGGTGACCATCATGGGCCACGTCGACCACGGCAAGACCTCCCTTCTGGACTACATCCGCGAGACCAAGATCCAGGAGGGCGAGGCCGGCGGCATCACCCAGCACATCGGCGCCTACCACGTCATGGTGGGCCAGCGCTACATCACGTTCCTTGACACGCCCGGCCACGAGGCCTTCACGGCCATGCGCTCCAGGGGGGCCCAGGTGACCGACATAGTCATCCTGATAGTGGCCGCCGACGACGGGGTCATGCCCCAGACCAGGGAGGCCGCCGATCACGCCAAGGCCGCGAAGGTGCCCATTATCGTCGCCGTCAACAAGATCGACAAGCCCGGGGCCGACCCCGAGCGCATCCGGCGCCAGATGATGGAGCTGGGCCTGACCCAGGAGGCCTGGGGCGGCGACACGGTTTTCGTGGACATCTCGGCCAAGACCGGCCAGGGGGTCGACGAGCTCCTGGAAATGATCCTCCTCCAGGCCGATCTCCTCGAGCTTAAGGCCAGGCAAGAGGGCCCGGCCAAGGGCCGCATCATCGAGGCGAGGCTAGACAAGGGCCGCGGGGCCATGGCCACCGTTTTGGTCGGCGAGGGTACCCTCAGGCAAGGCGACACCTACGTCTGCGGCGTTTTCTACGGTAAGATCCGGGCCATGTTCGGTGACGACGGGCGGAAGCTCGAGAACGCGGGCCCGGCCGTCCCCGTGGAGATCCAAGGCATAAGCGGCATCCCGCTGGCCGGGGACGAGTTCATAGTCATGGAGGACGAAAAGCAGGCCAAGCAGGTCAGCCAGCACAGGCTCCTCAAGCAGAGGGAGTCGGTCCTGGTCAAGACCTCCAAGCTGACCCTGGAAAACCTTTTCGACCACATCAAGGCCGGGGCCGTCAAGGGCCTCAACCTCATAATCAAGGCCGACGTGCAGGGCTCCCTTGAGGCCATTTTGGATCAGGTCGGCAAGTTCTCCACCCCGGAGATCAAGATCACCGTCATCCACACGGCCATAGGCGTGGTCACCGAGACCGACATCATGCTGGCCTCGGCCTCCAACGCCCTGATCATCTGCTTCGGGGTCAAGCCCCCGGCCATCAAGGTCCAGGAGATGGCCGAGGCCGAGGAAGTCCAGATCCGCTACTACGACGTCATCTACAAGCTCCTTGAGGACATCAAGGAGGCCATGGCCGGCCTCCTGGATCCGATCAAGAACGTCAAGATCATTGGCCAGGTCGATGTCAGGGCCATCTTCCACATCACCAAAATCGGCCAGGTGGCCGGCTGCTACGTCACCGACGGCAAGGTCACCAGGGGGGCCAGGGCCAAGCTCATCCGCGACAAGGAGGTCGTCTACGACGGCCGGGTGGCCTCCCTCAAGAGGGAGAAAAACGATGTCAGGGAGGTCATGTCCGGTTACGAGTGCGGCCTGAGCCTTGAGGGCCACGGGGACGTCAGGGAAGGCGACCGCATCGAGATCTACCAGATCGAGGAGACGGCGGCCACGGTCGACCTGATAAACGAGCACATGAAAGAAGCGGCCACCCAGGCGGCCAACAAGGCCAACGCCGCCCAGGCCGAGGCGGCCAAGTAAGGCCGGGCGCAAGCCCCCGGCGCCCCGGGCGCGGCCCGGGCCGGGGCTGGCGAATTGGTGAGACATGGTCGTCGTCGGCGTCCTTCTGGTGACCCTGCGCATGGAGGGCAACTCCAGCCTCAAAGAAAAACGGCGGGTGGTCAAAAGCCTTCTGGGACGGGTCAAGGCCCGCTTCAACGCCTCGGCCTCCGAGGTGGGCGGCCAGGACCGGCACGAGACGGCCGTGGTCGGCTTCTCGGTCATGGGCTCGGATGCCCGCGTCCTCAACCGGGTGCTTGACCATATCCTTAATTTCGTCGACGACGTGGTCGACGCCGAGGTGGTCGACTCCGAGACCATCTGCCCGCTTTACGCGGACGAGGCCTACGAGCAAGCCATGGGCATGGAAGGGCCCCCCTTCCAGCCAACGGCAACCAATGACGGGCGCCAACCCGGGACGGAAGGCGCCGAACGGATAGACCAAAATGAGCCGAGTCCGACTCGACAGAACGAATAGGCTGATACTTTCCACGGTCAACGAGCTTTTGCTGACCAAAACGAAGGACCCCCGGCTTTTCGGGGTGACCGTGACCAAAGCCATAGTCAGCGGCGATTTAAGCACGGTCAGGCTCTTTTATAGCCTGATCGGGGACGGCGACAGGATCTCGGATGCCGAGAAGGCCCTGGGAAAGGCCACCGGCTTCATCCGCTCCCGCCTGGCCTCGACCCTGGACCGCAAGCACACGCCCAAGCTCATCTTCGAGCGGGACCTGAACCCAGGGCACGCCCAGCGCGTAGGCGAGCTCCTGAACTCCATAGCCCCCGCCGCCCCCGAGGCGGACCCGGCCGGGGCTGGCCCCGCCGTTTCGGCACCCGCCGAATCGGGCCCGGATGAGGCGGGCCCCGAGGCCCGATAGACAAAACGAAGGAACCGGCAAGCCATAACCGATGCCCCCAGCGAACCCCAATAACCGTAGCCAGCGCCCCCCGGAGCCCCGATGACCCACCCGGGAAGCCATGACAGCCAAACCCAGTCCCATCCGCCGGAGCGGCTTTTGGCCTACCTCACCGAGGCCAAAAGGATTTTGATCATGGGTCACCAAAACCCGGACGGCGACGCCATGGGATCGGCCCTGGCCCTGTGCCTGGCCCTAAGGTCCGAACGACGTGAGGTGACCGTGGGCTATTCGGGCACCTTCCCGACGAGCCTGGGGTTTTTGACCGAGGGCAAGGACTTCATCGTGCCCGTGGCCTTTTGCCCCGAGCTCGCCCAAAGGCACGATCTGCTGGTTTTGGTCGATTGCCTGGCCGCCTTCAGGGTCTGGCCGGAAGCCGAGAACCAGCCCCCGGAAAGCCTCCCGCCCGTCGTGGCAATCGATCACCACGCCGACCGCTCCCCCAACCACGCCCTCGTGACCTACGTGAACCACCGGGCCTCGGCCACGGCCGAGCTGGTCTTCAAGGTCATCGAGGCCCTGGGGGCCGAGTTCACGCCCCAGATCGTCGAGGCGCTCCTGACCGCCCTCATGAGCGACACCGGCTCCTTCAGCCAGGGCAACTCCACCGCGGAGTGCCTGAGGCAGGCCTCCCTATTGGTCTCCATGGGCGGGGACATAGAGCACATAAACGATTACCTGAAGCGCAACTGGTCCATCACCAGGATGCGCCTTTTCACGGAAACCCTTTCCACCATCGACCTCCACCAGGGGGGCCGGCTGGCCACCATGATCCTGACCCAGAAAATGCTGGATCAAACCGGATCCTGCCTCGCCGAGGCCGAGGGCCTGGTCGAGTACCCCCTTCTCCTGACCGGCGTCGACATGGTGGCCTTCTTCAAGGTCAACGGCCACGGCCAGACCAGGGTGAGCCTGCGCAGCCGGCCCGGCGTCGACGTAAGGGAACTGGCCAGGGCCCATGGCGGCGGTGGCCACAAGCAGGCCGCCGCCTACCAGGACGACAGTCCCCACCCGGAGGTGGCCATGGAAAAGCTCCTGACCAAGCTGGGCGCCCTCCCCCGGGCCGGTAAAAGCGCTTGAGCGACCCGTCCCCGCAGTCCCAGGCCAACGGCCTTCTCTTGGTCGACAAGCCCAAGGGCCCGACCAGCCACGACGTGGTCGCCATGGTCAGGAAGCTGGCCAAGACGAAAAGCTGTGGCCATACGGGGACCCTGGATCCCATGGCCACGGGCCTTTTGCTCGTCCTGGTGGGCCCGTCCACGAAACTGGCCCCCTTCATGGCCGAGGCCGACAAAAGTTACCTGGCCGAGATTCGCCTGGGTCTCCTGACCGACACCCTGGACGTCACCGGCCAAACCCTCTCGGAGTGGGACGGGGCCTACCCCCCCGCCGGCGAGGTCCTTGCGGCCCTAAGCGCCCTTGAGGCCCTGACCGAGCAGGTCCCCCCGGCCTTCTCGGCCATAAAGGTCTCGGGCGTGGCCGCCCACAAGGCGGCCAGGGCCGGCCGCGAGATCCCCCTGGCCCCCCGGCCGGTCACGGCCAGGGCCCTTAGGCTCATCGCCTACGAGCCTCCCGTGGCTACCGTGCGGGCCGACGTCTCCAAGGGCTATTACGTCAGGTCGCTGGCGCGTGACCTGGGCCAGGCCCTGGGCCTGGGCGGCGGCTGCCTCTCCGGCCTGAGGCGCCTTTCCGCCGGGCCCTTCGAGGTCTCGGCGGCCGGGCCCATCCCCGGGAGCCACGGGGAGCTCCTGGCCAAGCTCCTCTCCCCCAGGCAAGCCCTCTGCCATCTGCCCGAGCTCCCGCTCTCGGGCCCCGAGGTCAAGGCCCTTTGCCAGGGCCGGAAACTCGCCCCGCCGGCCAGGGCCGCGGGCACCTATAAAATCATCGCCCCGGGCGGAAGCCTCGCGGCCATCGGCCAGATCGTCGATCCGGCCGAGAGCCCCCATGAGCGCCGACAGCCCGGAACGCCCGAGGGGCCTTTCTTGCGGCCCCTGCGGGTCTTAGCGTCCGGCTGAGAGGCCGGCATAATCCCAAACGTAGGCAAGGAGATCCATGTCCATCACTTCAGAGAAAACAGCGGAACTAATCGCTAAATATCGCCGGGGAGAATCCGATACCGGCAGCGCGGAGGTCCAGGTGGCCCTCCTGACCGAGAGAATCGCCAACCTGACCGAGCATTTTAAGGTCCACCATAAGGACCACACGTCCAGAAGGGGCCTTTTAAAGCTGGTCGGCCAAAGGCGCAGGCTACTTAACTTCCTCAAAAGGCAAGACGTCAACCGCTACCGTGAAATCATCGGCAGCCTGGGCCTGCGCAAGTAAAAAGGCCCCCGGCTCGCCCAAAGGGCCGCCGGATAACCGATGGCGTTTTTCTGGGCCCTTTGGCCCCCCGATGGAAAGCGTTTTTGGTTAAAGACGGAAGGCCCGGCCCCAGGCCGGGCCGTGACGACAAAATATCTCATTTGTATATTGTTTGTCGGTTGGGTCACCCCTTCCGGCCCCAGCGGCCGGCCAATGGGGCCCCTCGAGTCGGCCGGAACGTACCGCCCCGGCCGGACAGGTGAGAGTCAGTAAAAAAGCACAGAAGGATCCCCGCTATAGGCAAGCGTTTTGGGGCGGCGGTAGCCCGATTTGCGACGGGGAAACCCAAGGCCCGATCCGGATAACCGATCGGGCCGGGGAAAAGGGAAAAAAATGAAACTTGAAACTAAGTACGGCGGGGCCAAGGTGACCATCGAGTCTGGCAAGATCGCCAAGCAAGCCAGCGGTTCCGTAATGGTTACCATGGGCGAGACGGTCGTTCTGGCCACCGCCCAAGCCTCCAATGACCAGAGGGAAGGCATCGATTTCCTGCCGCTCACGGTCGATTACCAGGAGCGTTTTTACTCGGTGGGCCGCATCCCCGGGAACTTCTTCCGCCGCGAGGTCGGGCGGCCGACCGAGAAGGAAACCCTGACCTCCAGGTTCATCGACCGGCCCTGCCGCCCGCTCATCCCCAAGGGCTGGAACTACGAGACCCAGGTCATCGCCCAGGCCCTGTCCGTGGATGATAAATACGATCCCGACCTCCTCGGCATGCTGGCCGCCTCCGCCGCCCTGACCCTCTCCGACATCCCCTTCGAGGGGCCCATAGCCGGGACCAGGGTCGCCAAGGTTGACGGTCAGCTGATGATCAACCCGACCCAGGACCTCCTGGCCGAGGCCGAGCTGTCCCTCATCGTGGCCGCCAGCCCCGAGGCCGTGGTCATGGTCGAGGGTGGGGCCAGGCAGGCCTCCGAGGCCGACCTCCTGGACGCCATCTTCATGGCCCACGAGGCCATCGAGCCCCTCCTGAAGCTCCAGACGGACCTCCAGAAGGTCCTCGGCAAGCCCAAAAGGGCCATCCCCGAGGTGGTCCGCGATCTGGCCCTCATCGAGAAGGTCAAGGAACTCTACCGGGCCGACATGATCGAGGCCCTCAAGGTAAAGGAAAAGCTGCCCAGGCACGATAGAATCGGCCTCCTCAAGGCCAAGGCCAAGGAGGACCTCGCCGAGGCCCACCCCGAGGGCGCGCCCGAGATAAACACCGCCATCCATGAGCTTGAGGCCGAGATCTTGCGCGGCTCCATCCTCTCCGAGGGCCGCCGCCTCGACGGCAGGAGCCTGACCCAGGTCCGTCCCATCGAGTGCGAGGTCGGCTTCCTGCCCCGCGCCCACGGCTCGGCCCTCTTCACCAGGGGCGAGACCCAGAGCCTGGGCGTTGCCACCCTGGGGACCAGCTACGACGACCAGCGACTGGACACCGTCATCGGCGACACCTCCAAGTCCTTCATGCTCCATTATAACTTCCCGCCCTACTCCACCGGCGAGGTCAAGCGCCTCGGCGCCCCCGGCCGCCGCGAGATCGGGCACGGCGCCCTGGCCGAGAGGGCCCTTCGCACGGTCCTCCCCACCAAGGAGAACTTCCCCTACACCGTCCGGCTGGTCTCCGAGATCCTCGAGTCCAACGGCTCCTCCTCCATGGCCTCGGTCTGCTCCGGCACCCTGGCCCTCATGGACGCGGGCGTCCCCATAACCGCCCCCGTGGCCGGCGTGGCCATGGGCCTGGTGGTCCAGGGCGAGCAAGTCGTCGTCCTGACCGACATCCTCGGCGACGAGGACCACCTGGGCGACATGGACTTTAAGGTGGCCGGCACCCACAAGGGCGTGACCGCCGTCCAGATGGACATCAAGATCAAGGGCGTGACCAAAGCCATCATGACCCAGGCCCTGGAGCAGGCCCGCGAGGCCCGCCTCCACATCCTTGAGGCCATGAGCAAATCCATAACCGCCCCCAGGGCCGAGATCTCCCAGTACGCCCCCAAGACCTACGTCATCGAGATCAAGCCCGAGAAGATCAAGGACGTCATCGGGCCCGGCGGCAAGAACATCAAGAGCATCCAGGCCGAGACCGACTCCCGCCTTGAGGTCGACGACACCGGCAAGGTCACCATCTACTCGCCCAGCGCCGAGAAGGCCGAGGCCGCCGTGGCCGCCGTCAAGCGCTTCACCATGACCCCCGAGATCGACCAGGTCTACACGGGCAAGGTGGTAAAGGTCCTTGAGTTTGGCGCCTTCGTCGAGATCCTCCCCGGCACCGACGGCCTGATCCACATCTCCCAGCTCGCCAAGGAAAGGGTCCAAAAGGTCTCCGACTACGTGAAGGAAGGAGACATCATCGACGTCAAGGTCCTGGGCATCGACAACAAGGGCAAGATCCGCCTCTCCCGTCGCGCCCTCCTCTAACCATCACCCCCAAACCCCTCCCAGGCCCAGGCCAGGGAGGGGCCCTTTCCGGGGAAAACGACCGCCGGCATAGCTCAATTGGCAGAGCACCTGATTTGTAATCAGGGGGTTGCGGGTTCGAGTCCCATTGCCGGCTCCAGTAAATTCAAGGGTTTACGTGACAAGTTTGCCGCGTGAACCCTTTTTTCATGTCTAACCCGAATCGAAAACCCTTGGCCCCTAACTACCCCTATCGTGGAAATATCTTACTCTAGATACCAAAACTCGCTATCGCTAGGCTAAAGCATGCTTATCATACGCCTTAATCATCATCTTGTACTGACAGGCCGCCATTTACCACTCTAGGAATACCACCGTATCTTCCCAAAAGGTAACTTTTATGGATATCCTTCTCGCGCTCGATACCCTTATAATCGCCTAAACAGCAAAGGTCAGTGGATCCTTCGGAATTTCTTTCCATTACCCACATCTCGTCGGTTCGCAGGACTTGCCTGTCAATCAAAAGAGAGTCATGCGTGGTAAAGACCAGCTGGCTTCTCGTCTTTGAATCGC
>JAITKA010000157.1 GCA_031278635.1 Deltaproteobacteria bacterium | reverse complement strand
CGGCGGTGACCAGGGTCCTGGCCGTCACGTGGCCGTTTATGGCGGCGACGATGTCCCCGGCGGTGGTGGTTATGTTGCCGTTTTGGTCGGTGGCCAGGTTGATCCTGATGTTCTGCGTGCCGTCCTCGGTCTCGTAGACCTGGATCGAGAGGCCCTGGTTGGCCGCGGCGGGGTCGTAATACTCCACGCTCACCTTCTCGCCCGCGTCGCCCTTGCTGACCGCCGTGAAGATGACGTCGTTATTGGTGTGCTTAAAGGTGGTCTTCAGCTCGGCGATCTCAAGGCCGTAGCTTAGATGGTGCCCCTGCGGGGTCGTGTATTGCAGGCTCCGGTCCAGCGTGAAATACGTCCCGCCTTGGCTGGGGTATATCGGCCCGTTCACGACCACCCGCCCGGTGTCGCTTTGGTTGGCCACGCCCTCGGCGGAGATGAAATCGCCTATCTTCCAGCCTACCGTGTGGGGCGGGAGATAGTCGGTGCCCGAGGAGGCGCTCTGGGACTTCTCGGAATTTATGTAATCGCAAAGCTCCCTCGCCGTCACGGTCACGTTCCCGTACGAGTCGGTGGGGAGGACCACGGTTATCTCCCATTTCATGCGGTCGGGGTCGTCGTTAAACTTGACCGTGGAGGTGATCTCCGAGGTCACGGTCTGGGCCTTCTCGAAGCGGATCTCGATATTTTCCGGGTCCGAGTAAAAATCGTCGTAGGGCTCCTTGGAGGCCAGGTGCGGCACCAGCGAGCTTATCCTTATGTCGTTATCGTCCCCGGGGAAGCTTATCTCGACGGAGGCGCGGTTCGAGACCTTGGTCGTGGCCACGGCCTCGGTAAAGAGGGCCTGCCCGGCGCCCTGGGCGTGTTGGTCGTTCACGTTGAAAATGAGGGCGTCGACGAAGGAATCGTACTGCTTGTAATACTCCAGAAGGACGTCTTCCCTGAACTCGATATAGCCGCCGATGGCCCCCTCGGTTATGCTCCCGGATATGTCCTCCATCCAGTATTGGTTGTGGGTGGTGTGGACGGTCACGTCGCCGTTACTGTCGGTATTGGTGACGAGCGGGAAGGTTTTGTTTTTGAGGACAAGGGGGATGCCCTTTTTTGAGGTTATGGTCCACTGGCCGTCGTGTGGATCCTCATAATAGTCGATGTTCATGTACTCGGCCAGCTGGCGGGTCAGCTCTTCCCTGGTGTCCCTAAGATCGTTGGCCTGCCTGTTTAGGGTCGGGTCCTCGTAGACTGTGATCTCCTCGTTCAGGGCGGCTATTTCCGTCATAAGCTTATTGACCGCATCCACCCCGTCGGCAATGCGCTTGTTGGTGTCGGTCCTAAGCGTGTCCATCTCGTCGCGCCTTAGGGCCAGCTGGGAGGCCAGGCTCTGGGCGTACTCGATGAGCTCCTCGCGGTAGGGCTTGTTGCTGGCCTCGTCGGCCAGTTGCGAGAAGCTGTTGAAAAAGTCGTTCATGGCCTGGTTGATGCCGTTGCCGTTACTCTCGTTGAAGAAAAGCTCAAGGTTATCCATTGAGCTTTTCATGGTCACGTTGTGGCCAAGGGTAGAGCCGGTCATGATGACGCTTCTGGTCAGGAACTGGTCGTTGTAGCGGACTATGTTGTTGGCGTCCACGCCCAACCCCATCTGGCCCCAGCTTGAGGTCAGGGTAGGGAGGGTGGCCAGGTTTATCCGCTGGCGGGAGTAGCCGGGCGTGTTGACGTTGGCGATGTTGTTGCTGGAGACCTCCATGGCCGCCTGGGCCATGCGCATCCCGGTCAGGGCCACGTACATCGACGAGGAGATGCCCATCTCAGACCTCCTTGGAGAGCTTGGCCGGCAGGGCTTTCTTCAAGCTCGTGTCCTTTCTCCCGTCCTTGCGGTAACCGTCCGCCTTGACTTGATCGGCCCCGGTCAAAACGTTCAGGGATTCGTTGATCAGTCCCAGCGAGTACTCGATGAAGTTGCGGTTGGCGTCGTTTTCCATGGCGATAACGTTCTTGAGCCTAGCCAATTTAATGGCCCCGTCGTTGATGCGGTTGTCGAAGGGCTTGGGGCAGTGGGCGGCCACCTCGGCCAGCGTCGGGGTCTGGCCCTCCGGGAGGCCCAGCATCAAACCGGCCTGGGTCACGCTTTCCGTCAGCCTCTCGATGCTTTCCCTGATGCCTATGGCCACGGCTTCCTTGCTTTGGCTGATCTTCAGCAAACCGTCAAGGTCCAGGCCCAAAAGGCAGTGGCGTTCCTGGTTGAGGAAATCGATCAGTTTCTGGTAACGATCCAGGTGGATGTCCAGTTGGTCGGCTAGGTTTTGGATGATGGTTAAGTCCATGGTCTGGCCTCTTCCCCCCGTTCGCTTTCGCGCCCGGGGGGCGGTGTTTACGGTTATTCTTCCTGCGTGGCCCCTACGCCGCCATCGGCCTGTCCGGCCTCGCCGGCCCCGGCCCCGCCTCCGGCCCCGGCCTGGGGCTTAAAGCCCAGCTTGGGGGCGGCCTTGGGCATCTGGCTGGGGGCCAGGCGCTGGCGCCAGTTGGGTCCCATGACCTCGGGGTGGCTGGCGAGAACGTCGCCCAGGCCTTCCTGGGCGGCGACCTGGGTTACGATGGTCTGGGAGAGGCCCAGACCCCCGGCCTTGGTCAGGGCGGCGGTGAAGGGCTTTTCGGCTATCTCGCTGTAGGTGTCGCTGCCGGCCGTCTTGACGAAGGGCGACTGGCGCATGTTTTTGATCATCTCGGCTATCAAAAATCCCTCGTATTCCTCGGCCGATTCCTTGATTTGCTTAAGCTTCCCGATCTTTTCTTCCTCGGAGAGGCCGTTTAGCCTCTGGCTGGCGTCGGCCAGCTTGCCGTTATCCAGCGGCCTGTAGCGCCGCCCGTAGGCCCCCTCGGGCAGATCGGCCATCATCTCGGCGAGCTTCCCGCTCGATGGATCCCTCAGGCTTATCCCTGCCTGGCCCTCGGCCTTGGCCTCGGCCCCGGCCGCGCTTTCGCCTTGGCTCCCGCCGGTCCCGATGTTCACGCCTTTCTTGAACTCCTCGACCGTGAAGACGGCCACCGGCTGGCGACCGGCGGCCCGGCCGCCCGCCGCCCGGGCGTTCGCCGAGTAGCTAACGGATTTTTGGGCCTCGAAGGCTTCCTTGGGGACCGAGTGGCCCGGAATGTCGTAGATGGCGCCGGACATGGGACTAAATTATTTCCAGCTCGCCGTGGAGGGCCCCGGCGGCTTGGATCAGCTGAAAGATGGTGATCAAATCCCTTGGGGTGACGCCGATGGCGTTCAGGGCCTTGACCACGTCGTTTATGTTGGTCGAGCGCTCGATCAGGAGGAGGTTATCGGCCCCCTCCTCGACGTTTACGTCCGTCTCCGGGGTGACCACCGTCTCCCCGGGGGAGAAGGGGTCGGGCTGGCTCACGTTCTGGCCTTCCCTGATCTGGATGGAGAGGTTCCCGTGGGCCACGGCCACGGTCGAGAGCTTCACGTTCTCCCCGACCACGACAGAGCCCGTGCGCTCGTTAATGATGACTTTCCCGATGGCATCGGGCTCGACCGAGACGTTTTCCAGCTCGGCCACCATCACGGCCAAATTTTCCCTGTAATTCATGGGAACGCTTAATTCCACCGTGGCGGCGTCGATGGGCCTCGCCCCGGCCCCGGGCAGGACCTCGTTGATGGACTCGGCCACCCTTGAGGCCGTGGTGAAGTCCGGCTGGTGGAGCTTTACGGTCATGGATTCCTTACCCTGCCAACGGATGGGCACTTCCCTCTCGACGGTTCCCCCTTGGACGATCCTTCCCACCGTTGGGTGGTTTCTCTGCACCGTGGCCGCCTGGCCGGTGATGGCGAAGCCGCCGACCGAAAGTGGCCCCTGGGCGATGGAGTATATCTGGTCGTCTAGGCCCCGGAGGGCGGTCAACAGAAGCGTTCCGCCCTGAAGGGAGGTGGCGTCCCCCAACGACGAGACCAAAACGTCGATGCGGGTCCCTGGCTTAACGAAGGCCGGAAGGTCCGCGGTTACCATGACGGCCGCGACGTTTTTGACCTTAAGGGCCGTAGGGGCCACGGTCACGTCCATGCGTTTAAGCATGTTCGAGAGGCTCTGGCGGGTGAAACCCGTCTGGTCCTTGTCCCCTGTGCCGTTTAGGCCCACAACCAGCCCGTAGCCGGTAATCTGGTTGACCCTGACGCCCTCGAAGGTGGCCAGTTCCTTGAGCCTGATGGCCTCGGCCGGCACGGGCCAGGCCAAGGCCATGGCGCCCGCCAGTGCCAGCATGCCCAGAAAAACGTAAAAGCGATTTCGCGCCATGGGGCCGCTCTCCTTTTTTTAGTTAACCGGCCCGGGCCCGGCTTGATCCACGGGGGCCTTTTCCGGGCAACTGGCCAGCCTGTCCCCGGCGATCTCCTCGAAGGCCGCCGGGTCCTGGACGCTTGGACCCTTACTGGGAAAAGTCACGAACTGTAACAGGATTAGCGTTAGGGCCAAAAGGACGATTAGCTTGAGGCCTGGCTTTACGACCACCTCCGGCGAGCTCTTTGCTTTCATTGTCTTACCTCGAACATGATTCTATTTAGACGCGACCGAACCCATCCAAGGGCCCGGTCGCGAGGTTTAGGTTTTTTGTTAGGCCCTGCCATTAGGCTTAGAAGGGCCAAATCTTATCCAGGGCCCGTGTCAGCCAGCCCTCACGCTGCTTGCTGCTGACGTCGCCCTTGCCGGTGTACTCGATCCTGGCGTCGGCCAGATAGGTCGACAGTATCGAGTTGTCGGTGGCCACGTCCGCCGGCCTGATGACCCCCTGGACGGTTATGTACTGCTTTTCGTTATTGACCATTATCTCCTGGGAGCCCCTTACGACCAGGTTGTCGTTAGGCAGGACCTGGATGATGCGGGCCGAGATCTTGGCCGTGATGTTCTCGTTTCGGTTGGTCGAGCCGTTGGCCGAGAACGAGCTCGACGAGCTCCCGCCCACGCCTTTGGTAATGTCGAGCCCGAGCGGGGTGGGGAGCTTGCCGGGGGCCTCAAGGCCAAACAGGCTATCCACGGAGGCGTTAAGCGAGCTCGAGCGGCCCGTCGATGTCGCCGCCGACTTACTGGCCCTGCTGGTTTCGACTATATTAATGGTTATGATGTCCCCGACCCTTCTGGCCTTGACGTCGGCGAAGAAGTCGGGCCTTGAGTCCTCGTTAAAAAGCGAGCCCTCGGTTTTCAGCGCCGGGTTCGGGTAGGTCTGGACGGGAGGGTTTAAAAGCGCCGCCTCCTGGTTATTTAACGACGAGGGCTGATTAAGCTTTGGGCCGCAGCCGACGGCAATAATGGCCGCCATGACAGTCAGTACGCTTATAATCGCTCTTTGCTTTTTCATCGTAATCTCCTTCGATTTCGTGGCCGCGACCGCCCCTTAAGGCGGCTATTTAAACTTTCTGGCTGCCGGTTCCCAACCAGGGTCCGGCCATCCGAGATTCACTGTAGCAATCGACATGCCAATTAAAATCAATTCGGTTTAGCTTAATTTCACGGTACTTCTCAAATTCACCCGGAAATATTTTCTCGTCTCCCCACAAACCGGGCTCCCCCACTTCCTCTCGGTGGCTCGCCCCGCCCCGGTTTTTGGCCGCCTTTAAATGGCCCATCGTGCCTTAAGGCATAATTACCCCAAATTTGCCAAAATATTAATTTATATGCTAACTTGATATATATTAATTTGAGTAACAACTAGTTCGCAAAACAATACTTGCGATTGCCTTAAATCGCTTTAGAGCTGAGCCAATATTCATAAAACTCATAAACAGGCATCTATTTTGCAGCATTTTGATTTGTTCGCTTATTTTAGCTTTTCACCAAAAAGCTTGAATTCAGATAATTCATTTGATAATATAAGTAATCACGATATGCCATTTGATGAAATGTAAAATAATTTAAAAACGCTAGCTAACCCCCAGATTCTCAGTCTACGCTAGAACGTCAGCCCCCCTCCACCTTAGAGATTCCCGATCAAGCCATAAAGCTGACAATAGAAACCTCCGTTTTCCCTTTCTCGCATAGCCAAGCAAATTATTGGTAATGATTTAAGCGCAAAGCGATACGTGCACAATTCATCGCTTCGCACAATATGTCCTTTTCATAACCCACCAATAGAAATGTCCGCCAAGCCTCCTTGCTTATACTAACCATCGAACGCTAGCGAATGGTATGCCAATCAGATTTTAAACAAACGCTCCATAGAAGTGTCCACGCTTTGTAACCCAATCTTTTACCGCCGCGACAAAAATACCCTGACCATATCCACAACCCACGAGTATCGGCTCGATAGTTCCCTTAAGCCCGCTTCATGCCCAAATACGTCTACCGAAATTTTCTTTCCACTATAAGCCTTCGATGTAAAGCCTTTGCGTAACTTTCGCAAAAATAGTTTAAGCAGGAACCGCTCAATCCGCTCTAACCATAGCCATAGGAAGGAATCCCCACGAGGTTATTTCCATGGTGCCCAAACCGATGGCATTTCCATCGAGCCCTAACATGTGAGAGACCATGATACTGCCCACGCCGCATCTCCCTCCCGAGCGCTCCCTTATGGGCGCTCCCTTATGGGCGTTGGGGCGGACGTTCTCGATATACTCAAGAAACCGATGGCCGTGTCCGGTCCGTGGGACGAGATTCGCCTTCGCCACTCGCCGTTAGGGCCCAAGGCGCCCCTCTCATACCGGTGGTTTGTCCTTACGTTGGATCTGCTCTACATAATCGGGGCGATTGATATGGACGATGACTTAATCCGACTCATGCTGACTGAGATTAGCTTGAAAAATGGCCGTGGCCCAGGTTTCCTGATCCATGACGGTCACCTGTTTGCCGGGGTTGACGAGAGGCAACTAGCGAAGGCTCTCCAATTGAGCGCCGAAAGGGCAAAAACACTCGGCTTCCAATACATCGTTACCATGAATCCTGACGCATTGCCGAGAGCCGGGGTCACGCCTGGCTTTGACATCAGCCCCTACGTAATGGATGCGAGCCTATCTGGCACGTCCTGACGG
>JAITKA010000128.1 GCA_031278635.1 Deltaproteobacteria bacterium | reverse complement strand
GAAAATTTTGTATAGATAATTTTGCCTCTGTGGCCTTGGTTAGAAGGTTTTAGGCCCGTGGGCTCGTATGGGTAATCTTGCACCGTTTGCCATACACGGATAATTTCGCCCCGGTTGTTTTGAAGCGATTATTTTGACCAAGGTCCCCAGCCAAGATAATAGCTGACCGAAAATTTTGTATGGGTAATCTTGCACCGTTTGCCATACCCGGAAAATTCCGCCCCGGCTGTTTCGCGGCGATTAATTTGGCCAGGCTCCCCAGCCAAGATAATAGCTGACCGAAAATTTTGTATGGGTAACCTTGCCCGGTTTGCCATACCCGGAAAATTCCGCCCCGGTTGTTTTGAAGCGATTATTTTGACCAAGGTCCCAAGCCCAGATATTTGCGAACCGAAAATTTTGTATAGATAATTTTGCCTCTGGGCCATTGGTTAGAGGGTTTCAGCCCCGTTGACTCGTATGGGTAACTTTGCCCCGTTTGCCATACCCGGATAATATCGCCCCGTCGGCTGAGGCGGCGAGGCCCAATGGCCCCCCAGAAAGCGGTCACGACTCGCCGTCGGGATTAGGGACATCCAGCTGGCCAGGCGATTCGGCTGGGCCAGGGTCGGGGGGAGCCGGCGCCAGGGTGGCCTGGGATGTGGGCGAGGGCACTAATGGTTCGGGCGGGCCGGGCTGGTCCTGGCCGATTTGGTCGTCCACGGCCTGGGGGACTTCGGCGGGTAGCCTCTCCTGGGTCTCGCTGTTTACCTCGGCTGAGATTTCCCAGGGCAAGGCCTGGGCCTCGGCCGCGAGCGAGGCCCCTGCCGGTTCGGGCGAACCGGGCTGGTCGTGACCGATCTGTGTTTCCTGGGGCTCGGTCGCCTCGGCATCGGCCCCGGCTTGGATTTCGGCCACCAGGTCCTGTGGTGCCGTGGGCTCGGGGTCCGGTTCTATCCCGGCTGCCGCCTCGGCGTCTACCCCGGTTATGGCCTCGGCTGGGGGTAAGGCCCCTGCCGGTTCGGGCGAACCGGGCTGCTCCTGACCGATCCGGGCGGCCCCGGTCGCCTCGGCATCGGCCCCGGCTTGGATTTCGGCCACCAGGTCCTGTGGTGCCGTGGGCTCGGGGTCCGGTTCTGTCCCGGCTGCCGCCTCGGCGCTTACCTCGGCTGAGATTTCCTCGGCCAAGGACTCGGCCCCGGTCGCCTCGGCATTGGCCACGGCTTGGATTTCGGCCGCCAGGTCCGGCGAGGCCGTGGGCTCGGGGTCCGGTTCTATCCCGGCGGCCGCCTCGGCGTCTAACCCGGTTGGGGCCTCGTCCGGGGGCGAGGTGTCAACCGGATCGGGCGAGGCGGGCTGGTCCTGACCGATCTGGGCTTCCACGGCCAGGCGGACTTCGTCCAGTAGCCTCGCCTGGGTCTCGCGGTTTACCTCGGCTGAGATTTCCTTGGCCAGGGCCTGGGCCTCGGTCGCCTCGGCATCGACCCCGGCCTTGATTTCGGCCAGAAGGTCGGGCGGGGGCTTGGGCTCGGCGTCCTGTTTTATCTTGGCCGCCGCCTCGGCCGCGGCCTTGGCGTCTATCCCGGTTATGGCCTGGGATGGGTCGGGCCAGACCGGGGGGCGGGGCTCGTGGGGCCACTTGGGCGCCTTTCGCAGGGCCTCGAGGGTCTCGGGGGCGTCATCGTCGTGCCTGGTGACATCGACGGTGAAGTTCTCGAAGGCCAGGCAGCACATGAGGCGGCCGCAGACGCCGCTTATCTTGACGGTGTTTAGGTTGAGGTTCTGTTCCTTGGCCATCCTGACCGAGACGGGGGTGAAGTTGGTCAAAAAGCCGGAGCAGCAGAAGGGCCGGCCGCAGACGCCCATGCCGCCGAGCATCAGGGCCTCGTTGCGGACGCCTATCTGGCGCATCTCTATGCGGGTCCTGAAGCGGCTGACCAGTTCCTTTACCAGCTGCCTGAAATCGACCCGGTCCTCCGCCGTATAATAGAATATAGTCTTAAAGTTATCAAAGGTGACCTCAACGGCCACTAATTTCATGATCAAATTCTGATTGTTAATGCAAGTTTGGCAGTATTCTAGACCTTCCCTCTCGATTAGCTGATTCTCGGCCTGCTTGGATAGATCCTCCGGGGTGGCCAGCCTGATGAGGAGCCTTTCGGAGGGCAAAAAGACCTGCCGCGACTGTTGGTTGGCCGGCCAGATGATGGGCTTGGTGGTCACAAGTCCCATCCTAAGGACGTCAAAGTCTTTTATCACCACCCAATCGCCTATGTCGAGATCCATGTCGGCGCAATCGAAAACCTGGATGCGGCCGCCGTAGCGCATGCGCACGTGGACGGTCCGCTGGGCGGGGAGCTCGTAGCTCCTGACGCCGTCGTCGACCTTTATTTTGTGGTTATGCCGATGGGTGTCGGAACTTTTATCCTTAGAGACCCTTTCATGATTCCTATCAGAGTTAGAGGCCATGGACGCTCCATAATGGATGGTTCTATGGACCTATAAAAGCTCCAAAGAACCTTAAGAGCTCATTTTTGATAACTTCATCGTTCTATCCATCGCCTGTATATTAGTTTAAAGACGTTCTGGATTTTAAGAAGTATTTTATCGCTTAAATGTGGCCGATAAGCGAAAAAACATCAAAAATTTAGAGTCTATTATAAATTATAAAAAATTAACATAATTACATGAAATATGAGTCCGCAAAAAAAAATTTTTTGGTTGGGAAAAACGGTCACGTTCCGTCTAGGGGGTATACCCGAAGGCATGGGTTAGGCACGAAAGTAGCCCAGCCGGTTTCCTGGCACCGAAAATTTAAAAGTATTCTAGCACGTCTAACCAGTAGTTCTCAAACAAAAGGGCCGCCCGCATGGATCGGTTGAGGCCATCGGAAAGCTTGGCCATGGAAGTTTCCAGTCCCCCGACCATGCGGGCCGTCACCTTCCTGGACCAGGTTTTCTGGGCGGCGGAGGGCGGGGGGCCAAGCAAAAAGGCCGAATCGGCCGTGGCCGCGAGGGCGGTCACGTCGCGCCACCAAAGCCTGATGGAATTCTGGATCAGGCCCAGGAAATTGGCCTTGGCCCTGGGATCGTCCTCGGCCTTGGTGATCTTGTCCACCTCGGCCGCGATTTGGTTGGTCCAGTCGATGGCGGCCTTGAGGAATTTGGCCCGCTCGGGGATGCCGAGGAGGCGATCCACGTGGCCCCAGATGGACAGGGTCGTCTCGGAATCGAGGCCCAGGGCCACCCCCAGGGCCCCGCCGGAAAGGCCGGCCAGGACGCAAGAGGCTTTGAGCTCGAAGCCCTTCTGGCTCAGGGCCCCCATGATCTGGGTCCTGGAGAGGGGCGACAGTTTCAGCCTGACGCAGCGGGAGACCAGGGTTTCCAGGACCCTGGACGGGGACTCGGCGGTCAGGATCAAAACCGTGTCGGGGGTGGGCTCCTCCAGGGTCTTAAGCAGGGCCCCGCCCGCGTCATCCCTGAAGCGATGGGCGTCCCTTATTATGGCCACCTTGTATTTGCCCTCGTAGGCCTGGAAGCTCAGGGCTTCCCTTAGTTCCCTCACGTACTCTATGGGTATGATGTTGAGCTTGCCCTTGGGGGTCAGGGTAATCACGTCGGGGTGGGCCCCCTCGGCTATTTTGCCGCAGCTACGGCATTTGCGGCAGGGCGACATGTCCGGCCCGGGATTCTCGCAGTTCAGGGCCTGGGCCAGGGCCAGGGCGAGGGAGTACTTTCCCGTCCCCAGGGGCCCGTGGAACAAAAGGCCGTGGGGCAGGCGCTGTTTTCGGAGCATGTCGGTCAAGACCGTAAGGGGCCGTTCCTGGCCTATCAGTCCCCAGGGCATCAGAAAAGCCTACCCTTGGGATCCGATTTGGGATCGGCCTCGGGCTCCGCGGCCTTGGGCTCGCTTGGCTTTTTCTGGCGGGGGCGGGCGGGCCGTTCCCTGGCCGGGGCCTCGCCGTCGGCCTCGGGCGGGGCCGTCCCGTCCGGGACCGGCCCTTCCGGTTCCGGCTCGCTCGGGGGGAGCGGGGCCGTCCCGTCCGGGCCCGGCCCCGCCGGTTCCGGCTCGCTGTGGGGGGGCGGGGGCGGGCCAACGAAGATCGGTCCCGGCTCGCCCGGGGGAAGCGGGGGTGGCCCGGCGGTTAGCTTTACCGACCCGGCCGGGGGGAGCGGGGGCGGCCCGGCGGTTAGCCCTACCGGCTCGCTCGGGGGGAGCGGGGGCGGCCCGGCGGTCAGCTCTACCGGCTCGGCCGGGGGAAGCGGGGGCGGCCCGGCGGTTAGCTGTGCCGGCTCGCTCGGGGGAAGCGGGGGTGGCCCGGCGGTCAGCCGTGCCGGCCCGGCAGGGGCGGGTTCGGGCCCCGGGTCCGGGGCCGGCCCGGGGGGGGCGGGCTCGGGCTGGGGCGCGGTGGCTGGGGGTGGATCCTTGGGGGCGACGCTTATCATGGACCAGTCGAAGGCCGGGGGGCTCTCGGGCTTGGGGGCCCGCTCGCGGGGTTCCTTGGCCTTGGGCTTGGCGGGGGGTTTTTCCTGGCCGGGCCATCTGGGGGTGGAGATGAAGAAGGATTCGGAAAACCTATCGTAGTTGGTCATGGCCCAGTCGACGCCGGCCGTCTCCTCGCGGATGAGGCGGCTTATGTGGTTGACGCGGGCGTCCAGTTCGTCGAGGTAGTGGAGGACCGTGGCCTCGAGGACCTTGGGGGTCACGGGGGAGCCCTTGTCGTGGGAGCCGTGGTGGGCCAGGATCATGTGCTGCATCAGCAGGAGTTTGTCGGTGGGGAAGTTGGGCAGGCTGTCGGCCACCAGTTCCAGGAAGAGGGTCCCCATGGTCAGGTGTCCCATGAGGCGGCCGCGGGCGGTGTAGTCGGTGGCGGGGGAGACGGAAAACTCCCAGCATTTGCCCACGTCGTGGAGGATGGCCCCGGCCAGGAGGAGATCGCCGTTCAGCTCACGTTGGTAGAGCCGGGCGATCCGTTTGGCGAGGCGGGCCACGTAAAGGCTGTGCTCCAGGAGGCCGCCCACGTAGGCGTGGTGGATGATCTTGGCCCCCGGCCAGGTGAAAAAGTCCTTGGCCTCGGGCCGGTCGAGGGTGGCCTTGACCAGGGAGCGCAGGTCGTCGTCGCCGATGGAATCGGCCAGGGACATGAGCTCGGCCCTCATGGCCTCAAGCGGGTAGTCCGAGGCCTTGAGGAAATCGGTCATGTCGTATGACTGGGGCGTCCGGGCCGAGGAGACGATCAGCTGGGGGTTGTTGTCGTAAAAGTCGAGGGAGCCCTCGAACTCGAGGACGGCCCCCTGGGTCACGAGCCCGGCCGTTTCCGGGGAGACGTCCCAGATCTTGGCCTTGAGGGAGCCGCCCCGGTCGGAGAGGGTGACGGAGAGGTATTCGGAACCCCTTTTGGTCGTTCCCTTAAAAACCTCGGAAACCAGGAAAGTCGAGCAAACCTTGCTCCCGCTGGGGAGGAGTTTGATATCGCCGATGAATTTGTCTTTGGACATGTTGGCCTTAAAAAAAATGTATAATGGGGCGGGCGAACCGGCCGCCCTCCGGGGTCGATGGCGGGACGGGGAAAGGGTAATGATAGCACAAACCGGCCCGGGCCGCCCGGGGAAGGCGGAGGGGCACGACCGTCTTACCGGTTTGGTTAAATTGGGGACGGTTGGTGCGTTTGGTGGTCCTTTGATACCTCAAAGCCCATAACGTCTGGGGTCGGTTGGGTAAACGGAAGGGATTAGCCTCCCATGGCCCTCGGTCGATTCCGGTGATGCCTTTCGGTGTCCTTCGCTTGACTATGCCATATTGGTGGCGATTTGGCAACTACCTACCCGCGAAAGGCTTTTCGGGCGGGGCCGGGAAAGGAAGCCGTTGGGCGGGATATTTAACGATATTTAGCCGTAATCACCGGAAAGAACTGCGCAAGCGCCGGTAAAATCAACGAAAAAGCTAACCTTATTGGCCAAAAGAAAGCCAAGGGGCGCTTTTTTGGCCAACTTAACCATGACCAAGCCTGGCCAAAGGCGGCCTTTGGCCAGGCTTTGACGGGGATGCGCAAAGGGGCGGCCGTGGGCGAAGTCGCGGAGAACGATTACCTGCAGCCCGAGGGCGGCTACCGTTTCAGCCAGGACAGCGTGCTCCTGGCCAGGTTCGCCCCCAGGAGGCTGGCCGGGCGGGCGGCGGACCTTGGGGCCGGCTGCGGGGTGGTGGGCCTCGAGGCCCTGGCCCAGGGCCGCCTGGGGGGGCTGGGGGTCCTGTATCTGATCGAGGCCGGGGAGGATTTCCGGGAGTCGCTGGCGGAAAACGCGAGAAGGCGCGGGGGGGCCGGGGGCCCGGAGATAAGGCCCCTCATGGCCGACTGGCGCTTTTTGGGCCCGGGGGACCTGGGCGGGCCGCTGGACTACTGCCTTGCCAACCCGCCCTTCCATCCCGCGGGCTCGAGCGGCCGGCCCAGGCCGGGGCGGCACGAGGGGCGGCACGAGACGCGGGGGGATCTGGGCGAGTTTTTGGGGGCCGCCGGGAGGCTCCTGAAGCCGGGCGGCGGGCTGGCCATGTGCTGGCCCAGGGCGAGGCTGGCCGACCTGACGGCGCGGGCCGCCGAGAGGGGGTTCGCGGCCGTGAGGATCGAGCTGCCGCCCAGGGCGGGGAGCGGGCTGGTGTTGGTGGAATTGGCCGGGCCGGGGGCCTGGCCCGGGGGCCGGGGGATAAAATGGAAACGGGCGGATATTGAGTGAAATTTCTTGCTTGATCCTCGCCTAAAAATCGTATATAGTCTTTAAAATTTATTTTAACGCTAAAACTTAAACATTTACATGTAGGTTTGAACAAATATGCTGTTTGGTAACAGTGTCAATATCCCGGATCTGATCATCCGGATCCCGGCCATACTCCTGGCCCTGACGGTGCACGAGTTCGCCCACGCCTGGCTGGCCTGGAAGAGGGGCGACGGCACGGCCAAGGCCATGGGCCGGATCACGCTGAACCCCATAGCCCACCTGGACGTCCTGGGCACCATAGTCATGATCCTCACCGGCTTCATCGGCTGGGCCAAACCGGTGCCGGTGAACCCCAGGAATTTCAGGAACGCCAACCATGACATGGCTTTGGTGGCCGCGGCCGGGCCCATGGCCAACATCGTTTTGACGGCCATCTTTACCGCCGCCTTCTGGCTCCTCCTTTACGACGCGGACTTCTTCGACAGGGCCATCCCCCAGGGCATCAAAATCCCGTTGATAAACTTCATGACCTATTGCGTGGTCATAAACATCGCCTTCGCCTTCCTGAACCTGCTCCCTATCCCGCCATTGGACGGTTTCAACGTGATCGCCATGTTTTTGCCCGCGAACGTGGTGATCTTTTGCCTCCGTTACCAGATGCTTTTCATGATAGGCCTGATCCTGTTCGTGGCGGTGGGGCCTTTCCCGGACATCCTGACCTCGATCATACGGCTGTTCTTTAGGCTCCTGGCCTGACGGGCCATGGCGCCGGTAAACCATACCCGGAAAAGGGGCGGATTGCGGGGCCCCTGGGATCGCTTTTGGGATCGTGAACCATGGAATTAAGTAACGAGGAACTCCACCTGAGGCTGGATATCTACCAAGGCCCGTTGGATTTGCTGCTCCATCTCATCAAGATCAACGAGGTGGATATCTATGACATACCCATATCGCTCATCACGGCCCAATACATCGAGTACATTGAGCGCATGGACAGCCTGAACCTCGATTTGGTGGGCGACTTCCTGATAATGGCCGCCACCCTGACCCACATCAAGTCCAAGATGCTTCTGCCGGCGCCCGAGGAGACAAAGGACGACCAGCCGGCCGAGGACCCCAGGATGGAGCTGGTCAAGCCCCTCCTGGAGTACGCCTCCTTCCGGCAGGCCGCCGAGAACCTGGCCTCGATGCCGCTTCTGGAGCGGGACGTCTTCACCCGCGGGGGCGAGGGCCTGGGGACCCTGGACCTGGCCCCCGGCCAGGCGCTCCCGAGGCCGGAGCAGAGGGTGGCCAAATCCACGGCCCTGGAGTTGGTCAAGGCCTGGCGGTATCTCCTGGAGGAGAGGGGCAAGGAGGAGCCGACCTTGAGCTTTTTCATGGAAACGGTTACCATCGGGGAAAAAATCGGCAAGATCCGGGCCTTCATGATCGCCTACAAGACGGCCCACTTCCAGGATCTGCCCCGGGCCAGGAACGACAATTTCGATCTGGCCCTGTGTTTCCTGGCCATCCTGGAACTGGCCCGCACCGGTTTCTTGCGACTCTGGCAGGACCCCGGGCCGGACCCCCTGGGGCCCAGGCTTTTTTTGGCCGACCCCACGGCCGCCGACAACCTCAAGGCCATGGATTACCGCTGACGGCCCCCGGGGGGCCCCCGGGGGGCAAGCCTATGCTTAAGTTAAAGACCATAATCGAGGGGCTCCTGTTCGTCAGCGACGCGCCGTTGAGCCTTGAGCAATTGTCGGGGCTTTTGGAGGACAAATCGATCGCCCTGGACGAGATAAAAGGGGTCATCGAGGGGCTGAACGGCGAGTACTCGGGGGGGGACAGGGCTTTCGTCATAAGGGAGGTGGCCGACGGCTACCAGATGAGGACCATCATCGACATGGCCCCCTACGCCCTGAGGCTTAAGCGCAACACCCCGGCCAGGCTCTCGAAGGCGGCCCTGGAGACCTTGGCCGTGGTGGCCTACCGGCAGCCGGTCCTGAGGGCCGAGATCGACAAGATCCGGGGCGTGGACGCGGGGGCCATGGTCAGGACCCTTCTGGACAAGGAACTGATCCGGGTTTCCGGGAGGCGCGAGGGCCTGCCGGGCCGGCCCATGCTCTACTCGACCACCGAGAAGTTTTTGGAAACCTTCGAGCTAAACGATCTGGCCTCCTTACCCACCATTGACGAGATCAAGGACCTTTTCCCGCAAAGCGAGCCCAGGCTCTTCTAAGCGCGGCCCCTTTGGGTTATAAAAAAGCCTCAAAAATCTTTGACCAGGGCTATCTCCTGGCAATTGGGGTAATGGACGCAGTTAAAGCAGACGGCCCAGATCTTTTGGGGCAGGGTGTCCAGGCTGACCACCCTGTAGCCCAGTTTCTCGAAAAAGCCCGGGACGTAGGTGAGGACGAACACGCGCCCGATGCCAAGGGCCCTGGCCTCCCCCTCCAGGGCCGCCGTCAGATCGCGGCCCAGGCCCTGGCCCCTCAGTTCGTCGGTAACGGCCAGCGACCTGACCTCGGCCAGATCCTCCCAGGCGACCTGCAGGGCGCCGATGCCGGCGAGGCCCGGGGGGTCGCCGGGGACCCTGGCCACCTTGAAGGTTTGGAGCGACTCGTAGAGGTTCACGTAGCTCCTGGGGAGGAGCAGGCCTTGGGTTGAGAGTTTTCTCAGTAAGCCGTAGATGGCCGGGACGTCACCAACCTTGGCTCTCTCGACTATGGGCATCTCGAAGATCCTTATGCTTTTAACAAATAAGCCGCCCTGGCGGCGGCGTTCCACCGGGAACCTTCGTTCCCGGGATAAACCATGGTAGGAAACGGCATGTCTGGCCCGGTCATCGAACTGTCCGGGGTCGTCCTGAAGAGGGGGCCCCACACGCTGCTCAATAACGTGAACTGGCTGGTCGAGCGGGGCCAGCACTGGGCCCTGTTGGGGCCCAACGGGGCCGGGAAGACCCTCCTCCTCCGGACGGTCACCGGCTACGTGTGGCCGACCGAGGGCCAGGTCACGGTCCTGGGGCACACCCTGGGCCGCTACGACCTAAGGAAGCTCAGGACCGAAATCGGCTGGGTCTCCCAGGCGGTGGCCGACCTCATGCCCGGCCACACCAGCGTCAGGGAAACCATCGTCTCGGGCTACCTGGCCTCCATGGGTCTATACACCGACCCGGACCCCACGATGGTGGAGAGGGCCGAGGCCCTGGCCGTGGATTTCGGGCTCTCGGGTTTACTGGACAGGCCCTTCGCCCACCTCTCCTCCGGGGAGCGCCAGAGGGCCCTCCTGGCCAGGGCGGCCCTGGCCGGGCCGGCCCTCCTGATCCTGGACGAGCCCATGAGCAACCTCGACATGGGCGGGCGGGAGCTGTTCCTGGACCTCCTGAGCGACCTTGCGGCATCGCCCACGGCCCCGACCATCATCCTGACCACCCACAACATCCTTGAGATCGCCCCGTTCATGACCTCGGCCCTCGTCATAAGGAAAGGCGAGGCCATGGAGGCCGGGCCCATCGGGCGGACCCTGACCTCGGGCTGCCTCAGCCGGGCCTTTGACATGGACCTGCGGGTGGAGAGGACCTCCGGCGGGCGCTACGTGGCCTATTCCAACAAAGGCCGATAGGGGCTCCCGTCAGTAGCCCCCGGTTATCCAGCCGGCCCCGTCGAAAACGAATTTGGGGCTAAGGACGCTCCTGTTCTGGTTTTGCTTGCCGATGACGGCCATTTCCTCGGGGCTCAGGACGAAATCGAATATCCCGGCGTTTTCCCTGACCCTTTCGGGGTCCGAGGATTTGGGGATGAAGGCCCGCCCGCTCTGGAAGTGCCAGCGCAGGATCACCTGGGCCACCGTCTTGGCGTGCTTGCGGCCTATTTTGGTCAGGGCCTGGTTTTTCTTGAGCTTGCCCCTGGCCAAGGGCGAGTAGGCCTCTATGACCGCCCCCTGCCGCCCGCAGTGACCCGAGAGGGCCTCCTGGGTCATCAGGGGGTGGAGTTCCACCTGGTTGACCATGGGCTTGGTCCCGCCCAGCTTGACTATCTCGTCGAACTGGGCCTTCTGGAAATTGGAGACCCCGATGGCCCTGACCAGGCCATCGGCGAGGAGCCTTTCCATGTCCTCCCAGGCCCGGAGGCTTTTTTCGGCCACGGGCCAGTGCAGCAGGTAGAGGTCCAGGTAATCGAGCCCCAGCCGCCCCAGGCTCCGGCGGCAGGCGTCAAAGGTGAGGCCACGGCCCTGCTCGGCGAGCCAGGCCTTGCCGGTCACGAAAAACCCCTCCCTGGGCGCCTGGGCGGCCCTCAGGGCCTCACCCAGATCGCTCTCGTTCCCGTAGGTCGAGGCCGTGTCCAGGCGCCGGTAACCGGCCTCCAGGGCGGCCCCGACCGCCGTGCCCACGGCCTCCCGGCCGCTCAGGAGCCACGTCCCCAGGCCCAGCCTGGGCATGGGGTGGCCGTTGGCCAGTTTAATCGAGCTTGTGATGTCCGTCACGGCGCTCCCCGTGGGGCCCGAGACCGGCCCCAGGAAAAAGGACCCTGGCGAGGCGACTAACCCGGCCCGTCCTTAGGCAAAGTATAACACGATCAAAAAAAACTGAAAACCGCCCCCCGCCCCCGGGCGGGGGGCGATTCTAGGCAACCGGCCCGGCTTTGGGTATAATGCCTGGGGACGACAAAGCCCCCAGGCCGATGGCCGCCTGGCCGGAAACGGAAGACAGTTGGCTAACCCTGTCGTTTCCGTTCTATTTTAAGCTAGGCGATAAACCCATTATTTCTGTCACTTACGAGTTTCTTGCCAGTTTCATCCCAGCTCTTGCATAGTTATTATATCAATAACCATCCACGAAACAAGGCTTTTATGACCTTTACGCCATTTAAAATTATCGAAGTCGAAAGCCATGGCCCGGACGAGCTCATGGCCCGCCTCCGGGAAGTGTGCATGCTCAAGGACCGCTCGGCCAGGCCCTACGCCAGGGCCAAGCTGGAGGTAAAACCCCTCCCCTACGATCTTTTCCGGCCGGCCCAGAGATACGTCCTGACCGACAACCTCCTGAGGGTCCAGTGCCTGGAATGGAACCTCCACGAATTCGGGCACCACCCCCTGGCCCTCCAGGGCTACCTGACCATCAGGACCGACCAGGGCCCCGATCCCATCGATCTCCTGCCGCCCGTGGTCGAGGCCATACCCGAGGCCGACGGGACCACGGTGAACGTGGTCAACGACGGCATGCACCGGCTCTTCGCCGGCCGCCTGGAGTGGAGGGTGCCCACGGTCGTCCTGGCCGAGGGCCTGCCCCCGGAGTACCCCTATTACGCCTACCCCATCCCCGGGGGCTCCCCCTGGGACCAGGTACGGATCCTCGAGGGGGGCTCCATCCCGGCCGGCCACATAAAAAAATGGCACAGGACGGCCGACAACAAGAAACTTTACCGCGACTTCAACTCGGCCTTCCAAAACGTCGGCGGGCCGAGGGGCCAAGGCTGACCGGCCCCTTCCCCGCCGAAAGTCCCGATGACAGAATTCACGATCCCCAGCCCCCTGGAGGGGCGCCTCATCGACCGGCCCGACTGGAACCAGTACTTCATGGCCATAGCCAAGGTCGTGAGCACCCGTTCCACCTGCTCGTCAAGGCCCGTCGGCTGCGTCATAGCCGTGGGCAACCGCATCCTCGCGACCGGCTACAACGGGGCCCCGCCGGGGGCCACCCACTGCACGGACCTTGGCCGGGACGGGCGGATATACTGCGCGAGGCGGGCCAACAACGTCCCGGACGATCTGAAGCTCCAGGCGGGCTGCCACAGCCTCCACGCCGAGGAGAACGCCATCGACCTCGCCCACCGCTTCGGGGTGGCCGACCTCCTGCCGGGCTCGACCCTGTACTCGACCCTCTCGCCCTGCATCAGGTGCATCGGGAAGCTTAAACGGAACGGGGTGGCCAGGGTCTACTACGAGCTGGCCTACGAGTCGGTCAACAGGGAAAGGGACGAGGACTGGGCCCGCGTGGCCAGGGAATCCTTCGAGGTCTACGAGCGCCTGTCCATCGAAGGCCAGGAGGCCAAAAAAATAGCCGGGGCCCTCCTGGGCCTGACCTCGGAGCGCCTCCTGCCCTCGGGCTAGCGCCCGGGGGCGGGGGCCCTTGGGCCCTTTTCCCATGACGGTATCACCGACCGCAGGCCTTAACATGCTTTTGACCCTGGCCATCGAGGCCAAAAACATCATAGTCATAAACCGGGGCGGCACGGTGGGCATCTGCTCGCTGTGGACGCCGGTGGAATACCTGCGCAGGCGGATAGCCGAGAAAAGGCCCGGGCTACTTGCCGATGGGAGCCCCATAGCCCTGATCGGCGGCCTGTACGGGGGCGGCCTGAACGTCATGCTCCGGAACGTCCACCATAACCCGCAGATCGACACCCTGATCCTCTGCGGCAAGGATTTTTCCGGGGCATCCGATCACCTGAAGCTCTTCCTCGGGGGCAAGGTCACCATGACCGGCAAGAAACAGCCCTACGTCTACGACGACGGGCGGGCCGAGGAGCTCGAGAAGCTGGTAATCGAGGGGCCGGGGGCCTCCTACACCATGGATAGCCTCCTCCTCCCCGACATGCTCCTGACGACCCCCAGGGCCCTCGATCTGACCGGGCCCATAACCGATGCCGTGATAGACGAAATCTCCTCCTTCCTGGCCTCCTACCGGCCCGCCGGGCCGCCCCCCGGAAGGCCCGCGGCCATCCCCCTGCCCAAGCCCAGGGTCGATCTCTTCCCCTCCGACCCCTTCGGCCACCAGATCCAGGAGCCGACCATAGTCGAGGCCTGGGCCGAGATCCTGACCCGGCTCCACCGCTTCGGCCGCCCGGTAAGGCTCCGCAACGGCAAGGAGCGCCTCGAGCTCATGAATTTCAAGGCCGTGATCGAAAACCCCCTCCTCATCACCGCCGACGACCGGGCCCTCCTGAACGTCTCCGAGACGAAGCTCTCCGAGTACCAGGCCCAGCTCCTGAGCCCGGACCTGGACCACGGGATGCCCTACACCTACGGGAACCGCATGAGGCGCTATTTCAACGTGGACCTCCTGGACTGGGCGGCCAGGGACCTCGCCCGGGCCGGGGACTCCCGGCACGCCTACCTGGCCCTGTGGGACAACAACGCCGACCCCGAGGGCCACGATTCCCCCTGCCTCGTCTCGATATTTTTCCGGAAGACGGATGACAAGGTCCACCTCACGGCCCAGTTCCGCTCCCACAACGGGGCCAGGGCCTGGCCGGTCAACTGCGTGGGCCTCCAGGGCCTCCTGAAAAGCGTCTGCGAGGCGGCCAACTCCGACCCCGCCCGCACCGAGACCCACTCTCTGACCCCCGGGCGCCTCACGGTAATATCCCTCTCGCTCTCCCTCGACCCCGCCGACCTGCCCCAGGTCCTCTCCGTCATCGAGGCCCGGGAGGCCCGGGCCTTCAAGATGAAAACCGACCCCAACGGCTTTTTCAGGATCGCCGTCAACCATGACGAGGGCCTCATAGTCGTTTTCCACCACGCCCCCGACGGCGAGCTCCTCTTCGAGTACTCCGGCAAAACCCCCTCGGAGATAGGCTGGCGGCTGGCCAAAAACAAGGCCTTTTCCGACCCCTACCACGCCCTCTACCTGGGCGGCCAGCTGGAGCGGGCCTGGCGGAGCCTGCGCCTGGGCACCGAGTACTCCCAGGACAAAAGCCTCCCCGATTGAGGGCCGGCCCCACCGGGCCCGGCCCCAACCGGGCCCCGCCCGGACGGAAACCCCAAATGGACCACCTCCAGGACCTAAACCCCGAGCAGATCGCCGCCGTGACCACGACCGAGGGCGCCGTCAGGGTCATAGCCGGCCCGGGCACCGGCAAGACCAGGACCCTGACCCGCCGCTACGCCTACCTGGTGGATACCCTCGGGGTCAGCCCGGCCAACGTCCTCTGCGCCACCTTCACCAACAAGGCGGCCAACGAGATGAAAAAAAGGATCCGCGAGAGGCTGGGCGACCTGGACCTCGGCCACATCTCGACCATCCACGCCTTCTGCCTCAAGCTCCTCAAGGAGGACATCCACGCCATCGGCTACCCCAAAAACTTCATCGTCCTAGACAAAACCGACCAGGTGGACATAATGGATCAAATCTTCGAGGAAATGGACCTCAAGATGTCAGATCTTACCATCAAAAGCGCCCTTGACGGGATAATAGAGGTGAAAAAATTTACCTCCTACGGCTACATCGAAAACATACACCTACTAAACAACGAAACCCTCCGCGAAAACTACTCCATGACCAGCGACAGGGCCCAGGGCATATTCCTTAGGTACCTCCACAAGCAAAAACAATCCTTCGGCCTGGATTTCAACGACCTGATAAACTTCGCCTCCTATATCCTGGAAAATTTCCCCGACATCAGGCAAAAATGGCAAAAAAGGCTCCAATACGTCATGGTCGACGAGTTCCAGGACATGAGCAAACGCCAGTACTCCCTTGTGGACACCCTTTCCGGCTACCACCGGAACCTTTTCATAGTCGGGGACCCCGACCAGACCATCTATACCTGGCGGGGCTCCCACGCGAGGCTCTTCCTGGACTTCGCCGAGACCCACGAGCCCTGCGGGAGCCTGAGCCTCCCGACCAATTACCGCTCGACCGAGGGCATAATAAAGGCGGCCGGGTCCCTCATCGCCCATAACCCCGATCGCCTGCCCTATTCCCAAAAATGCCTCAAGCCCGGTGGCCCCAAACCCACCTTCTTCAGGGCCAAGGACACCTACGCCGAGGCCAACTGGGTGGCCACAAAGATAAAGGCCCTCCTGGCCTCCAGCCTGGCCCTCGACGACATGGCCGTCATCTACCGGGCCCACCACTTCAGCCGGGCCCTCGAGGAGAGGCTTTACAAATCAAAGATCCCCTACAAGCTCCTAAGCGGCACGGCATTTTACGGCCGGAGGGAGATAAAGGACATGATCTCCTACCTAAGGATGCTGACGGCCGCCGACGACATGGCCTTTCGCCGAACCATCCGGGTACCTTCCAGAAAGGTCGGCAAAAAAACCCTGGCCTTCATCGCCCACCACGCGGCCGCCCAAAACCTCGGCCTCTACCAAACCCTCAAGCGCCTCGCCTCCCACCCCTACCTCGCCAAGACCGGGGCCCCCGCCTACCTCCGGGCCATCGAGAACCTCCGGCCCCTGGTCGGCCAAACGCCCCTGATCGACCTCTTCCAGAAACTCCTGGACGACACCGGCTACGAGGCCTACCTGCGCCTCCAGGGCGACCAGGAACGCCTCGACAACGCCGCCGAGCTCAAACGCGCCGTGGCCGATTTCGGCGCCGACCCCGAGGCCACCCTCGAGGACTTCCTGAACCAGGCGGCCCTCTTCACCGAGAACGACAACGGGAGCGAGGACAGGAAGGTCAAGCTCATGACCATCCACGCCGCCAAGGGCCTTGAGTTCAAGGCCGCTTTCCTCGTCGGTCTCTCCGAGGGCTCCCTCCCCAGCCGCAAGGCCCTCACCCCCGACGGGATGGCCGAGGAGCGCCGCCTCTGCTACGTGGCCATGACCCGCGCCCAGGACAGGCTCTTCCTCTCCAACTCCTCCGGCTTCGCCCACGAGCACTCCATCACCCACACCTCCCGCTTCGTCTTCGAGATGGGCCTCGCCAACCTCGACCTTGAGAACGACCCCGGCGCCCCGCCCGCCGATTACGCCCAGGCCCATGACGACCCCTCCCGCCCCCGCCTCGCCCCGGGCCAACGGGTGCGCCATCCCTCATGGGGCCAGGGCGAGATACTCGCCGTAAACGACAGGGAGGCCAACTACGTCGTCCGGTTCGACCGCCTGGCCACCCCCAGGACCATCCGCTTCGATTTCCCCCTCGCCCCCGCCGACGCGCCCCCGCCCGAAGCGCCCGAGCGGCCACCCCAGGGGGAATGACCGCTCGGTCGCGAAAATAAAAGGGCCCCAATACAGGCCCCCCAATCCAGACCCATTGGGTCCACTAATTTAGGTACTTAAGGATCCTTTTCTCGTATTTGCGATACAAAGCGGCCTCGGAGGAGGTGAAACTGAGCGAGTCGCCCGGGCCGCCCCCGGCCATCATGGTCCCGGTCCCCTGGTTGGCCCTGGCGTTCATGGTGATCTTAAGCATCACCGCGTTCATGTACTCCTCCGTCACCCGGTTCTTTCGCAAAAACTCCGACGGGTCGCCTTGCCCCGACTTCGCGAAATACTCGCTGGCCTTGAGGAAAAACCTAAAGTCCTTGTCCTTCAATATGGGGTACCCAGTCCCCTGGCCCAATGGCCTGAGCTGCGCCTGGGCCTCGCCACATCCCCAGCCCCAGGCCGAGACGACCAACAGGGCCACAATCAGCGCTCCTATCCTCGCCCCACGGCGATTTCCGGTCTTAACGGTCATGCGATTAACCTCGGCCGCCATCGGCGGCGTTTAATTTAAAGCCTTCCCGCGTAACCCTTCGCGGGCCACGAAACCAAACCCGATTTTTTTTCCACGCTAAACGATTTTAATACGGTCGCATTCAATTGTCTATCCCCCATCGCCCCCCCAGGGCGATGGGGGCCCATCTCCCCAAGGGGACTAACGCCAACGAAAAAACCATCGCTCTGTATACCCACGACCAACGAAATGTATCTTTACGTTAAATTGGCCGGAAATCTCCCGGCCCCCTCGGCGTGAACGCCGATGGGGCCGGGACTTTCCAGGATCGGGCCAAAAAGGCCTGGGCCGGCTACCTCTGGCCGGGCATGCCGCCGATGGTGATGATACCCCCAGGCGAAACGAGCTTACCTACACCGTAGGATCTATTTGGTAATTAATTTATAAATTTAAACATAAGCCAAGTCCCGAAATATTTTCCCGTCAGCAGCTTCCCATACATTTATTTGCATCATTTATCAATCAAAGACGCGCATATGTTCAAGACGTCCGATTTTTTTAAAAACGTCGCAAGCCTCGCCGAAATCGCCGGCCGCGATATCACCGGCCTCGATATCACCGGCCATGGCCCGGCCCCGCTTTCCCCCGACCCCGGCGGCGAGAACGCCCGGGCGGCCGAACGAATAGCCCGGTTGCGCGACACCCTGACGGCCCATGGCTACGAAGGCCGCGCCCTTGGGGCCTATCTGGCCCGACTGATCTTTTGCCTCTTCGCCGGGGACCTCGGCGTCTTCCCCCGGCATGGCTTCGCGGCCTACGTCGAGAACTCCAAGCCGGACGGCTCGGATTTATCCGAAAGGCTGTCCAAACTGTTCGGGACGCTCCGTTTGCCCTTCGGGGCCACGGAAAAACGCCCACCTTTGCCCGACGGGCCGCGGCCCTTCGGTCACGTTAGCCTTGACGTATTCACCGACCCGTTGCCGCCGGCGAATTTTGGCCCAAGCGCCCGGCGAACCCTCCTCGATTGCGCCAGCCTCGACTGGGCCGCCATAAGCCCGGCCATATTGGGCGCCTCCCTCCAGGGCGCCATGGGCCGGAGGCTTCGCCGCGAAACGGGGGCCCACTACACGAGCGAGGAAAACATCCTCAAAGTCATCCGGCCGCTCTTTTTGGACGGACTGTGGGAGGAGTTTGGCTCCCTAAAGGCCGACCCCGAAGCCCTGGCCCGCTTCCGCGAAAAAATATCCCGCCTCAAATTCCTCGACCCCGCCTGCGGCTCCGGGGATTTTCTCATAATCACCTACCGCGAGCTCCGCACCCTCGAGCTTGAGGCCCTTAAACTTCCCCATCCGGGGAGCCCGCCCCATTTTGCCCCTCCCCCGGGGCCAATGGTCAACGCGGGGCAGTTCAGCGGCATCGAGCTCGATGATTTTCCCTGCCGGATAGCCCGCCTCGGGATGTGGCTCATGGACCGCCAGATGGATCTACGGGCCTTGGCCGCCTTGCCCGGTTTGCCCCACGCCCCCCGCCCAGCGCCGCCCGGCCCCAACATAGCCCATGGGAACGCCTTGCGGATGGACTGGGAAACCGTGGCCCCAAAGAAAGAACTCTCGTACGTTTTCGGGAATCCACCGTACCTAGGCTATTCCAACCAAAGCCCTGACCAAAAAGCCGACGTCCTGTCCGTTTACCGGGCCCCGGACGGAAGCCCCTACCCCTCAGCCGGGAAAATCGACTACGTGGCCGCATGGTATTACAAGGCGGCCAAATTCATGGAGGGGACGGGCATCCAGGCGGCCTTCGTGTCCACGAGCTCGATCGTCCAGGGGGAGCAGGTCGCCTTCGTCTGGAGGCCCCTCCTCGAGGACCACGGCCTGAAAATCGATTTCGCCCGCCGCCCCTTCAAATGGGCCAGCCCCGCCAAGGGAAAGGCCGCCGTCCGCTGCGTGATCGTGGGCTTCGGCCGCGCGGGCGACGGCGATAACCCCCGCGAATCCCCCAGGGAGAAAATAATTTACGACGGCGACAAAAAAATGCCCGCCCAAAACATAAACCCATACCTCGTCGATGGCCCGAACGTTTTTTTCGCGAGCCGATCCAAGGCCATATGCCCCGTCCCGGGGATGGTTTACGGCAACAAACCCGCCGACGGGGGCTTTTTCTTCCTGGACGCCAAGGGCCGCGAGGAACTCCTGACGAGGGAACCTGGGGCGCAAAAATACATCAAGCAGGTCTACGGGGCCAGGGAATACATAAACGGCATAAAACGGTACTGTTTGTGGCTCATCGATGCGGACCCTTCCGATTTACTCAAACTGCCGTCGGTGATGGAACGGGTCGAGAAAGTCCGCCTGTTCAGGCTCGCGAGCCAGAAAAAACAAACCCGGCAAAGCGCCTCCACCCCAACGCTCTTCCAGGAAATAAGGCAACCGGCCAGCGAATATATCATCGTCCCGCGCCATTCCTCGGAAAGTCGCAAATATATTCCCATTGGATTTGTTTCTCCCGAAATATTAACCAACGATGCGGTATTTATAATACCCGGCGCCACGCTCTATCACTTTGCCATACTGACCTCAATCGTCCACATGGCCTGGGTTCGCGCGACTTGCGGCAGGATCGAGGTAGACTACAGATACTCGAAAGACGTGGTCTACAATAATTTCCCTTGGCCGGACCCTACCGCATCCCGTCGCGAGGAAATCTCCGCCCTGGCCAGGACCATCCTCGAGGCCAGGGCCCTGTTCCCCGGGAGCACCTTGGCCGCTTTGTACGATCCCCAAAAAACTCCCCCGCCCCTCCTCGAGGCCCATGAAAAACTTGACCGCGCCGTCATGGCACTATACGGGTTAAAGCCCCGGAAAGGCCAAAACGAGGGGGCTATCGTTTCGGGATTGACCGGCCTGTACCAAAAGCTGACCGGCGGACACTGAACCCGCAAGGCGCCCTTCCCTGAAGCCACCTGAAATGGGCCAATTCGTGGGCTCAGTAATCTCCGTAGGTCGGAATTATTTTCGCCATAAATGATGATAAACCCCACAAACGAAAAAAACCAAATCGCCCAATATTAACCCAAATGATTGGGTAATGAATTTTTGCCGATTTCTTAGGATTTTTATCGCAAAATTAATTTCATAAGCTCCCGTGGTCAATTTGGCCCCCGCCGTCACCATTTAACCAAAGGGGCGGCTCTGTCTCAAGGGGTGGCATAAACCCATGCCGGCTCCTTTAAAACCTGGACCACGAAAGAGCCATTGGAGGGGGAATAAAGACGATTCATGGTCCCCATAGAGGCAAGCCATTTAATTTTAAAGTATCCTTTTTTAGATATTTATGAGCTTTTATCTGCCTAGGACGTTAAGTGACCACCCAAAAATCGGCGACATCCCAAAGCCTTGTTTTGGTAAAAATTGGCATCGGCGATCCCAATGGGGAAAATTTCACTGGCCTTATTTGTTTTGCAATCACCGTTTGGCCGCGGACCCGCTTTGATTTCAATCCAAAAAAATAATCCCGGCCAATAATTACCAACCCCTACTTTATTTTTGCCAATGATTCAGCTCATTTAAAAAATCCCTTCGTTCCGGTAATTTGCGGGTGTTCATGGCTATAATAAGATAAGATTCCGACCGAAACCAGAATCGCCAGCTTCTTAAGATATAATATTTTTACTCATAACTTTAATTTATGTTTTCAAGTTAGATACGAAAAAAGGCAATCATTTTTTGCTAGCATTTTTACCCTTGGTACGCCGATAAATTTTACTTTGATACAAAATTCTCTAAGTCTATCCTTTCGTTTCCGTTAGCTTCTTGGGTAATTGTATACGATTGTCGCTGACCTACCCAAAACCATGAGGCTCGGTTTTGGGGAAAATCCGACCACCATCCATCACCGGAAGGTCATGGTTC
>JAITKA010000081.1 GCA_031278635.1 Deltaproteobacteria bacterium | reverse complement strand
TCCCTTTTCGGTCCGGTTAGGTAACAGGTTACCTTAAAATTGCGAGCGTGTAAAGAATTATATGAAGAGGTTTGAATATTGGGAAAATGAAAAAGCCCTTGGTTTTCAAGGGCTTTTTGGTGATTTATGAGGATGCGTCAATGGTCGGTTGGTGGAGGCGGCGGGAATTGAACCCGCGTCCGAAGATCTTACCCCAAAGCTTCTACAGGCTTAGTTTACCGTTTAGCTTTTCGCCTCTCGGACGCCGATAAACGGGCTTCTTTGAGACTATCAAACCAAGTTGTCTTGTCACCAGGGTCGGCTTGAAACCCCTAATGACCAGCCCATTTGGCTACGCCTCCGACGATCCGCGGGCCACGTGCCGCCGGAGACGCTGGCTATGCAGCCAGAGCGTACTCGTGTGAGTCTGCTTTTCAGTTTTTTCCCTTGGATTAACGAGACAATGGGTTGCTCGGCCTGCCACTGTGGTCTCAACTATCCCCGTCGAACCCTATTCGCCCCCAGGTGTCAGTCTTTGACCGGAGAATTATTCTACATCAAAATCTCATGTTGTCAAGGTTTTTTTTCGGAAGGGCTTTGGGGGCCCTTGGTTTGGGGCCAAATCGGGGCCAAGGGGAATGTAATCCGCTTGGCCGGGATTTGGCCGGTAAGGCGATTAGGCCACGTTGAGCTTGGAGGGCTCGGGGCGGGCCTCGTCGCGGGGGAGTATTTTCGTCTTGAGGGTCGCCTCCCTATGCTTTAGGGCGGCGGTCCAGGCGTCGATCGTGTCCCCGTTTAGGGAGGGCGGCTCGTAGGCCCCTGGGACGAAGAGTCCGTCGGGGGCCGTGAGGGCCCGCTCCAGGACGTCGTCCATGTTGGCCACAGTTTGGATCCTGAGGCCCTGGGTGACCGAGGGGCTGAGCTGCTGGACCTCGGCCAGGTTGGCCTCGGGGATGAGGACGGTGGTTATGCCGGCCCGTTTGGCGGCAAGAAGCTTTTCCTTGACCCCGCCAATGGGGAGGACCAGGCCCCTGAGGGTGATCTCGCCGGTCATGGCCACGTCCGGGCGGACCTTCTGGCCGGAAATGAGCGAGACTATGGCCGTGGTCAGGGAGACGCCGGCCGAGGGGCCGTCCTTGGGTATGGCCCCGTGGGGCAGGTGGATGTGGACATCGTTTTCCTTAAACCAGGATTCCCGGAGGAACCAGTCCCTGGCCCGGGAGCGGACGAGGCAGAGGGCGGCCTGGGCCGACTCTTTCATGACGTCACCCAGCTGGCCGGTAAGGGAGAGGTTCCCTTTGCCGGGCATGGCCACGGCCTCGACGAACATGATGTCGCCGCCGGCGGCGGTCCAGGCTAGTCCCGTCACCACGCCGATCTGGGGGTCCTTTTCCCTTTTGTCCTCGGGGCGCCTTGTCGGGGGGCCCAGGACGGTTTTGATCTCGTCCTGGTTCACGTCAAGGGGTTTTTCCAGACCCTCGGCCTTGGCCATGGCCCGGCCACGGGCCAGGGCGCCCAGTTTGCGGCTCAGATCGCGGCAGCCGGCCTCCCAGGTGTAGCCGGTGATCAGGCGCTGGATCTCCTCGGGGCCGATCCGGGCCTCGTCGGCGCTCAGGCCGTTACGCTCGAGCTCCTTGGACCAGAGGTGGCGCTGGGCGATATCGATTTTTTCCTCGACGGCGTAGCCGGTGACCTCGATGATCTCAAGGCGGTCCCTCAGGGCGGCCGGGATGTTCTCGGCCACGTTGGCCGTCAGGACGAACATGACGTTGGAGAGGTCAAAGGGCATCTCCAGGTAGTTATCGGTAAAGGTATCGTTTTGTTCGGGGTCCAGGACCTCAAGGAGGGCCGCGGCCGGGTCGCCCGCGTGGCTCTGGCCCATTTTATCGACCTCGTCCAGGAGGAAAACTGGGTTGTTCACGCCGATCTTCCTAAGGCCTGAGACGATGCGTCCGGGGTTGGCCCCGACGTAGGTCCGGCGATGGCCCCTGATCTCGGCCTCGTCCCGGATGCCGCCCAGGGACAGCCTATGGAACTTGCGACCGGTGGCCTCGGCTATGGAGCGGCCCAGGGAGGTCTTGCCGACGCCCGGGGGGCCCGTGAGGCAGAGGATGGGGGCCTTGAGGTTGTCGGTCAGCTTGTGGACGGCCAGGAACTCCAGGATGCGCTTTTTGACCTTCTCAAGGCCGTGGTGGTCCCTATCGAGGATCTTGCGGGCCTTGGCCAGATCTGTCTCGCCCTCGCTTTTTTTGGCCCAGGGGAGCTCGATCAGCCAGTCCATGTAGTTTCTGATCTGCGAGTACTCGGCGCTGTGGGGCGGGGTCTGCTTAAGCCTCTGGATGTCGCGGTTGGCGGAAGCTCTGGCCGACTCGGGCAGGCCCGCCTCGTCCAGGCGCCGCACGATCTCGGCGATGCCGTTGGTCTCGTCGTTTTCGCCAAGCTCTTCCCTGATGGCCTTTAGCTGCTCCCGGAGGTGCATCTCTTTTTGCCGGCTGGCGAGGCTCAGTTCCATCCTGGCGCTGATGGCCCGGCCGGCCTTGCGGTTGGCCACCTCGATGGTCAGGTATTCCAAGAGCCGGTGGTAGCGGGCCTTGAGGTTCTCGATCTTGAGAAACTCGGCCTTGACGTCCGGCTTCAGGGGGAGCGATGACATTATGAGGTCGGCCAGGACCGAGGGTTGGTTTTCCAGGGTCCTGTTTATCTTAAACAGGTTTAAGGGTTGGCCGGGGATAAGCATGATCGCCTCGGCGAAGAGACGCTTGGCTTCCAGGATCAGGGGCCTCAGGCTATCGTCCAGCTCGTTGGAATCCTCCACGGGGCTCACCTTGACCGTGGGGCCTTGTGAGTCTATCTCCTTTATCGTTATGCGCTTTAGGCCTAAGATTGTGACCTTAATTGGATCGCCTTCCGTGTCGGGTTCCTCGAGGGCCAGTATCTTGGCGGCGACGCCGACGGGATGGAAGTCCTCCTTGGTCATGTTGAAGGGATCGAGTTTAAAGTTTTTGATGGCGAAGAGGGCCAGGACTTGGTCGTTTTTTTCTTCGTTTAAATAGGCTATCGTTCTGGCCTCTTCGATCCCGATGCTGGAGACCAGCCGCGGGAAGGAATTCAATTCCACCATCGGCAAAAGCCTCAAGCTTTCCGGGACGGTGAATAATTCGTTTTCCGAGGCGGGATCGTACTCCATATCTTTATCCAATGGTGGCATGGAAAATAAGACCTGAAAATTGTTATTGTTGCGCGACATTGAACCATTTCCTTTTTGGGGGGATGGGCCGCGGGCGCCGTCACCATATGTATAGAATCCCAATAAGCGGGATTCGTTAATCCAGCCCCTGGCTTAAATTCAATCCAAGGCGTTCCTTGAGACGGGGCTGGCTGGGTTGGGCCTCAGGGCAAAAAAAGCGCCCCGGGGGGCGTTTCAAGTGACCAAGAAACAGACGAGGCCCTTCGTCTCTGGAAAGAAGGTAATCATCTTTTTCGATTTAGCAAGGGCTTGTGAAAATATTACAATGATTTTTCTAGTGGGTGATAATTTTAAAAGATTATTTGGTATCTTACAAAACGTTTTGTAACTTTAGAAAATAGCCAGTGATTCGTTGAATTTATGGAAAGGCTTCTGATGAGGTACAAAATGGC
>JAITKA010000061.1 GCA_031278635.1 Deltaproteobacteria bacterium | reverse complement strand
CTGAGAAACTCACCCATCTGTCGGTCATGTCAAACGCTTTTGGCTCCGGTTTCCTTACGCCCAACATGAGGTCGGGCCTGAGTCTCATGAACAGGATAGCTAACAGCGGGAATAACGTTGCCTTGGCCCAAGATTTGCAAGACATAATCTCGGAAATCAGCGTCTATGCCACCCAGGCCCAGGCCGACGTGATCATGAGGCAGCTCATCGGCGAGTCGCTGGTTAACGTGGCCGCGGTCGCGGCGACGACGGTGCTCAAGAGCCAGGGCGTCGTGTTTAACCGTTTGGATCGCATCAGGGAAATCGAGCTCGATACGCTGACGCCGCCGGCGGCGGGCACGGGCGTTGAGCCCAACCGCGTCTGGGCCGGTGGTTTCGGGGTCTGGACCGAGGCCGATAACAGAAACCATGTTTACGGGTACGATTATTCGGGCGGCGGGGTGGCCCTTGGCTACGACCGCAAGGTCGACGCGGCGCCTGGCCTCAGGGTAGGCGTTTCCATGGCCTACGCCGCGGGCGAGATGAGGGGTAAGGATTCGCGGACCCACGTGGACACCTCCACCATCGGCTTCGGCGCCTACGGTAGCTACCTGTTGCCCAACAACGTTTTCTTTGACGCGAACGTCGGTTATGCCAACACGGGAAACGAGTACGATATCGATCTCTACCCCAGCGGCAAAAAGACCGGGGAATTCACCATCCATTCCTGGCAGTTCGGCGTCAGGGGCGGGGCGGTCATCCAGGCCAACAACGTCCAGGTCATCCCCAGCATCGGCGTAAGGTACCTGCACTACAAGCAGGAAGGTTTCCGCGACACCATCAGGTCGAACGACTGGCCCTCCTCGGTCGCCAACCACTACGCGAGGAAAACCGAGGACCAGTGGGACATCCCCCTTCAGGTCAAGGTCAACGGCACCTTCAACACCGGCCCGGCCATCATAACCCCGGAACTCCGCCTGGGCTACACTTTCGCGGCCAAAAAGCCCGATTACGCCATGAACGTGGGCTTCGTCGGCTCGGATGACACGGCCAGGATAGTCGGGGCCAGGGCCTACGGCAATTCCTTCCAGGCCGGGACCGGGGTCAAAGTGAACACCGGCGGGCCCTTCGACGCCTTCGTGAACTACGATCTGGACGTGACCGATGGCTACCGCACCCACAAGGCCTCGGCGGGCGTGGGCGTGGAGTTCTAAGGCGCACCCGATAACCTAAAACCCATGAATCGAAAGGGCGGGGCCAACGATCGTTTGGCCCCGCCCTTTTTTTTCGTAAAAACGACCGTTAAAATTGGGAGTTAAGTTGGTTTTTGGTTGCCAAGGGCGTTCATACGGGCTATCATGTCGCTATCAAATTGATGGCAATTAATGGCAATGTCGTTGACAAAACCAAAATATAAAAGTGAATAAAATTCGTAAAACTCCACCCATCAACATGATATTTTGGTACCCTAAGGATATTTTTCACGAAATTTATAAAATAATTATTTATTTGCATCGATAATATTTTGTTTATAAATTTAATAATTTTTAAGATATTTTTTTTACAATTATACAATATAAATCCTGATATTGATTATTTTTCACTGCAAGACCATTCTTAAGTCTTTCGTTTTGATACCATGGATTGATAGGCACTATCATTTAATTTTATTTTAACATTCTAGTTTTAGAATCGTTATAATAATATTTAAATGTTATCAAAGACCTGCGCATGCCAAAGTTTCATGGGTAATTCAAGGCTTTTTCGCTGACGAGTTGACAGCTTGGGATAACCCCGGGGCCAAAGCCGCGACGGCCCGGCTTTAGGCGAACGGGGACCGGGGGTTGGAGGGATGGGGCCTTGGGCCGGCGGCCCTGGGAGGCGTAAGGCAAAGGCAAGAAAAAACCCCCCGGCCCTGGGGCGGGGGGTTTTTTTGTTATTTAGAGGCCGGAGGGCATGTCCTCGAGGTATTTGGCCACGAGGCGTTCCTGCCAGTCGCCGATGGCCTTCAGGCGGCCAAGGAAAAAGCGCAGGGTCTTGGGCTCGTCCTCGAAGGTCAGGCCGCCGATCATGTCGCGGTGGCGGTGGAGCCAGCCGATGCGGTCGGCGGCGTACTTGATCTGGGAGTGGGTGAAGACGCGTTTGGGCACGGCCAGGCGGACGAGTTCCATGTTGGAGAGGTGCTCGCTGCCGTCGGGGTTGCGGGACTCGGAGAGGGTGCCCCTCTCCATGCCCCGGACGCCGCTCACGAGGTAGATGGCCGAGCCGAGGGCCGCCGCGGGGTATTGTTCCTGGGGCACGTGGGGGATGAAGCGGGAGGCGTCGACGTGGCAGCCAAGGCCGCCGTAGGGGGTGACCACGGGGACGTTTTTGGCCTCGAGCTCCAGGCCCAGGGCCTCGACGAAAAGGGGCGTCTGGCTGATGTTGTGGATGTCCAGGGTTTCCCTGATGCCCACGGCCATGGCCTCCATCTCCCGGACCGACATGCCGCCGTAGGTCAGGAAGCCCTCGTAGAGGGGGACCAGGTCGCGCAGGATCATGTACTCCGCCTTGCTGTCGGTGCAGATGCCGCCGCCGCGGGCGCAGCCGAGCTTGCGGCCCGAGAAGTAGATTATGTCCATGAGGGAGGCGATTTCCCTGACCAGGGAGTCGAGGGGTCGGTTCTGGCACTCCTTCTCGCGGGTTTTTATGAAAAAGAGGTTGTCGGCGAGGAGCGAGGCGTCATAGACGAGCCGGAGGCCGTTTTTGCGGCAGTAGGCCGAGACCTTGCGCATGTTGTCCAGGGAGACGGGTTGGCCGCCGATGAGGTTGGTCCCGGCCTCGATGCGGACGAAGGCGATTTTGGAGGGCCCGCCGGACTCCTTGACCAGGGCGTCGAACTTGTCGAGGTCGTAGTCGCCCTTGAAGGGCAGATCGCTCACGGTCTCGAGGCCCGCGTCGCTTATGGCCTCCACGATCCGCCCGCCCCTTAGGAGTATGTGGGCCTTTGTGGTCGTGAAGTGGTAATTGGTCACGACCGTCGGGGTTTCCGGGGAGACGTAGGTGCTGGCCAGGATGTTCTCGCAGGCCCGCCCCTGGTGGGCCGGCAGGAAATACCTCAGCCCGAAGAAGTCCTGGATGGTCTTCTCCAGCCGGTAGAAGGTCTCCGAGCCGGCGTAGCTGTCGTCGGCCATGAGCATGGCGGCGTACTGGGCCTCGCTCATGGCGTTCACGCCGCTGTCGGTCAGCATGTCCAGGAAGACGTCCCGGTTGGGGAGGAGGAAGGTATTGTTGCCGGTCCTGGTCAGGACCTCAAGCCTATCCCTGGCCGGGATCAGGTGGACTCGTTGGACCATGCGGGCCTTGTGCATCTCGAGGGGGACGTACTCGCCGGAAAAAAAGGTCACGCGGGTGTAGGTGCAGTCTGACATGTCGCCTCAACTTTTTCTGGTTTTTCCCATAATGGCCCCAAACGTAACCAAGTAAGAATATTTTGGGTCTTTTGGGTTTTCTTTTAGGATTTTGTGGTTCTTCAAAAAGGCAATGGCCCACCGATTGGGCCTTTTTTCTCGCCCGCCCGCCTTCGGGGTTTACCGATCGGCCGGGGGGAAAACCGTGGTATATTTTCGGCGCCCGCCGGAATGCCCGTCCCATGGAAGCGCGGGGGCGTTTTTAAGCCCAAAACCGGCGGCGGCTTTGGGCTTAGCGGCTAAATATCGTCTTAACGAAGCTCTCGAAATAGGCGTTGTCGAAGAGGAGTTTGCAGCCGTTCCAAGCCTGGCCCGTGCCGCCGGTCTTGGCCACGTTCTCGGCCAGTTCCCAGCCCTTGTCGTCCGCGTCGCCGTAGACGGCGAAGACCCTGAGCGAGCCCCCGTACTGGCCCTTGAGGTTGCCCAGGGCCGACATGGCCTTGGAGGCGTCCGAGGGCTCGCCGAACTCGGAGTAGAGGATGACCGTCTTTCGCCCCGGTATGGCCGCGAGCTCGTTCAGGGCGTCCAGGGCCGGGCTGATGGGGACCGGCCTCTCGCTGACCGTGAGGCTTTTGACCCTGGCCATCATGTCGGGGCGGTTATAGACCGAGGGCCCGTAGGCCGACTTGGCCTCGGAATACTCGCTCTCGTCGCCGGTGAAAAAGGCCTTGACCGGCCTCACCACCTTGGCCACGACCCCGTCGGCCTGCCGGAGGGTTATGGGTTTCACGGCCACCAGGATGCCCGAGTCGGGGATGTAGCCTATGAGCCTTTCCAGGCAGGACCTAAGCCGCCCGGCCCTGGAGAAGCCCGCGCAGCCGGAGGCGTCCTTGCGGTCGGCCTCGGGGTCCTTGCGGCCCCAGGTGCCCTTGGCCCCGGATGTGTCCACCAAAAATACCAGGCCTTCCTTGGCCGCCGCCGAGGCCCTGGCCCTCTCGACCTCCGCGGGCTCGGCCTTGAAATCGCGCCTGTCGGTGGGCTGGGCCAGGATGACCCGGTACCACATGCCCCCCGACTCGGTCTCCGTGGCCACCGAGGCCGGCCAGCCGGCCGCCGTCAGGCGGGCGGCCTCCCGCTGGGCCTCAAGGGAATCCCTGAAGCTCCCCACGTAACGGCCCTCGACGAGGTTTTTGAAGGCCTTGCCGGTCACGGTGGGCGAGGACGGGGCCAGGGGCTGCCCGGCCTTTTCCTGGGCCGCCTGGGTGACCCTCTCGCCCGTATTGACCAAGGCCTCGGTCTGGGCCGCGGCCTGGCCCATCTCCCCGGGGTTATCGGAGGGCACGACCTGCCAGTTGGTTATCTGGCCCTGGGCCTTAAGGAGCCTCCCCAGGGACTCGGCGTCGGCCCGCTCGCCGAAAAGCCCGACCATGACCAGCCAGTAGTCGCCTATGGGCTTCCCCTTGACGGGGCCCATCTCGACCAGGGTTTTTTTGACGGCGAAGGAGGCCCAGCCCTGCTTCTGGAAGGCGGCGACGCTCGTCCGGGCCGGGGCCTCGTCGAGGAAACTCCCCACCCAGGCGGTGAAAAACTTGGCCCTGACCCCGTACTCGGCCGGGGCCACGCCGCCCACGGCCTTGCCGCCGCTGACCTGGAGGGCCGCGGGGTTTCCGTCGGTGCCCGGCGATCCGCCGGGCGTGGCCTGGGCGGCCCCGCCCTTCCCGCCGCAGCCCGGGGCGAGGCCAATCAAAACCGCTAGCCCCAGGCACGCGGCCAGGAGCTTTACTGGGCTAGTCTTCGTTTCCAAACCGAAACCACCGTGGGGGGAAGGGCCGGCGAAAAGGCCGGGGCTTTTCACGCCTAAGAAATATACCTTAATCCCCGGGACAAATCAAATCCGGGCGGCCGGGACGCGCCCCGGCCGGCCAAAGTGGGTATTTTGGCCTAACCGACCGCCCCCCTGGGCACCCGCGACAGGATACCTAACCGGTACCTTCCGGCCGCCCGGCTGGGGTCAGTCGGGCAGGCGGCCCTGGCTGATGAGCCCGGAGAGGCCCAGGACGCCCTCGGTGTAGGCCGGGGCCCTGTGGCAATAGAGGACGCGCTCGATCACGTAGGAGTCGAAACCGTAGGCGCTCAGGTCCGTCAGGTGGAGGGTCAGGTCGGATGCCTGGAAGGGCGGCTGGAAACCGATCTGGAAGACGTGGGTCTCGGAGACCGGCCCCCGGCCCTCGACCCTGAAGGTCCAGACGTGATCCCTCTCGGCCTTGGGCCTGGGGTAGGGCCTGGGGACGATGGAGACCTGGGAGAGGGGCAGGACCCTGGCCTCGGAGGGCTCCTCCTCGTCGGGCAGGTACCAGGAAAGGGTCAGGCTGTCCCCGGGGTATTTGGCGTTCACCACCTCCAGGCCCGAGATCTGGACCGAGCCGATCTGGGTCAGGCCGACCTTCATGTAGGCCGGGCCGTCGAGGGTCATGATCCGCTCCTCGAGGCGCTCGAACCGGGGCTTGTCCAAGTCGTCCAGGTGGATCTCCCCGGCCGAGAGGTGAAGCTCCCGGCGCGCGTCCACGATCAGGCCAACTTTGACGTTATAGAGGGACAAAATATCGTTATCCTTCCAGGCAGGGGGCTAAAACGGACTAAGCAAAAAAATTAAAAGGTCCCCCGCGGGCATATTAAGCGGCCATACGGTTCCCGCGTTCCGGCCAAGGAGTGGACCGTTGGGCTCCAAAATGGCCAAACAAGGCAACCGATCAATCACCGGGGCTTTCTTTGGGCAAGTTCGGTGGCTAATGATGCCCGCTAAACCATACCTTTAACTTTTCATGAGCGTGATTATAACCCCACCTGGCGAACATGGCAAGGGCCCCGCCGGCCCGGCGGGGCCCTTTGGGGCCATAATGGGCCGTTTCATATTTTGACGGAATGTGTGTTATCATAAAGGCGTTCCCAAGCGGGCCCACGAAAGGCCTAGCCGCGACCATACCGGCCCCCCATGGGGCGGCCCAGATTTGCCAGGATTTACGCATGCCCTTTTATTCTTACGCTCACGTGACGGAAAACCCCGACTGCGAGCGTTCCCCCGAATTCGAGATCGATCAACCGGCCCGGGATCTGCCCCTGACCGTCTGCCCCTGGTGCGGTACCCCCGTGGAGAGGCTCCTGGGGACGCCCGGCATAAAGAAACGCCTTTTCGACTGCGAGCTCCGCGACAGGGGCTTCACCAAACTCGTGCGGGTGGACGACGGCCTCTTCGAGAACAAGACGAGGCGCCCGGGCGAGGAAAAATACGTGGATCGCCGAAAACCCGAGACGTTCCCCAAGCTGGAAAAGACCGTGCGGGACTGAGATGGCGCTCCCTTTCGGAAAAACCGGGCCCATCGTGGCCGTCCTGGACGGCCAGGGCGGGGGCATAGGGGCGGCGGTCATAAAGGAAATCCGCCGCGAGTTCCAGGATTCCCTGGAGATATGGGCCCTGGGGGCCAACTCGACGGCCACCGAGAACATGATGCGGGCCAGGGCCAACAGGGGCGCGACCGGCGAGAACGCCATCAAGGTCAGCCTCGCCAAGGTCGACGCCCTTGTCGCCCCCATGGCCGTGGGCTGGGCCAATTCCATGATGGGGGAGATCTCCCCGGCCATAGCCGAGGCGGTCATGGGGGCCGACGTGGTCAAGATCTTCATCCCCCTGTCCCTGGAGAAGGTCATCCTGGCCGGCTTCCAGAGCGAGCCCCTGCCCCACCTGGTGACCAAGGCGGTGGAGATCCTCAAAAGCCTCAGGTGAGGGGCCCCTTACGGGAGGCCCCTCACGGGAGACCTTGAAACCTCCCGTCCGTTCGTTTGTTTGATTTATCCATCGTTTTTAAGACGTTACGCTATCGCCGCTCCAGGGCCGGGGCCCTGGGTCAAGACAATTCCACTTGGAGACTCGGTTATGTGCGAATCAAACATCTACGTCGTGGGCCCGGGGGAAGACGACGAATCGGCCCAGCTTTTTTTGGAGGCCGTCGATGAGCTCCTGCCCGAGGAGGCCGGCTCCTGGCGGGTCACCTCGATATTCGGCGAGCAAAAGATCCTGAGCGGCCGCATCAGGAGCATGCACCTGGTGGACCACCGCATCATATTCGAGCGGTCGGCCTAAGCGGCGCCCCCCTCCCGGCCCAAAAAAAATACCGGCGAATCCCGGCCGCCCCGCGCGGGGCGCCGGGCGCCGGTTTTTTTTGGTTGGGGGGCCCTTAGGGCTTGAGGGCGGCGAAATCGAAGTCCGGGGACTTGAGGGCCGCGAGCTCGTCGGGGGTTATCTTGCGCTTCCCCAGGGCCGCCGCCAGCTCGCGGTTGCCCTTGGTCGTCCCCAGGTTGGTGTAGCCGACCAGGAGGCCCCCGGCATCGACCACGACCTTGCGGTAGAGGCCCTCGGCCTCGTGGACGGCCGAGTCGAGCTTGCCGTCGGGGTCAAGGTTCCCGGCGGCCACGAGATCGAGCCCGGCGACCTTGAGGGTGCTGGAGGGCGGGGTGGCCTGGTAGGCCTTCCTCTCGCCTGGGGGCACGGCCAGGTTGTGGCCCGCGATCAGGCCCTCGGCCCGGCCGATGGTCCAGAGGCCGCCGGCCCCGTCCCTGGTCTGGGCGCAGTCGCCGGCGGCGTAGACCCCCGGCTTGGAGGTCTCGAGGAAATCGTCGACCACCACGCCCCTTTCGACCTTAAGGCCCATGTGTTTGGCCAGCCCCAGGTTGGGCGTGACCCCCGCGGCCACGACCAGGATCTGGGTCTCGATGGCGCTCCCGTCGGATATCTCCACCCTCTTGAGCCGGTCGGAGCCGTACATGCCGGAGAGGGAGGCGTTCAGGTGTATGACCAGCCCTTGCTTGGCCAGGTAATCCTTGAGGATGGCCGCGCTGCCCGGGGTGGTTTGCCTGGGGAGTATCCGGTCGGCCCTCTCCAGGACGTGGACCGTCAGGCCCAGGCTCCCCAGGGCGCCCGCGATCTCCAGGGCCAGGAGGCCCGCCCCCATGATCACGGCCGATTTGTTCCTTTTGGCCTCGTAATGGAGGGTCATGGCGTCGTAGAGGTGCCTGACGGTGAAGACGCCCGGGAGTTCGTAGTTGACCGGCGCGGGCCTGCTGGACTCGGCCCCGGTCGCGATCAAAAGGGTGTCGTAAACGAGGCGGCTCCCCAACGAGCCCCTGACCTGGTTATTGTCGGCGCAGACCTCGATCAGGGTCTCGCCCTTCCGGAGCTCTATCCTCCTCTCCTGGTACCAGGCGTCGGGATGGGCGAAGATCTTCTCCACCGGCAGGCTGCCGTTCACGATCTCCGGCAGCCTGGGCCTATAGTACAGGGCATCCTTCTCGAGGCAGAAAACGGTGATGTGGGCCTGGGGGTTGGCTTCCCTGGCCTTCTCGGCGGCGGTCACCCCCGCGACCCCGCCCCCGGCTATGACTATGTTCATAAACGCACCATGCTTGAGCCCAGGGCCCGCGGCCTTGGGAAAAACCCCGGCCGGGGCCGGGGGCCTTTCGGCCGGCCCGCCCGGGGGCCCGAACGAAAGGCGGCGGTTGTAAAAATCATCCCCTCGGATGGGGCTTTCCCGAAAAGCCCGGGCCCTACTTGACCGTCACGATGACGTAATCCTGGGGGCCCTTGGGCGTGTTGACCCTGACCTCGTCGCCCTCCTCGCGGCCCAGGAGGGCCCGGCCGATGGGCGTGGCCACGGAAAGGAGGCCGTTCTCGGGGGCCGACTCGTAGGGCCCCACCAGCATGTAGGTTTTCTCGTCGCCGGTATCGACGTTCTCCAGGGTGACCGTGGCCCCGAAAACGCAGCGATCGTAGGGACCGGCCACCTCCTCGATCTGGCAGGTGGCCAGCTGGGTCTGGAGCTCGTTAATGCGGCCCTCCACGAAACCCTGCCTCTCCTTGGCCGCGTGGTACTCGGCGTTCTCCGACAGATCCCCGTGGGCCCTGGCCTCCTCGATGGCCTTGATGATCCTGGGACGCTCCTCCTTGACCAGCCGGTCGAGCTCTTTCTGTATCTTGGCCATGCCGTCTCGGGTAATGGGACACAACTCCATGATTTTCCTCTGATGAAAACGATCGCCCCGGCCCCCCCTCGGGGCGCCGGGCCGGGCGCGCGACCTTAAGCGAAAGGCGCAAAAAAAATATGGCCCACCGCAAAATCACCGCCCGGGGACGGGGGCTTTTCTGGGGCCAGCCAAGCAAGCTAAATTTTTGGGACGGGCCCCGCCCATCCCATCGACCTCGGTTAGTTTATTGCAGGACGGCGAAAAAGGCAAGACCGGAGGGCCTGGCCGCCAGAGGGGCCCCCGCGGTCAGAATAGCTCCCCCTCGCGGATGGCCTCGGCCACGATGCGGTCGCCGGCCGCGAGGCTCTCGCCCGCGACGTCGGTCATGTACTGGGCGTTGGCCCCTATGCCCCTGTGGGTCCTGGCCGAGCGGGGGTCGAGGGGCGTGGCCATGAGACGGCCGTTTTCCCTGGTAACGGAGAGGTTAAAGAGGATCGAGAGGCCCGGGTCCGTCTCCAGGGGCCCGGTCAGGGTCACCTCCACCCTCGGCCTTCTGGCCGGCGGCTGCCGGAGGAATTTTCTCACGGCGAAATTAAGGCACCACTCCAGGCCGTGGTAGGCCGCGACCATGGGCCCGGGGAGGTTCACGATCAAGGCCTCCCCGGAGACGTACAGGCCCAGGGGTTTGCCGGGGGCCGCGGCCACGCCCTGGAGGAGGGGCTTGGCCTCGCGCCTAAGGAGCCTCGCGTTATGGTCGTCCCCGCCCTTGGAGGAGCCGCCGTTCAGGATGACTATGTCGGCCCCGATGGCCAGGGCCCCGTGGAAGGCCTCGGCCAGGGCCCCGGGATCGTCCCTCAGGATGGGGAAATTGATGGGCTCGGCCCCGAAAAGCCTAAGCGTCTCGGCGACCATGAGGCCATTGGACTCGACGTTCTGGCCCCTTTTCGGTTTTTGGCCCGGCGGCACCAGCTCGCTCCCGGTGGGGATGAAGACCGTCCTTGGCCTCGCCAGGACGTCCACCCGGGCCAGCCCGCCCATCTGCAGGAAACCCAGATCACGGGGAAGGAGGGGCCGCCCCTTGGCCACCAAAAGCTCGCCCTCGTCCAGCTGGCTCCCGGCCGGCCTCACGTTCAGGCCGGCCGTGACCGTAAGGCCCTCCCTCGGCTGAAAATAATCGTTACCGAAGCTGACGTCCTCGACCAGGACGACCGCGTCGTAGGCGTCGTCGAAGTCGTCCCCCATGTCGGCCCTGACGTACTCCCGGCCCTCGGCCCAGCCGACGGTGTCGGGGGGGCCGCCCGCGAAATCGGCCGACCTGACCGCGTAGCCGTCCATGACCGCCGAGCGGACCACCGGCAGGCGGTTTTCCGAGAAATGGTCCCGGGCCGGGACGCGTCCCAGGGCCCTGGCCACCTCGACCGACTCGACCCTGGGCCGGGGGTACCAGTTATCGCCGATGATCTCCAGGGCTTCCTCTTTGGTGGGCAAACTGGCCATGGGCGGTTATCCGTAAGGGGGCAAGGCTAGGGGTTAAAGCCAAGGGGGTTGGGGGCTTTCCCGCCGTCGGGAAAATCGGGGTCGGTCGCGGCTTAAATGGTAACACCGATGCGGCCCAAAAACAAGGCGGTATTCCCCGGTCCCCCCCGGGGAAAATGGCCCCCAATGGCCGGGATGACGCCCGCGAATTTGCCCCTAAAGCCCAGCCTTTGTCGCCAGGGGCCCCATAATTAAACCGGGCTTAAATACTCTAATTATTTCTATTAACCACTTTCCGGTCTAAAGGTCGCGCCTTCCAGGCAAGGTTCGGCACGGCAATTTAATTACATTTCTATGTTGAAAATTATCCCGATATATGATAAATTTTTCCTCAATGAGCGTAGTCGGTCAAACCAAACCCGATCCTTGGTTTAGCTGACGGCCTCATTTAGCGACGGGTTCCAAAAAGTTGCCCAAAAACGAGGCCGCAGAGAATATCCATTGCCCACAACCTACGCACATGTTTAGCCCAGCGGTATCGTTTCGCTCAATTTTCGCCTAAATTAACCCAAATTTTGCCATCCATTTGGCCCCGATTCGCCCAAACGATGCCCCCCCGGCGCCCCCCCGGCGCCTTTGGGCCCGCTTTGGCGGCCGGGCCAAAAATTTCCCTTGAATCGGGGGATTTTTTTGGCACAATGGATACCTGACCCCGCCTCCCCCCAACGACGGGGGCCATGGCGGCGAGCCCCCGGGGTTTTAAGATGACCGAGCGCCTCAGCGCCTTTAACGAATGCGAGGTAGACCTCGGGGCCCTGGCCAGGAATTACGAACGGATAGCCGGGTTTTCCAAGGCCCCGGTCATGGCCGTCATCAAGGCCGACGCCTATGGCCACGGCCTGGTCCCCGCCGGCCTGGCCCTGTCCGGGGCCGGCTGCCGGGAGATCGGCGTTTTGGACGTCGAGGAGGCCCTGGAGCTCAAAAAACACCCCGTGGACGCGGACGTGACCGTCCTGGCCGGGCTCCACGGGCCCGTGCAGGCCCTGAGGGCCGTCGAGGCGGGCCTGATGGTCTTCGCCTACGATCTGGCCCAGATCAAGGCCCTCTCCAAGGCCGCCGAGTACGTGGGCTCGATCGCCCGGGTGACGATAAAGATCGACACCGGCATGGGCCGCCTGGGCTTTCCCTGGGAGAAGGCCGGCTACGTCATATCCAGCATCGCCAAGGGCAAAAACGTGGCCATACTGGGCCTCGCGACCCACCTGGCCACCTCCGGCGACGCGGGGGCGGCGGGCCAGCTCGAGCGCTTCTACGAGGTGGGCGAGAAGGCCAAAAAGCGCTCCGGCCTGGACCTCAGGTACAGCGTCCTCGCCAGCGGCGGCATCCTGGCCCACCCGGGCTTCCCGGACGGCCTGAGCCGCGCCGGGCTCATGCTCTACGGCTACGCGCCCCTGGGCCCGGCCGACCCCGCCCTCGCGAGGCTCCCTAAGTCCAGGAACCTCGTGAAAAGCCTGGAGCGGGCCATGGCCGTCAAAAGCTCCCTCATACAGGTCAGGGAGGCCAAGGCCGGGGAGACGGTAAGCTACGACCGGACCTTCACCGTCCCCAGGGCCATGAAGGTGGGCACGGCCCCCATAGGCTACGCCCACGGCCTGGGCCGGGCGAGGTCATCGGCCGGTTACGCCCTCATCGGGGGCCGCAGGGCCAGGCTCCTGGGCCGGGTCTGCATGAACCTCACGATGTACGACATCGGCGGCACCGGGGCCGCCCCCGGCGACCCCGTGATCCTCATGGGCGACCAGGGGGGCGAGTCCATCGGGGCCGATCTGATCGGCTCCTGGGAAAAGACCAGCGCCTACGAGATACTCTGCCGCCTGGGCTCCATGAACCCCAGGCGCCACCTGCGCTCCGCCCCCAGGGGCCGCGCCCGGAGGCCCTAGGGCCCCGGGGATATATTTTTTTTACCCACGGAGGGTTCCGGTTTCGCTCACGATGAAAGACACGCTACGGAAAAAACTGACCCTGGCCCTGAACGCCCTCGCGGCCGAAAAGGGCTGGCCGGGGGACCTGGATCTGACCGGCTTTACGATCGAGGAGCCCAACAACCCGGGGTTCGGGCACCTTGCCACCAACGCGGCCATGATCCTGGCCAAGCCCCTGGGCCTTAAGCCCCGGGATCTGGCGGCCATGATCGTCCAGGCCCTCTCCGGCCAGGACGATTTGATCGGGTCCATGGAGGTGGCCGGGCCCGGTTTCATTAATTTCCGCTTCTCGGCCCCCTTCTGGGCCATGGCCCTCAGGGGCATCAGGGCCGCGGGCGAGGCTTACGGGCGCGGGGCGCCCACGGGCAGGAAAATACTGATCGAGTACGTCTCGGCCAACCCCACCGGGCCCCTCCACGTGGGCCACGGGCGGGGGGCGGCCCTGGGCGACGCCCTGGCCCGCATCCTCTCCTTCGTGGGCCACGAGGTCCATTGCGAGTATTACGTGAACGACGCCGGGCGCCAGACCCGGATACTGGGTAATTCCGTCCTGACGAGGCTCGAGCAGATCCGTGGCCACGACGTGACCCCGCCGGCGGACTTCTACAAGGGCGAATACGTGACCGACATAGCCCGGGAGCTCTCCCCCACCCTCCCCGACGGCTTCGATGACCTCCCCCGCGACCAGCGGGTCGATACCCTGAGCTCGATGGCCGCGGCCATGATCCTGGGGGGCATCAAAAAGGACCTGGCCGACTTCAGGATCGGCCACGGGACCTGGTTCTCGGAGAAAAGCCTCTACGCGAGGCGTTTGGTCGAGGAATGCTTCGAGTTTCTGGAAAAAAAGGGGCACCTGTACCAAAAGGACGGCGCCCTGTGGTTTAAGTCCACGGCCTTTGGGGACGATAAGGATAGGGTACTGGTGAAGTCGGACGGGGAGAGGACCTACTTCGCCTCGGACATCGCCTACCACAAGGAAAAATTCGACCGCGGCTACGACTTCCTCATCGACGTCTGGGGGGCCGACCACCACGGCTACATCCCCAGGGTCAAGGCCGCCGTCCTGGCCCTGGGGCGCCGGGCCGAGGACCTGGGCGTGGTCCTGGTCCAGCTGGTCAGCCTCTCCCGGGCCGGTAAATCCGTCAGCATGTCCACCCGCGGCGGGGAGTTCGTGACCCTTTCCGAGGTCGTGGCCGAGGTCGGGGCCGACGCGGCCCGCTTCATTTTCCTGACCCGCAGCCACGACTCGGCCCTCGATTTCGATCTCGACCTGGCCAAGAGCCAAAGCCGCGACAACCCGGTATTTTACGTCCAGTACGTCTGCGCCAGGGTCAACAGCCTCCTCGGCAAGGCCGCCCAGGCCGATGGCCTCACCCTCCCCGACCCCGACCCCATCCTCCTCGCGGCCCCCGAGGAGGTGGAGATCCTGAAGGCCCTCTCGGCCTTCCCCGACGCCCTGGCCTCGGCCGCGAGGCGCCTTGAGCCCCATCTGCTGGCCTCGTACCTGACCGGCCTCGCCAAGCTCTTTCACCAGTACTACGGGGCCTACCGCCTGGTCGACGAGGCCAACCCGGCCCTCTCCTCGGCCAGGCTCGAGCTGGCCCGGGCCGTGAAACAGGTGACCGCCCTGGGCCTGAACCTCCTCGGCGTCTCGGCCCCGGACAAGATGTGACCCCAGGGGAATTTTTCCCCTGGCCCCGGGATAACCCTTTCCGTTCCCCCCCGCCCCGCGGGGCGGGCAATCTATCCTAACCAGGGGGTGAGCTCATGGTCGCGAACGACATCGGCCCAAACGACGGCCAGCCCGGCTGGCCCAACGGCATCCCCCAAACGCCCGACCCAGGGGGCGCCAAGGAAAACGTGAGCCGCCTGGTCGAAAGGCTCCTCTCCAAGGAAACGACCTTTTTCGACCACTATCGCCTCAAAAACCTCGGCGGCTCCGTGGAAAGCGGCCCGCCCCTGGCCAAAAAACCCCCCGCCCCCCCGGCCGGCCCGGCCGCCGACGCGCCCGCGCCCGAGCCCGGGCCCGCCCCGGCGGCCAAGCCAAAAAAGGAGTCCGGCTGGGTCACCTCCGTTAAGTGGCTCACCCGTCTCCTCTTCTCTTTCATAGTCCTGGCCTGGGTCTTCGTCCTGGGCTTCATCGTCGGCCGGGTCAGCCTCAGCGGGAGCGACGAGCCCTTCCCCGAGAAGCTCCAGGCCTCGGCCGCGGCCTCCATTTTCGGCGGGGACGCCGAAACCGAACCCGCCCCGGCCGAACCCAACCCGGCCGAACCCAACCCGCCCGGGCCCGATTTGGCCCTCGCCGACGAGGTCGAGCCCCTGCCCGTGCCCTTCCCCGTGGTCATGGTCTCGCCCGGGCCCCCGGCCCCCGGCGAGCCGCCCACCCTCCCCGACCCGCCCGGCATGGGCGGCCCGGGGCCCGTGGACGCGCCCAGCCGAATGGATGCCATCCTGGCCTCCGCCGGCCCGGCCCTGAGCCCCGGGGCGCGACCGGCCCCGGAACCGGAAGCCCCCGATCCCCCGGCGGCCCCGGTTCCCCGGGACGACCCGGACCTTTACTGGCCGGCCCAGCCGACCAAACCGGGGCGCTTCGCCATCCAGGTGGGCACGGCCCCGACCGAGGGGGCGGCCAGGGCCATGGTCGAAAAATTCAGGGCCAAGGGCTTCGCCGACGCCTACTGCTACAAGGCCCCGAACGGCAAGTACAACGTGAGGGTCGGCCGCTACGGGACCGTGGACGAGGGGCGCAAGGCCGCGGAGGCCCTGGCCGCCGCGGGGGCGCACCAGCCCTACGTCTCCAAGCTTAACCCCTGAGGGCCGCCCTCAGGCGCTGGCGGCCATGGCCGTCAGGTATAGCCTGGGGCTGCTCTTGTATATGCCCATGTTGGCGAAATTAACGAGCCCGTCCCGGACGTTCTCCGAGATGGCCGGGACCACGGAGGTGGGCGCCTGGACGGTCCCGGGGGCCCCTTCCGTCGCCTCGACCCCCGAGAGCCGCGCCTGGGCCGCCGCCTCGAGGTCCGGGCCGACCTTGATCGGCGGCCTCGTCTCCCCCCCCGCGAACATGTCGGTCAGCCGCCTCATGGTCAGCTGGGCCGCCACGGCCGTGGGATAGTAGGCCCCCGGGGGCATGGGCCCCGCCTGGAGGCTCGGCGCGGGCTCGGTGGCCGGGGTGCTCACGGTGGAGACGCCCTTCCCGACGACCCTGATCTTGAGGGATCCGGCCCTGGTGAAAAACGTGGGCTGGCTCTGCTTCTGGACCATGCCGTTCACGCTGAATCGGTAGGGCATGATGTCCCGCCAGGCCTCGTCCTCGCCCATGATCAAGCTGGGGTAGCTGTCGTGGGAGTCGATGTCCCTGGGGTCGCCGCCGGGCTTCCTGGTCGGGCTCACGTTCAGGTAGCGCTGGAGGGCGTCGGCCACGGTCGTGTTCTCCGAGCCGGCCTTGTCGACGTCCATGGCCAAATAATGGGCCATGTTGCGGCCCGGCGGGGGCGTGTACGAATCGACCCTGGCCACCATGGCGTTCGAGACCGTGGCATGGGGGTTTGGCGAGCCGCTGGAGATGATTTCGGAAACCACGTTGGGGCTGGGCTTGACCGCGGCCACCGACGTGCTCCTGATGGTCCCGGCCACCTGGAGCGGGTAAAAGGCCTCGCGGTTGATGCTTTGGATGGGGATCATGGGGGTCCTCCCAGGGAAACCATACGGTTAGGACGATCGTCCCTTCCCTGGGATGGATCAAAAAAAGGCGCCATGAAACCGGCGCCCAGCATAAACCAAAAAAAACCAAGCCGGACGCCTTGGCCCCCTATGGGCCAACCATGACGCCTGCCTTGGCTATGTCAGGAAGCGAACCCAATCCTTTGGTTCGCCCGATCAGTCTACGCCAAAAAACCCCCCGCGTCAAGTAAAATTTTCCCGCCCGTCACCCCAAATCGTCGGAAACGTACCTGGCGCAGGCGTTGTCGCTCTCCCAGGCCGAGACGGAATGGAGCCTCGCCCGCCCGCCCGAGCCCCCGGCGATCAGTGGGGCCAGCCGGTCGAAAATAAACCTGGCGATATTTTCCGACGAGGGGTTTTTTACCTTGAATTCCCCCAACTCGTTTAAATACTTGTGATCCAGCTCGTCCAAGACCTCGTTCAGTCTCTTCTTTACTACCCCAAAATCCATCGCCAGGCCGATATCGTCCAATCCCTTGGCCCTGACGACCGCCTCGACGAACCAATTGTGGCCATGGAGGTTCTCGCACCGCCCGTAAAACTCCCGCAGGTTGTGGGCCGCGGCGAAATGGCTGGTAACCTTAAGCTCGTACATGAAACTAACCAATCCCCCCTTCCCAGGTAACTATCCAAGGGGCCCTTGGATAGGGCCCCCAAACGCGGCCACTATTTTAAGGTGAGCTTGCCGTCCCTGAGCCACTCGCCCAGGGTCCCGATCAGCGTCTGGGCCGAGTTCCCGGTCAAATTGACCGAGTCGCGCTTCTTGTAATACCCCTGGTGCTTCTGGTAACGCTTGATCGTGGCCTTGACCGGGCCAAAGCCGCCCGTCTTCCGGTCCAGCTCCCGGTAACGGAACAATATGGTCGACCAGACCCCCTTGGTCAGAACGACCTTGTCGAGCTGCTCCACGGTCTGCTCCTCGCTCTCGAAGTCAATGGTGATGTCGTCTACCGTCTCTGGCTGATTCATGTGGGGCTCCAATGATCCCGGCTCGCTCCCGGGCGCGTTGTCGGCCGCGAATCCCCCCGCCCGCGTCCCGGGCGGGCCCCTCCGCGGCCCTCGGCTTCCGATTATACCCCATGGCCCAAAAATGGCAAAACCAGGGGGCC
>JAITKA010000048.1 GCA_031278635.1 Deltaproteobacteria bacterium | reverse complement strand
GAACTTGGGGTGGGTCATTTCGCGCGGGAAAATCGCCACGGCTTAGGGCCTGAGGCGGTTTATTGGAAATATATGCCAGGCCAAGAAGGCTGTTCCAGGGTTTAACCTGGGGCGGTCTTTTTTTTTGCGCGGGCGCGGAGATGGGCCCGTGGGGCCTTTTCGATTAACAAACCCGGTAGTGGGCGAAGGGTTACGCGAGCATGGGCGTAATTTCGTTACCTTTGGGAGGGAAGCTATATGAGCGAAGATCAGAAACTCAAACAACTCGAGGCGGCGGCCGACAGCGCCTCCAAGGAACTGGCCCTATTGGAGGTGATCCTGAAGGGGGCCAAGGACAAGGCCCAGGCGGCTGCGGACAACGCCGCCCAGGAGCTGGCCCTTTTGGAGACGATTATAAATTCGACCAAGAAAGCCGGCGCCGCTTTGTCCGGGAGCCCCAAGGCCGCCGAGGCGGCCCCGAAGGCCGAGGCGCCGGCGGCCGAGGCGCCCAAGCCCGCCGAGGCGGCCCCGAAGGCGGAGGCGCCCGTGGCGGAGGCCCCAAAGGCCGCCGAGCCACCGGCACCGGTGAAGGCGGAGCTGACCCTGGCCGAGGCCCCCAAGGCGGCCGAGCCCCCGCCCCCGAAAGCCGAGGCTTCATCGGCGGCCGAGGCGGCGCCCGCGCCGCCGGCCCCGAGGAAGGCCGAGCCTAAGGCGGAAAGCGGCGACCCGGTGACGATCCGGATGCTGGGGCTGGCCAGGGAAAAGGGGCAGGCGACGATTTTCGACAGGGCGGCCAAGATGAAGCCGTGCAACATCGGGACGGAGGGCATCTGTTGCAAGATTTGCTCGCAGGGGCCCTGCAGGATACCGCTCACGAAGGCCATTAAGGACGGCAGCGAGCCGGACACGAGGATAGGGCTTTGCGGGGCCACGCCTGAGACCATCGTCATGAGGAACCTCATCAGGATGATCTCGGCGGGGTCGGCGGCCCACTCGGATCATGGGTTGGACTTGGTGGAAACGCTCCAGGACGTGGGGAACGGGGTGACCGGGGAATATGGGATAAAGGACGAGGAAAAGCTGCGGGCCATGGGAAAGAACCTTGGGCTGGGCGACTGGGGGAGCCTGGGGGTGAGGGAACTGGCCAAGGAGGTGGCCGAAAAATGTCTGAGGGAATGGGGCGGGCAGCACGGGGAACTTGAATACTTGAAACTCGCCCCCAAAGACGCTTATGATAGGTGGACCGAGCAAGGGGTGAAACCGAGGGGCATCAACCGCGAGGCGGTCGAGATCATGCACCGGACCCACATGGGCGTGGATCAGGATTACCGGAACCTCATGTTCCAGGGGGTTCGCTGCGCCATCTCGGACGGCTGGAGCTCCTCGATCATAAGTACCGAGATACAGGACGTTTTCTTTGGGGCGCCGACGCCAAGGGAGTCCACGGTCAATTTGGGCGCGTTGTCCGGGACCGAGGTGAACGTGGTCGTCCACGGCCAGTACCCGCTTTTGGCGGAAAAGCTGATCGAGGCCGCGGCGGAGCCGGACATGGTGGCCTACGCCAAGGGCAAGGGCGCCGAGGGCATCAGGATCTCGGGCATGTGCGCCACGGGGTCGGAAATCCAGGAGCGCCACGGGCTGTCCGGGGCCGGGGATTACCTGCAGCAGGAATTGGCCGTGGTCACGGGGGCGGTGGACGTCTTGGTCGTCGACGCCCAGTGCGCCATGGAGGCGTTGGGCAAGATCTGCGAGTGCTACCACACCAAATTAATCACCACCATGGGCAAGGCCAGGTTCGACGGGGCGGCCAACAATAGGGCCATGGAGGTGAGCGACGTCGACGCGGGCGAGCGGGCGAGGGAAATCCTGAGAATCGCCGCGGACAATTTCCCCAACCGCAAGGAGGTCAACATCCCCGAGGGCCAGTCCAGCGTCATGGTCGGCTACGGCCTGGAGTCGCTGGGGAAGATTCTGGGGGCCAACGGGTCCGGCCCGCTGGGGCCGCTGGCCGCGGCCATAGCGGCCGGGGAGATCAAGGGGGTGGCCGGGATCATCGGCTGCAATAACGTGCGGACCGTGCCCGGGGCGAGCGGGGAGGACCCCCACGTGGATCTGGCCAGGGCTTTGATCAAAGACGACGTTTTGGTCATGACCACCGGCTGCGCGGCCATGGCTTGCGGCCGGGCCGGGCTTTTGACCCAGGCGGCGGCGGAGGGGGCCGGGCCAAAGCTGAAAGCCTTTTGCGAAAAGCGGGGCCTTCCGCCCGCGCTCCACATGGGCTCCTGCGTGGACAATTCCAGGCTCCTCCTGGCCATGGCCGAGCTGGCCAAATCGGGCTCGCTTGGCGGGATGAAGGACATCCCGGCCGCCGTGGCCGCGCCCGGCTGGACGAGCGAGCAGATCGTGGCCGCCTGCTTCTATTTCGCCGCCTCCGGGATCGACGTGGTTTTGGGGGTGACCCTGCCCATCCAGGGCCTGCCGATGATGAACGATTTCTTGGACAAGAGTTTCGCCGAGAAGTACGGTGGGTCCATAAGGTATCGGCCCGACCCCGTGGCCGCGGCCGAGGAGGTATCCGGGATCATAAATTCCAAGAGGTCCGCCCTTGGTATCAAATAACATTATGCCTAATGATCCCACCTAAAAATAACATATCAGACATGCTTCGAGTGTAATCCCCATCATCCAAGGGCGTCCCCGGCCCGGACCGGTTCCAGAGATTGGAGCCGGGCCGGGCCAAATTATTTTGGCGGGCGGGTTTTCAGTAAATCCTGACCGTTTTTATTTCCCGGGCGAAGGCCTTTAGCTCGGGCGCGAAGGAGTCGCAAAGGTCCTTGGCCGGGATGCCGGACGCCAGGGCATCGAAGAGGCCCAGGCGGCCGAGGATTAGGTCGATGGGGCGCGTTTCGAACTCGTACTCGTAGGGGGGATCCTTCAGTTTAAAGTCCCCGGGCCAGCGCCTTAGGATTATCTGTAGGATGGAGAGGGCCGTCAGGTAGGGTTTGAAGGCGGGACCCAAGGGGTAGAGTTCGAGCCCGTGGCAGGTACGTTCGGCCCATTTGTTGAAAGTCGGTTGGAAGGAGGCCTGGCGGAAGGCGAGATCGGGGAGGTTCAGGGCTTTCAGGTCGGCGGCCAGGGTGGCGGAATCGACGTACGGGGCCCCGAAAAGGTGGAAGGGCCTGGTGGTGCCCCGGCCCTCGGAGACGTTGGTGCCCTCCCAGACGACGGCGCCGGGGTAGAGCCAGGCGGTGGCGGGGTCCGGGAGGTTGGGCGAGGGCATGACCCAGTTTAGGCCGGTTTGGGGGAAGTACATGCCGCGGTCCCAGCCGGCCATGGGGATGACGGTCAGGCGGGCCGGCTTGGGGAGGCGGGAGTTGGCGAAAATGGCCAGCTCGGCCATGGTCAGCGAGTGGCGCATGGGGACGGGCTGGAGGCCCACGAAGGAGCGGCAGTCCGGGTCAAGGAGGTTACCCTCGATCCCGAGGCCGCCTATGGGGTTGGGCCTGTCGAGGACGAGGACCTCGAGGCCCGCCTCGGCGCAGGCCTCGAGGGCGAGGTTCACGGTGTGGGCGAAGGTGTAGACGCGGGTCCCCACGTCCTGGAGGTCGACCATGAAAACGTCGAGGCCGGAGAGGGATTGGGGGTCGGGCTTGCGCTTGTCGGCGTAGAGGCTGTGGACGGGCCTGCCGTCGGGGAGGCGGGAGTGACCCGACTCGATCATGTTGTCCTGTTTCTCGCCCGCGAAACCGTGCTGGGGGGAAAAGACCTTTTTTATGGCCCCGGGCATTTTCTCGTCCAGGAGTTCCAGGGCGTGGCGGTAGCCCGGCCCGACGGAGGCCTGGTTGGCCAGAAGGCCGATGGCCTTGTTTCGGTATTCCCCGGCGTGGAGGGCCAGAAAGACCGAAAGGCCAGTGGCCACGGGGCCGGGCGATGGGGGGTTTTTTTTGGGGCTCATTTTTGGCATACCGGGCAGTGGACGGAGCTTCGGCCGGCTATTATGGCCCTCGCGAAGGGGTTGCCGCACCTGGGGCAGTCCTGGCCGGATTTGCCGTAGGCCTTGTGGCGATCCTGGTAGGAGCCGGGGCCGTCGAGGCCCTGGTAGTTCCCCACGGTCGAGCCCCTTAGCTCGATGGCATCCAAGAGGATGGACTTTATGCGGGCCAGAAGGGTCTCGGCCTCGCCGGGGGTCAGGGCCGAGGCCGGGCGGACCGGGGAAAGGGAGGCGGCGAAAAGGGATTCGTCGGCGTAGATGTTCCCGAGGCCCGAGACGACCGACTGGTCCATGAGGACCTGCTTGAGGCGGCCCTTTTTGGACGAGACCAGGCGGTGGAACTCGCCGGGCCCGAGCTCCAGGGGATCGGGCCCCAGGGCCAGATCGGAGAGGAAATCCCGGAGATCGTCCCTGGAGAAGGCCCTTAGGCGCCCGAATTTCCTGATGTCCCGGTAGTAGAGGGTTTGGTCCTCGGCCTGGCCGGTCAGGAGAAAGGCGGCCCTGGCGTGGGGCGGCCAGGGGCTTGAGACGCTGCCGGGCCACTCGCCCAGGAAAAACTGGCCGGTCATCTTGAGGTGGGCAAGCAAGGCGGCGCCGGAGTCGAGGTCGGCCTTGATCCATTTGCCGATCCGGCCGACCCTTTGGATGGAGCGGCCCTTAAGGAGCGGGGCGAAGGAAGCCGGATCCGAGGCCACGATCTTGTCGAAGGAGACCAAAACGTCGGCGATGGTCAGGCCCGCGATCCGCTTGTTCAGGTCCCTGGCCATGGTTTCGGCCTCAGGCAGTTCCGGCATGGCGGGCCTCCGTCGGGGTCAAGGGGTGGGGGGAACCCCCGGCCCGGGCCGGGGATTTCGGTGGCTTGTCAGCGGGCTTGGGCATGGTATGCCTCCAGGGTTTGCCTTAGGCGGTCCACCTCGTTTTTGGGCCTGACGGCCAGGCGGACGTAGCCGTCCCGGAGGCCGGATATGCCGTCGAGGTCCCTTATCAGGATCCCGTGGCCGTAGAGGTAATCGATGAGATCTTTCTTGGCGGCGGTAATTCCCGCCGCTTTTCGCTTGGTTGGGGGCCCGGGGGCGCCGTTTAGGGCGCCTTTTAGGGAGGCCATGACGAAATTGCAGTCAGAGGGCAGGAAATCGAAGTAGGGCGAGAGGGACCCGGTCAGGTAATCGCGCAAAAGGGCCGTGATTTTTGGGGTTTTCTTGGCGTAGGCCTTTTTGGCCAGAAGGAACGGGCCGGCCTTCTGGGCCAGGGAGTTTATGGCCCAGGGCTCGAGGCGCCGGGAGAACGTTTCCATGGCCTGGCGGTTGCCGCAGGCCATGTAGCCGAGCCTTAGGCCGGGGATGGCGAAAAGTTTGGTCATGGATTTTAGGACGATCAGACGGGGGTTATCCAGGATAAGGCCCTCAAGGGATTCGTCGCGGCCGCAAAAGCCCATGAAGGCCTCGTCCACGATTAGCCAGAAGCCTTGCCGGGTGGAGGCGCGAAGGAGGGCGTGGAGGCATTCCGGGGGGACGAGGCGCCCGGTGGGGTTGGCGGGGTTGGCCAGGATTATCGAGCCGAAGCCTTGGCCGGTTATCCCGTCGGTATCTTTTTGGGTCAGCAAAAAGGCGGTCGATTCGTTGAGCGGGTGAAAGTGAACGGCGCCCGGCCAGGCCAGCCCGAAGGCGTCCTCGTAGCCGGAAAAGGCCGGGGCCAGGACGCAGTTTTTTCCATGGAACAGGGAACTTGCCAGGAGGTGGATGAGCGGGGTGGTGCCGGCGGCGGCCAAAATGGACCAGGCAGGGAGGCCGGCGTTGGCGGCCAGGGACTCGGTGAGCGAGCGGGCGTCGATCTCCGGGTAGTGGGTTATGGAACCGAGGGCGGAGGCGAGGAAGGCCCTGAGGCCCCGGGGCGGGCCCTGTGGGTTTATGTTGGCCGAGAAATCCAGTATGTCGCCGGGGGCGAGGCCGAGATTTTTGGCCGCCTCCTCCACCCGGCCCCCATGGGGGTGTTTGGGCCGGTCGGTCATTTAACGCCTGCGCGGGGGTGGCTTCGGGAACGATTGGGTGTCATGGCGGGGCCTTTGGCCGGGGCTAGAAGCTTAGGCCCCAGCCTGGGGGGGCGCCGAGGGCGAGGAGGAGGGCCGCCTCGACGGCCAGGGCCAGGCCCAGGGTCAGGAGGGTGGAGACCTTGACCAGCCGGAGGGCCGATTGGACGGAGAGGTCGTCGGGATCGGCCCCGCCGGAGCCGATGACGGGTTTTTCGAAAAGCTGCCCCCCGTAGCGGTTGGGGCCCCCCAGGGAGACGTTCAGGGCCCCGGCCATGGCCGCCTCGGTCTGGCCGGAATTGGGGCTCGAGTGGAAGCGGCCCTCCAGGCGCCAGCGCCGGAAGGCGCCCCGGGCGTCGAGTTTAAGCGTTTTGGCCCCGAGGATCAAGAGGAGCGCGGCCAGCCGGGAGGGGAGAAAGTTCGCGGCGTCGTCCAGGCGGGCCGAGAAGCGGCCCAGGAACAGGTAGCGCTCGTTTTTGTACCCCACCATGGAATCGAGCGTGTTCACGGCCTTGTAGGCCCAGGCCAGGACCGGGCCGCCCAGGGCCAGGTACATGACCGGGGCCACCAGGCCGTCGGAGAAATTCTCGGCGATGGTCTCGACCGTGGCCCTGCGGATGTCGGCGACCGAGAGGTGGGCCGTGTCCCTGCCGACGATCCAGGAGAGGGCCCGCCTGGCCCTCTCCAGATCCGAGGCGTTCAGGGCCGTCTCGACCCTCGTCACGTGATCGATCAGATCCCTTAGGCAAAATATCGTGAAGACCAGGTACAGGGCCAGGGCGTACCAGACGACCGTGGCGAGGGAGCCGGCCAGCCTGAGGGCCAGCCAGACGGCCAGGGCCGTGGGGACTATGGCCGAGAGGGCCAGGAAAAACCCGAAGAGGAGCCGGAGCCTGGGCCCGCCCCTAAGCCGCCTCAGGATGGCCCGGCACAGGGCCTCGGCGCCCAGTATCAGGCGGCCTATCAGGCGAACGGGGTGGGGCCAGTTCTGGGGGTCGCCGAGCAGGGCGTCAAGGGCCCAGGCGGCTATGGTCAGTAAAAGCGTCAACGTTAACTCTGGCTGGGCCAAGGTGGCCCCCTGGCCGCGGGGGGATCGGGGGCGGGGATAATTCTACCCGAGCGAGCCATTTCTGTAAAGTTATGCCGGCCCCCCCGGGGCCGGCAAGATAATAACCTTGGGGCGAAGGGGGGTGCGATGCCGCTAAGGCACGTTTTAAAAAAGGGAAATAAAGGGCGGTTCGATGTCGCGGAGCTTGTTGGAAGATTGACGTTTATTTTGGTATCATGCCTGAAACGGGGGGCCCTGGCGCCGGGAAGGGGTCCCTAAATCGTTGATTTGGAAGGAATTTTCGGAAAAGGTCGCGGGGCGTCATGGGGTTTGGCGAAACCAGAACGGGTAACGGATTTTTGGCCGGGATCGATCCCAGGATCAAGTTATGCGTCCTGGTGATCTGGTCCTTCGTCCTGGCCCTGGCCACGGGCTTCCCCGGGGCCTTCGCCGGGCTGGCCGGGTCCCTGGCCCTGGCCATCCTGTCGGGCCCGGAAAAGCCCCTGGCCTTCGCCTGGCGGCTTTTGTCCATCAACCTGTTTTTGCTTTTCATATGGCTGGTTTTGCCCTTTTCCATGCCGGGCGAGAGGATATGGTCCCTGGGGCCCCTCACGCTGACGAGGGAGGGCGTCCTCCTCTCGGCCCGCCTCTCCGTCCAGGCGGTGGGCATCACCATGGCGGCCATGGCCATCACCACGACCACGTCCGTTTTCCAGCTCATGGCGGCGGCCAGGTCCATGGGGGCCCCGGCCAAGCTGACGGCCATGATGGGCCTGATGACCCGCTACGTCACGGTCATCAAGGACGAGTTCGACCGGCTGGTCTGGGCCATGAAAATAAGGGGCTTCAAGGCCTCGACCTCCCTCCACTGCCTTCGGAGTTTCGCCAACCTGGCCGGGGTTTTGCTGGTCAGGGGCCTCGATCGCGGCGAGAGGGTCTACGCGGCCATGCTCTGCCGGGGTTACAAGGGCCGCTTTTATTTTTCCCTGGAGCGCCAGGTGAACCGTACGGACATCATTACCCTCGTGGCCTTCCTGGCCATGGCGACGGCGGTCTCGATAATAAATGTCATCCACAGAAGCCATTATTAACCTACGGGGCATCCGCTTCGCCTATCCCAAGCGGCCGGAGGTCCTGAAGGGCCTGGACTTTCTCGTGGGCCCCGAGACCAGGGTCGGGGTCATCGGCTCCAACGGCAGCGGGAAGTCCACTCTCCTTTCCGTCATCATGGGCCTGATCAAGCCCCAGGCGGGGGTGGTGGAGATCCTGGGCAAGCCCCGCTCCAAGGAGGCCGACTTCAAGGAGGTGAGGCCCCTTTTGGGCTTCGTCTTCCAGGACGCGAACGATCAGCTCTTTTGCCCCACGGTCGCGGACGACGTGGCCTTCGGGCCCCTAAACCTCGGGAAAACCCGGGCCGAGGCCAAGGAGATAGTCGCCGAGACCCTGGCCGGCCTTGGCCTTGAGGATTTCGCCGACAGGATCGCCTACGATCTGTCCGGCGGGGAAAAGAAACTCGTGGCCCTGGCCACGGCCCTGGCCCTGCGGCCCAAGATCCTGATCCTGGACGAGCCCACCACCTTCCTGGACGTCTCGGCGGTCTCCAAGCTTCAGGCCATCGTCTCCAAGCTGGATCTGCCGATGATCATAGTCAGCCACGATTTCCCCTTCCTGGACACGGTGGTGACGAGCCGCCTCAGGATGGAGGACGGGCGGCTTCACCCGGCCTAAAGGCCCGCCGTCAGGCGGGGTTTAATTTTTTTTTGCCCATGCGCGAAAAAAAAGCTTGACGGCGCATTAAAAATATAGTAAATAATGCACTTCGAAAGGCGATTGGACTTTCATTGGCTCAGTCCCTTGGTAATGAAACAAAGTTGCATCGTTAAATTTTCTAGACAAAAGATTGTTATGAGTCTAAAACCTTTAAGTCAACACGTTGTAATCAATAACGAAATATTTTTCGCCCTGTCTCAGATTCGCCCGAACAAACCACAAATTTAGGACGACGCAAAGACCAAAAGGGCTCAAAAGAGACCAAAAGATAACCACGATTGGTCCTGGATTTTCACGGTTTATAAGCTTCTCGGATGAACCGATGGCCGGAAACGAAAATGTTTTCGGTCTGTTTTTTTTGCCTGGCGGGGGCCCCAAAAAGCCCGTTCGCCATGGGCGCGATTATCCTGCCAGACGCGGCCATTCGGTTAGCGTCGAGTCTATCGCCATTCCTGCTTTCTTCGGTAACCCCGCACAAATCGACACTATTCCGGCCGACCGCCAAGGGCGGCGGCCGGAGGTGCCCCCCCCCTCCCCGTCCGGTCGGAAAAAACCAGTGGCTGCCTAGGCTTTCGTTAACCAAGCGTAAAGACTATGATAATTTTTTATGTTGACGAGGGGATATTTTCATGGTATATCTATGGATTACGTCTTCGATGTGGGTCTAAGGACTTGATGCATCGGGGTATTCAACCTTGGTTCCCCTCGAAACGAGGGCGGGGGCGTTTTGGTCGTGCATCGTTATTCCTTTTTTAGGTTTCACTCCGTAACGATCCGGCCCTAACGCCCTTAGCCCGCTTGATCAACGGCCAACGGACGCGATTGGCCGGACGCGGCCATTCGGTTAGCGTCGAGTCTATCGCCATTCCCGCTTTCTTCGGTAACCCCGCACAAATCGACACTATTCCGGCCGGCCGCCACGGGCGGCGGCCGGAGGGGCCCCCCCCTCCCCGTCCGGTCGGAAAAAACCAGTGGCTTCCTAGGTTTTCGTTAACCAAGCGTAAAGACAATGATAAATTTTTATGTTGACGAGGGGATATTTTCATGGTATATATATCGATTACGTCTTCGATGCGGGTCTAAGGACTTGATGCATCCGGGTATTCAACCTTGGTTCCCCTCGAAACGAGGGCGGGGGCGTTTTGGCCGTGCATCGTTATCTCTTTTTTGGCTTATCGGCGTAACGATCCGGCCCTAACGCCTTTAGCCCGCTTGATTAACGGCCAACGGACGCGATTGGCCGGACTCGGCCATTCGGTTAGCGTCGAGCCTAACGCCATTCCCGCTTTCTTCGGTAACCCCGCACAAATCGACACTATTCCGGCCGACCGCCAAGGGCGGCTGCCGGGGGTGCCCCCCTCCCCGTCCGGTCGTCAAAGGCCAGTGGCTTCCTAGGTTTTCGTTAACTAAGCGTAAAGACGATGATAATTTTTTACGTTGACGATGGGATATTTTCGTGGTAAATAAATAGGTTACGTCTTCGATGCGGGTCTAAGGACTTGATGCGGCGAGGCATTCAACCTTGGTTCCCCCCGAAACGAGGGCGGGGGCGTTTTGGTCGTTTATCGTTATTAGGGTTTGGGTTTCTCTATGTAACGATCCGGCCCTAACGCCCCTTGCCCGCTTGATTGTTTTTGATCGCCATGCAAAAATCACGAAATTCGTAAAGCGAAGATATATTTAGCGAATAAAATCAAGCAGTTGGTAAATAAGTTAGGGTTTTTCGCGGGTCGATCGTTTTTAGGCTTTCGATGGTGGGCCGTGGCCTTGATGCCGAGAGGCATTCAAGCCTTGGTTCCCCTCGAAACGAGGGCGGGGGCGTTTTGGTCGTCTATCGTTATTAGGGTTCGGGATTCTCTATGTAACGATTCGCCCCTAACGCTCCCCACGCCCTCTGGATCGTTTTTAGGCGAAAGCCCTGGGACCCCAGGGCTTTCGGGCCGGGCGTCTTTGACCGAAAACCCCCTTGGCCGGTTTGAGGGGGGGGACGACGCCGGCTAGATTAACGGCCAACGGACGAGATTGGCCGGACCGAGGTTCAGCGGTGGAATCGTATACCACGAGCAAAAAAAAGTTACCCTTAAAGCCTATCGCCATTGGCGTCGGCGTTGTTATCGTTATAGTTATCCTGATAGCGGCCCTATCGCCCTCCGGGGATAAGGCCAAGACCGAGGGCACCCAAACCGCCACCAAGGCGGCCCAGGCGCCCGGCGAGGTCGCCAAGCCGGCGGCCAAGGCCCCCGCCACGGCCGTACGGCCCGCGGCCCCCGCCACCACCCTGGTCGGGGACGATAAAGCCGCCGCCCCGGCAAGCGCCGGGGGCGAGGCAACGGCCGAGGGCGACGGCGTGGCCGTGTTCCACGCCGGCGGGCAAGCCACGCCGGCCGGGGAGGGGCCCAGGCAGGTCACCCCCGAGGAGGCCGTGACCATATTGACCGAAAAGTCGGACGAGGGCGACGCGGTGGCCATGGTCAACCTGGCCCGGTTGTACCAGAACGGCATAGGGACGAGGGTGAACCATACCAAGGCGGCGCAGCTCTTCGCCAAGGCGGCCGCGCTCGAGAGCCCCGAGGGCTATTTCCACCTGGCCCAGGCCTACGAGGTGGGCCTGGGGCTCGAGGCGGACGACGACAAGGCTTGGGAGAACTATAAAAAGGCCGCGGAGAAAGATTACCCCGAGGCCAATTACCGCCTGGCCATGGTCTACTTCACCGGGCTGTTCGGGGAGGAGAAGGACGAGGCCAAGTCGTTCGAATACCTGAAAAAAGCCGACGCGGCCAATTTCGCCCTGGCCGCCCACGCCCTGGGGCAGGTATACATCGAGGGCAGCCTGGGCCAGACCAGGGACCAGGACCTGGCCCTGGAGTACTTCACCAAGGCCGCCGAGAGGGGCAACCCCGACTCCATGATGTCCGTTGCCGGCATTTACCATGAGGGGCTGGGCCGGCCCATCGACGAGGTCAAGGCCCTCAAGTGGTTCCGCCTGGCCCAGGCCAGCGGCTTCGCCAACCAGGACTGGACCGCCCTCCTTGGCAACGTCACCAAAAACATGACCGAGGAGCAGATCAAGCAGGCCGAGAACGACGCCCGCGAGTGGGCCGAGGGCTTCAACGAGCGGAACCGGGGCGGCGTGCCCGCGACGGCCGAGGTAGCCGCCGCCGCCGAGGCCGAGGCCGCGGGGAAATAACGGCAGCCGCAAAACGCCATCCGGCCGGGGAAGCGCCCAAAACGCCTCCCCGGCTTTTTTTTTACCCCTCGTCCTTGGGCGATACCGGCTTGACCAGGGTCAGGGAGAATTTTGGGGCCGGCTCCTGGGCTGGCTCGCGGCCCGGGAAGGGGAAGCGGGCGGGGCAGCTCTCGGTGTTGACCGCCGTGATGAAAATCTTGCGGCCCCCGACGGTAAAGATTTCCCTCCCGGTCAGTTGATCGCCGCTGGCTATGAAGGTCACGTAGCCCAGGGGGACGCTCAGTATGGCCATGTCCGCGTGCCACCACTCCTGGCGGTTTTTCGTCTCCGAGGTGAAGGCCATGACCCTGGCGTAAACGCTCTCGACCGCCCCGGCGTCGTTTTCCCTCACGATCAAAATAACGTCGCCCACGTTGGTCTCCGGCTTGAAGGGTATTTTAAGCCTGAGCTCTTCCACGACCCGTTCGATGTTTCCTGCCACGTTAAGCCACCTTTTCAAGCTTCGCTTTTGGGTTCGCCGGCCGGGTCCCCGCCGGGCGGCGGTCCCGGCGGGGACCAGCCGCCGGGGTGGGAGGGGGGCGGGAGTGTCTGGGCCGCCTTGGGGCCCGCCCAGAAGCCCTGGTGGGAGAAGGAGCGCCAGAGCCATTTCATCCAGCGGATCAGCGAGACGGCCAGCCACAGGGCCCAGGCCAGCATGGCGTAGCCGTAAAAACGATCCGGGATGGTCAGGGCCCAGGCCCCCGGCCAGGCCCCCGAGGCCCGGTCGACGAACCACCTGAGGTTATGGTCGGTGGAGCCGTAGCCGGTGACCCGCATGACCGGGGCCTCAAGGAGGCCGTGCCTGAGGCCCTGGTAGATGGCCCAAAGGGCGAGGGCCGTCCAAACGACCAGGGCTATCTGGGTGACCTTAAAGAGGAAATTGCCCCCGATGCGGTCCCGGGTGCCCCGAAGGCCGAAGACGAGGAGCCAGCCGGCCACGATGAAGGCCAGGACGGGGCTTAGCTGGGCCAGGCCCAGGAACAGCAAGAACCATGAGACGGTGCCCAAGGGGGTGAATTTAAGGCGGCCCAAAAAGAGGGAAAAGACCAAAATGGCCCCGGCCATGGACCAAAAGAGGACGGCAGGGCCCTGGACCGGCCCCCCGGCGAAGAGGGTCCAGCGATCCCCGGGGGTCCTTAGGGAGTATTTTATGTTGGCCGCGGCGAGGTCGAGGTTTAGTTCCGGGATCCTGACCACCGGGCCCAGGCTTTTCGTTTCCAGCCACTCGACGGTGACCCCGTGCTCCCCCGGGGTGAGGGGCAGGGCCACCCTGGGGCCGCTCACGGAAGAGGAGGGGAGGTTTTGGCCGTCCATGGACAGGGTCTGGATCTCGGACCCGGCCGGCAGATCGAAGGCGAAGGGGCCGCCGAGGCTGCTCCTTACGGTCAGGGTCAGCTCGTTGCGGCGGTTCTCCTCGCCGGCGTAAACGTTAAGGGTGGCCTCGTCAGCCACCAAAAACCGGCCCGGGATGGGCTCGGGGCGGCTAACGGAGAACGAGACGGATTCCCCCGGCCAGGGGCGCCATTTGGGGTTCCAGAAGCCCGAGGGCGAGATGTTGTAGACGGGGGTGAGGCCGGAGGTTTCCACCCGCCAGAAGTTGGCCGCGTCGAGGGTCCAGCTCTCGGAGTAGGGGCCGCTCCCGGCCGTCACCGCTATCGGCTTCCCCGAATCGATGGCCAGATCCGACTCCCAGGAAACGGGCCCGCTCCCCGGGTTGAAGCTCAGGGTCGCCTCGCCGTCCCTGACCGTGAGGCCGGCCGTGGTGGGCTTCTCCCCGGGCATGAGCGGTACCCTTAAGACGTAAAAGTTCAGGATTGGGTCGAAGGGGGTTACCGTGGTATATACCTTCCACTCGATCCCCAGCGATATCGTCCGCTCGACCCTGAAAAACGGCTTCAGCCCCTCCCCGCCCACGGCGGCGGCGGGGGGGCCGGCCGCCGCCGCGTGAGGGGTTTGGGGGGCCGGTTCACGCCCGGTGTAGACGAAAACGGAGGGGGAGGTGGGGTGGCCGTTTTGGTCGAGGCCGGCGAGGCTCCAGCCGGGAAGATCGGTCAGCCCCACCCCGCCGGGCAAGGGGCCCCTCGGGAAGGACAGCTGGAAATTATCGACCCCGGCCAGCCTGCCCTCGTAATGGACCGTCTGGATGCCCGCCGGGACCAGGGCCAGCCTCGTCCCGTCGGGGGCGGCCAGGATGGGCAGTTCCCCCTGGCCCTCGGCCATGACCGCGGTCGGTTGGAAGACCCTGGGGTCCAGGCTCGGCAGGGCCACGACGTTTTCCCTTTGGCCGTGGATCGTGAGGCTGAGGCGCAAAAGCCCCGGGCCCGGCGACGACAGGGCGAGGGTCGGTATGGCGACGCCCTCCCTCCCCTCGGGCTCAAGGAGCCTGTTTTGGAGCGCGTTCAGCGTTTCCGGGGGCGGGAAGCCCCTCCACTCGTCAGCGAGGGCCTGGGGGGAAAAGGCCATGGCCAAAACGGCGACGGTCGCCGCGGCCTTGGCCGTTTTGGCCAGCCCCGGGCGGGGCAAAAGCCTTCCCAGGAGGCCGCCGAAATTCACGGCCCCGCCGGCGGAAATGACGGCCAAAACGAGCCAGGACATCAAGGCCACCCTCAAGAGGCACAGGAGGCTTGAGAGCCAGGGTTCGATGAATATGAGCCTTACGGTCTGATCTTTCGCCACCTGCCCATTATAGTCTATGAAAAAGCTGGTAAAATCCCAGTCTGGCCGGGCCAGGGTGTTTTGGGCCATGGCCTCGGGCGCGACCATGGCCAGGCTGTTTTGACGCGCCTCGACGCCCTTGGCCAGGGAGCGGGCGCCGACCCTGGGCCTGGGCCGCCGGTCGTAGGTCGCGGCGTAGCCCTTGTCGTAAGCTTCACCGGTGGGGGCCACCGCGGACTCGCCCATCTCGATATCGGCCGTGTACGCCCCGGTCCGCCCGGGAGGGGGCAGATAGCCGTCGCTCGCGTACTTGTCGCCGAAATGCCTATCGCCTGAGTATAAATAGCTGGTGAATGGGTAGCCGAATGAATGCCTGGGGACTTGATAGGGGTAGAGTTGGGGATAAAAGGCAACCCTCGCCTGGGTTATGATAAACGAGGCCGTGACGCCGACCAGGAAGATCGAGGCGATAAGACGCCAGGCGCGGGTCACGAACCTGGCCTTGCCCGCCCCCGGCAAAACCGACAAAAGGGCCGTGGCCCCCAGGACGTGGAGAAAAACAAGCCTCGGGGCCAGGAAAACGTGGTAGGAGAGGGCCATGGTCACCGCGGCCAGGAGGGCCACCCGGAAGCCCAGGAGCTTAAAGGCCGTTATGACGATGGCCAGGACTATGAACAGATCGAGGTTGCTCCAGCGGTCCCACCAGGCGACCCGAAAGCCGTTGGAATCGAAAACGTTGGCCCCGCCCGCGTAAAAGAGCTCGTAGCCGGGCGGGAGATGGAAGCGCTGGGCGTCGGCGTAAAGGCTTTGGTCCCAGCCCGAGGCCGGGAGGGTGCCCGGGAAGGGCTCAAGCCGGATGTCGGCCTCAAGGTCGGCGCTACCTTGCCGCAGCTGGATGCCGGGGACCCTCTCGCCCCTGGAGTCCACCTGCCAGGAGATGACCTGGGGGACGCCGTTGAGGCTGACCTGGCCCAGCGCGAAGGGCGGTTCCACGGCCAGGTGGGAGGACCGGCTCATGCTGACGCGCAGGCGGTCGCGGCAGGTCAGGCCGGCCCCGTCGTAATCAAGCCAGCACGTCCGCCTGAGCCCCAGTATGTCGGGGCCCGGCTCGGGGTCGCCCCGCCGGAGGGTAACGAAGGACAAGGCCTCCCCTGGCTCAAGCTGGTAGATGGGGAGCGAGCTGAGCTTAAGCGACATCGGGTTCCCGTCGTCGTCCCTGACCCGCGACCACCCATAGATGTCGCCCCAGGGCAACTCCACCATGGTGGGATCCACCTGCGGGGCCCCGGAAACCTCGACCTGCCTGAGCGTGGGCTGCTGGACGAAGGTCCAGGTCTCCGGCCCGTACAGGTTCCCGACCGGGCCCAGCCGGTCGGTCCGGCCCCCGGCCCTGGCCTGGACGTACACGTCGTGGACGCCGGGGCTCACCTGGACCCTGAGGCCCTCGCCGGTCAGGCGGGCCGGCAGGGGCGAGTCCATGGACGTGGGGACGGTGTCGGCCAAAAGGGCCTCCCTGACCAGCTCCTCCCTGACGCCCCCGCTCACGGTCAGCCTGACCCTGGTTATGACGGTCATGGGCTGGGTATCCACGATAAGCCTGTCTATCTGCGCCCTCAGCCCGTTTTGCCCGGCCTCGGCCCCGTCCTCGGCCGGCCCCTCGGCGGGCTTGTCGTCCAGCCAGAGGCTGACCGTCCCGTCGGCCCGGTTTTCGTCCAGGACGGGGAAGGGTTTGCCCGCGCCCGAGACGGTTATGTCCAAAACCGGGCCCAAGGGTAGCGTCAACGTCTTGGGCCGAACCTTCCATGAAAAGCGACCCTTTATGGCGTGCCTTCCCGGCTTCAGCCAGACCGTGGGTTGGTTTCCGGTGACGGGTATGGCGCTCTCGCCACCCCCGGTCAGTCCCGCCGCCCATTGGACGGCACCCTGGACGACCCCCTGGATGGTTCCCGTCCCCGCCGCGGTCACGGTCACGTCCGTCGGCCAGGCCCCGGACTGGCCGGGCAGCCGGACCGGCGACTCGGCCCGGACCTCCCATACGCCCTCGAAGGTCCCGCCGTCCCGGTCGACGACGATCCTAAGCCTCACGGGCCAGACGCATTGCCGGCCTTCCCCCCGCGACGGGCAGAGCTTCTCGGCCTGCCCGTAAAGGACCCATGGGACCCAGGGGGCCAACTCCGGGGGCGCCCCCGTTTCCGCGAAAGGCTTGGCCTCAAGCCGGGCGGCCATGAGGGCCATGGCCACGAGCGCGGCCGCCAAGGCCAAAGCCTTGCCCTTTTGGGATCTTGGGAAAACTATCATGCGGTATCCTTAAACGCCCCGGACGGGGCAGGCCGGATCGGCGGGGGAAAACGTTTCCAGGGAGATTTTTGTCAGGGCAAGTTGATGCCGTTGAAGAATTTGTTGCAGGGGTCGAACCCGCCGCGGCCATGGAAATGCAGCAGGATGTTTGGGTTCCTCTGGGAGTTGAAAGTGGAGCACACCGCCGTGATGGTCGAGTTTTGGTACTGGATGAAAAGGAGCTGCTCAATCGAGGGCTGGGTTTCGCCCAGCAGCTCCTGGTTGACCAAGGCGTCGCCCTTGATGGCGTAATGGCCCTGGTGGGAGGTCTTGCCCTTGCTCAGCACCCTCGGCGTCTCGCCCCCCGGCGGCGTGAAGGACTGGGTGACCCACCTTGTGACGTCGCCGTCCTTGAAATCGTTAAACGAGAACGGGGGGTCGGTCACCGGCACCGGCGCCACGGCCAAAGCCATGACCGTAGGGAATTCGGGCTCGTTGGTGTAGGCCACCACCACCTGGGACCCATTGGGCGGGGCCTCGACGACCTCGTAGCCGGCGGGAAAGGTCACGGAAAAAACCAGCCCGTTGGCCCGCGGGTTGCCCTCGGTGGAAAAACGTATGTCGTCGGCCCCGAAGGCCCCCCCGGCATAAAATAGCGTCGCCGCCATAAGCGAGCATAGGAAGCCAACCGATTTTCTTTTCATGCCATAGCCTCCGGGTGACTGTTTTCCGCCCGCTCCCCCCACCGCCCCGGGCGGCTGGGGAGCGGGACAACGAATATTCGCAAGCTTGGCGAAACGCCCCCAACCTAGCCCCATTCGCCGCGCGATCGTTTATCTATCGGAAAATCATTATACTTCACGTCGCCTTGAACGACAAGGCGATCCGGCGGCCCGCGCCTAACCTTAAGTCCCCAGACTAAAGGGATCATTGGCGTTATCGGTGCGCCCGTTTTTGGCCGCCTTTGGGGGGCTTGGGTGCGTTTTTAACTTTCTAACCCGCCCGAAAAGTATTATCATGGCCCGAGGGGACCGATTTTCCCTTGCCCCAGGCCCGCCTGGGGCGGCGGGCCAATCGCCCCCCGCCGCGACCGGTGGCGAAAAAAGACAATCCTTTGGGCCACCGCCCCGGCGCCAACCCATCCCCCGCGGCCAAGGCCAAGGGTCCCCCTTAAGGTAACCAGATGCTTGAAAAACTGATAAAAGCCGCCGAGGCGGGTAAGGCCATGGATCAATTCAAATTGGGCGAGGTCTATTTCTTCGGGGTCGACATCGAAAAAGATTTAGAGAAAGCCATACATTGGTGGCGCCTTGCCGCCGATCAGGGCATGACCGAGGCCCAGTACAATCTCGGGCAGGCCTACCTCGACGGCCAGGGCGTGGGGCAGGACCTCAAAGAGGCCTTCTCCTGGTTTCTCAAGTCCGCGGAGGGCGGCCTGGCCGTGGCCCAGTTCACCGTCGGCGGGGCCTACTATTCCGGGGAGACCTTCGTGGAGCGCGACGCCACCCAGGCCGCCGGCTGGTGGGCCAAGGCCGCCGAGCAGGAATTCCCCGCCGCCCAGTTCTACCTCGGCCTCATGTATTTCTCCGGCGACGGCATCCCCAAGGACGAGGCCAAGGCCGTGGGCTATTGGCGAAAGGCCTCCGAGCAAGGCTACGCCATGGCCCAGGTCAACCTGGGCTCGGCCCTCTGCGCGGGCGTCGGCGTGGAGGCCGATCCCGTCGAGGGCGTCTCCTGGTGGCAAAAGGCCGCCGACAAGGGCCTGGGCATGGCCCAGTTCAACCTCGGCAACGCCTACGCCGAGGGCATAGGCATCTCCCCCGACCCGGCCAAGGCCGTCACCTACTGGGAGATGGCCGCCGAGCAGGACGTGGCCGAGGCCCAGTTCAACCTCGGCAGCGCCTACTTCAACGGGCAGGGGGTGGCCAAGGACATGACCCTTGCCATCAAATGGTGGCGCAAGGCGGCCGACTTGGGCTTCCCCGAGGCCGTGGAGAACATGCGCCTCCTGGACGGCCAGCGGACCCACTGAGGCCTACCGCCCGCCCGCGGCCCCGGACGCGGGCCCCCCCTACGGGCTGGCCGTGAGCCGGCCTTATTTTTGTGGGCGATGCCGGGGCGGGAATTGAATCGCGGCCCCATGCCCTGGCCTAAACCCTTGCGGCCAAAAGGCTTGACCGGGCCGTAAATAGCCGGTATAATATACCCTTAAATTGGTGACTAATTATCCTCTTTTTTGGCCTTAAACTAATAACCGTACGGCTAAATATAACCTTCGGCCATAAATTTTTTGCCGAACGGTCTTAATTTCCCGTCCGGGCCCATGGGGCCAAAAGCCGAGAGGCCGGTAATTTTTACCATAAATATCTGAAGTTACGCTGGTGCGCCCCCGTCCGGGCGCGCCCGCGGCAGGCCAGAGGGATTGACCCGAACGGTCAAAGCGATCCGTGGGGGAACCTTTCGGAGGCGGGGACAGGCGAAGGTGCTGACTTATCTGAACGGACCCGAAAGCGACCCTTTCAATTACATTTATTCGTCCAAGGGTTGGCTGAGCGACTACGATCCCCCGAGGCCCTTCCCCTTCTGGGTCAACCTGGAGCCGACCAACCACTGCCAGCTGGACTGCCTGTTTTGCTCGCGGCAAAAGTCAAGGCGGCCCAAGGGGTTTTTGGACCTGGCCCTGGCCGAGGCCGTTTTCGACGAGGTGGCCCGGGAGCCCGGGACGGCGGTCAGGTTCACCGGCTGGGGCGAGCCGCTTTTGCACCCGGGGATAGGGGACCTGTGCGAGCTGGCCAAGAAAAGGTCGATACCGCTCAAGATATACACCAACGGGCTCAGGCTGAGCCCGGCCCTCATGGACAGGCTCATCGGGCTGGGGGTGGACGATCTGCAGTTTTCCATGCAGGGCCTGAACGAGGCCCAATACCTGTTTAACCGGGTGGGCTCGGACTACCGGAAGCTGACCGACAACATCAGGATGGCCAGCGAGAGGCGGGGCCGCGAAAAAAAGCCCTTTTTGAGCCTCCTGACCTCCGTGCTGGAAAGGGAGCTGGCCGAGGCCTGCCCCAGGGAATTTACCGACGAGTGGCTGGGGATAGTGGACAAGGTGGCCATCGACTTGACCAATCTGAATTTCGTCTCGGACCTGCCCAGGGTCAAGCCCCTCCTGGGCCTCCAGTCGGCCGGGCTCAGGCGGGGCTTATGCGTGGACGTATTTTTGGCCCTTGAGGTCAAATACGACGGGGCCATAGGGTTTTGCGGCCAGGACGCCGACTCGCTCGACGAGCACACGGCCGGGCGCTTCCCGGCCGACAGCCTCAAGGGGGCCTGGCTGGGGAGCCGCATGGAGGCCCAGAGGGAAAGGGTCGGCCGGGGGCTGGGCCACGAGAGCTCCCCCGTCTGCCGCCGCTGTTACCACAACACCGACAAATACGACACCTTCAAGGCCATGGCGGCCAAGGGCGGGGGCAAGCCGTGAGCGACGTCGGGCGCCACGCGGCGGCCAAGGTGATGGCCGCGACCATGACCCTGATGGCCAGGGAGATGGGCGTTCAGGCCCCGCCGGCGCGCCTCTGGATGCCCGCCCTCACGGCCACGGAAATAAGGGAGGCGGCCCAGGCCGTCATCACCGGCCAGGCGGCCGTCCTCTGGGTGGACGAGAGCCACCCCGCCCAGGGCCTGGCCGTCTTGCGGGCGCAGCCCCTGGAGAGCCGCCTCATGGGGGTGGGCTCCCTGCGCCTGTCCGGCCCCTGGATGGTCGAGCCGGACCCGGCCCTTAGGTACAAGAACGCCCGTGTCGTGGCCCTCAAGGCCAAGGGGTTGGCCAGACAATCCGACAGCCATTTTTTGTCCGTAAAAACCTGGCACGATCCCTCCGTCCTGAGGGGCCTGATCGACGAGGGCTTCCAGCTGGCCGAGATCGGGGCCCGCCTGGCCGGTAAGCTCGATTACGAAAACCAGGCCGAGGATTTCGACCGCGTGGCCGGGGCCTCGCTCAGGATACCCAAAAACTTCGAGTTCCCGGCCTGGTACGACGCTTTCGGCGACCTCTTTTACGACGGCCACCTGCGACACGGGCCCTACCTGGCCCCCGCCTTCCAGACGGCCCTCTGGCGCGAGCTGGCCCTGACCGACCTAAGGCGCGGCCAGCCCTTCGTTTTCCTGTGGCAGGACAGGCCCGAGGAGCCCATCGGCATCGCCTGGGGCGCCATAAACGGCCCCGCGGGTACCCTCATGGCCATCCACGTCATCGAGCGGCGAAGGGGCCAGGGCCTGGGGGCCTTCCTGGCCGGGGCCCTCTTCAAGCGCATGTTCCGCATGGGGGCCCGGGAGCTGACCGCCGAGACGGCCTCCTGGAACCTCCCGGCCCTGCGGCTCTACCACGGCCTCGGCCTGACCCAAACGGCGCCCCTCGTCGCCCTCCACCTAAAGCTCTGAGCCAAGGGGGCCGCGACGCCATGACCGACTTTCCCCGAAACCAACCCCCCGCCATACCCGGCCCATGGTCGCCCGCCCATGGCCCGGCCCCGCCGGTCCCGTTGCCACCGACCCCGGGACCCTGGCAAGGCCGGCCGCCCTGGCCGGCTATGGCCAAGGAGCGCCACGCGAGGGAGCGGGTAAGCGTCGCCGGGACGCTGGCCTTGGCCCTGCGGGTCTTCGCCCGGAGGATCTTGCCCATCTGGGTCCTGTCGCTGCCCTCGGGCCTCGCGGCCCTCCTGACCTTCGTTTTGCGCGGCGTGATGGGCCTGGCCGCCGAGCCCTTGTTTTTTTTCGCCTTTTGCGTGGTGATCGTGGCCAGCTACTGCATGCCCTTCGGCCTCCAATGCTCGGTCGCCATATACGTCCACGGCAGCCTTAAAAACGAGCCCCCGCCGTTTAGGTCCGCCTTCGTCATCGGCCTGGAACGGGCCTCCTCGGTAATCGTTCACGTGGTTTTGATGACCGTCCTCGCCCTCTCCCTCTGGGCCATGACCCCGGGCGTTTTTTTCTCCACGCCTTTGACGATCGCCTTTTCGTGCTTTTGCCTGGGCGGGTTCCTGGCCCTGACGAGGATCTGCGCTTGGCTGGCCGCCTGCGGGGTGGAAAGGCTGAACGGTAACCGCTCCATCCGCAGGGCCTGGGAATTATCCAAGGGTAATTTCCCCCTCGTTTTTTCCTCCAGCCTGATCTCCGAGCTCCTTTTCTTCTCGTTCCTTCACTGCGTCAGGCTAATCATGCTCGAAACCAACGATAACCTAATCGTTTTCATCATATTGGATATACTCGGCTGCTTGGTCATAAGTTTTATCGCGACCCTCCTGGCCGTTACCTATTGCCAGCTCAAGATAGCCGATGAAAACCATAAGATAAAAGAGGATTCGGTCATGTTCGATGAAATTCAGTACCCGTGAAGGACGACGCCAACAGAAAATTCCTAACGTGGCGAATGTACTGGAAGTTTTGACTGCGATCCCGTTATCCAACCGAATTAAGCCCCAAATTGGCGAAAACGCAAAATTTTTGAGAGTGATTTTGCCCCGTTAGGCTAGGCTTTTTGTCGGAAAGCGCAGGTCATGGTCGCATGACCTACGGGCCAGGCCTGGTTATTTAGGCATGGGTTACATAGGCCAGGGCTTGCCCTGAAACGGGCTTACCCAGACGATTTGGCTCAAGGATACCTCGGACGTTCTCTTGCCCGCGCCGGCCAAGGCTTTCTCCCGCCCCACTCGCCATTCGATCTCCCGGCCAAAAACCCGCAAGCGACAAAGTTCGAAAATTTAGCCTTAATTTTCAGCCGGTTATTTGACCGGCTTTTGGGGCTTCAGCACCTTCGCGGCCACTCCATGGTCGGCTTGTGGTCAAAAAATCGCCCATGGTAAAAATACAGTCCCTGCGAATGAAAACCATGGTCCTCTCCCCCAAAAATCTTTTCTTTGGGGGTTGCTTTTTTTCGGAACATGATTATTTTTACTTTTGTTGCGGGGTTATAGGCGACAAAGCGTATTTCGGAACCTTAAAGCATTCAGGGGCAAGCGTTCCGTCATCGCTATCGCCCGTAAACCCCGCAACATTTTTTTTTGCCCGTAAAATCCCCAAACCTCTCGTTTGGCGGGGGATCCGGCGAAATGCAACCCGATAGATCCTATGAAATGCAACTGAATCGAGATGGTGGGGTAAAATGAAGCTTAGATGATTTTATGCTCAAAAATTAACTTAAAAAAACGAGATATTTCGTAATCTCATGTAAGGCGTCACCGTGATGGCACGATATTAGTGGCCTTTGGGTAACATTTATATCGTGTTTTGGCAAAGCTCGGCCGGGAAGGTTTTGGTCAGGGCCGCAAGCGGCACAAGACCCGTTGAGAAAAAGCCCTCAGTCAAAGGCTTGAAGCAGTTCGGACCCTTGGCCGAAACCCGTTAGGTAAAGAGCCTTTTGGGCCCTGGTCATGGCCACGTACAGAAGGCGTTTTTCCGAGGTCAGGCGTTCCCGTTCGGTAACCTTATCGGCGTTCGGGGTGGGTTTGGCGGGGGGGATAATCCCGTCGTTAACGGCGGCCATGAACAGGTAGGGAAATTCAAGGCCCTTAACCCCATGCATGGTGGTGAGGCGGATCCCTTTTTTGGTTTGGTCGTCGGAACCCTCAAGTTGGATGTGATGGACCGGGAAGCCTCGTTTCATGAGTTCGGTTTTGTAGTTTTCGAGGAGGTCGTCGGTGCGGGCGACCAGGCAGACGTTTCTCAGGTCGTCCCCGGCCAAGGGGAGGTTTTTTATCTCGCCGACGATAAAGGCCAATTCTTGGTCAAAATCGTTAAAAAGCTTGATGACCGGGGGTTTGCCATGGGTCAGTGACTGGCATTGTTTTTCCTTGTCGCGCCCGCCGTTAAGATCGTCGATCGGCTCGTCCTTAAGGATATTTACGGTCCGTTTTCTGATCTCCTCGGTGGTCCGGTAATTAAGCCGCAGATAACCGCCACGGCCAGCGAGATTGATTCCGCATCTTGATAGGACCGTTTTCTGGTTATAGATCCTCTGATGGGCGTCACCGACGATAAATAAATCATTTAGGTGTTCATTGCCAGCGATTTTTCTAATAAGCTTATAGTCATTTTCGTTAAAATCTTCTCCCTCATCAACAATTACTGAAGAATATAATGGGGAAGAGTTCATATTTTCAATTATTTTTCGACATTCATATGTAGCCATGTTAATATCACGTAATTTATTCTCATCCATTAAATTAATAAGTGTCTTAAATACTCCCCAAATGTTCTCTTTTTCCTTGGGATTCAGTCCGGTGCCCCGACCTGCGCGGGAAGCGTTGTGGTATTCGTCCAAGCTAAAGGCTTCTTGGGGGATCACTATCTGGGCCCATTCTTCGCGATAAAAGGTTTTGCCGTAATCGTCCGCGTTTGGGTTCAGGGCAATGGCTTCATCCCAAAGCTTGGATATTTCTTCGCCGTAGGCTATCTTGAAGTCATACTTTTGACTTTCCATGAACTCATTGATCCATAAATCAAGATTATAAACATCGATATGTGCATACTCTTCGTGTGTACAAATTTTCTTTAATTTATGTTTTATATCCGTAGCCAAGTTCTTGGTAAAAGTCGTGAAAAGAATCCGCTCTTGGCCGGCGCATTTGGAGGCCAGCCATTTGGCCCGGTGTAGGGCCACGACGGTTTTGCCCGTGCCCGCTCCCCCAAGCACCCGGGAAGGGCCGGAATAATCCCTTAACGCGAGCCTGCGCTGCTGGGGATGGAGGAAAAAGCGCCATTTTTCCAAAGGTTCGTCGAGAATCCGGCGCAGTTCCCCTTCGCCCTCAATGACCGCGAAATTCGATTGGGTTACGTAACTTCGGAGGGCGGTGGCCAGATCCCTCGGTGGCTCGGCCTGAGGCCCCTGGGGGAATCCAACCAATCCCTTCTCCATGACCGGGGGTAGGTTCGTGGTGCGTGGCCTCAAGGGGAGACGTTCGGTGAATTCGCCCATGATTTCAAAGAACGAGCAACCGTTGGCAAGGTACTCCAAAAACTCGAACATGTCCGCGGGGATGGAGGTCCTGGCGGAGATGAGGTCATCCTCTGACCGCATGCCCCTAACGAGCGGTAAAAGTATCGCCGGGAGCCCGAAGTCGAGGAGCTCCTTGTCCCCCACATCGTCAAACAGGCCGGGCTTGGGAAGGTCGGATCCAGCCGGTGGCGCCCCCTCGGGGCCGGCTGGCAGGTAACGTCCCGGCCCGGGCGAAAGATCGTGAATCTGGAGGTCGGATCCAGCCGGAGGAGCCCCCTCGGGGCCGGCTGGCAGGTACCGTCCCGGCCCGGGCGAAAGCCCGTGATATTGAAAGTCGAGTTTAGTCGGTGGCGCCCCCTCGTGCCCGGCTGGCAGGTAACGTTCCAGCCATTCCGGAATCGCGTAAACTTGCAGGGCCCTTGTCTGGGCGTTAACCTCGCATCTCTTGCGGGAGGCCCACTCGTAAGCCTTTTCGTGACGGTCAACGCGAAGGAGAACGTAGACCCCGCTCTTCGGCAGGCGGGCGACTATGCCTCTATACCTGTGATCGATCCTTACCGAGAAAAAGTTTTTGTCGATCGCCCTTTTGACTTTCTCAAGTTTGATTGCCGACGATTGTGGGTTATTTATGAATTTTTCAAAGAACGACCTGACCTTGTTTCGAGTCGTTTCGGGCAAAGCCGCGAACGAGTCAATAAAGTCGGCCGAAATGACCATGGTGGGTTTGTTTTTGGCCATCGTTAGCTTTCCTCGGCAAACCAGGATAGTTGAGGCCGGTCATTGTTGTCCGTGATTACGCGCCGGCGGTCAGGGTTAAACCGCTCCCCGGTAAGATTGCCCGGGGACGACCTTTGCCCGCAAGCGAGGGACAGGATCCACCATGGCGAAAAACCTTGGCCACGATAAAAAGCCGTTAGCGAAAACCCATACCGATGCGGGGGAGGGTTTTAACGGGGGGAAATCAATTTGGGAGGGGCATGGGATGGGTACGAGCCCCTTTCCCGTCACCGCCATGAGCTTAATGGGGCGCTCAAAGCGTTTATGTATTATATGGAGTGTACCATATCGGTCCGATGGCGACAATTCGAACGCGAGCCGTATCCGTTCGGTGCACCCTTTCCTAATGTAGTCAAATGATACATAAAAAGTTAAAATGCATGGAACTAAGGAGTAACCGATAACGCTATATGGGCCTTGCGGGGAAGGATGGAACCCTTATGGGCAAGCTCATGTTGGACGCGTACGCCCCCATGACGGGTACCGCCATCGAAGGACCGCTTGGTTTTGATTGCGGAAACGCCGGGGTCAAAAAAAGCCCCTACGTGACAGGATCCAGCGAAACGCGACATATTCGATCTTATGGGGTGCAATTTAATGGAAATGGGAGAAACTATCGACGGCCGCGGCCGTGGATGGGGCGATTTTTCCCGTCTGCCGATATCGTTTCCACGGGGGCACAAATCGTACCCCGCCACGGATTAAGCCCCGGGTCACGGCCCCGCATTTTCTTTGCGTACCGTTTTGCGTCCGCGCCATCGGTCAAAACGGCCACGACCTCGGGCGGAGAAAATTAGCGTATCCCCGTTTTCCCCCGTCCCACGCGCTTGGTTCGCAGCCGGCGAGGATGGGTGATTATGCCCGCAGGTTCGAAGGCGTTGGCGCCTAAAGGGAGCCGCGGGTTAGATTTCGCCCATTGCCTGCCGACTGTCATGGGAACGGGGCCGTGGTGGGCGGCCGCGGGGACGGTGGCGGGTATTGGGCCCGCGGGGGATTTTTGGCCATTTTGGCCGTGGGATTATCGGCGGCGATGAGATGTTTGGCCGAGGGTCTAAAAAAATTTGTTTTGTAAAAAAAAGAAATAAATGTTCGATAATTGAACGGGGCTTCATGGGGTCGTGGTCGTCGTGGTACGGAGGGTAGAGGCGTAGACCGATCGAATGATGACCAGCCGAGGGTCTAAAAAAATTTGTTTTGTAAAAAAAAGAAATAATTGTTCGATAATTGAACGGGGTTAAGGAAGCCTTGGTCGTCGTGGGACAGAGGGTAGCGATGATAGGTTAATTGACGTATGGAACATTGATACGTACACAAATAAAAAGGCCCCGATCTGGCCAGGATCGGGGCTATTACCGGTATGTGAAGGAGGTTAACGGATAAACCAGGTCTCTGGCGGAATCGATGCCGCGAGCTTGGCTCGCCTATATGATGAACGGCGGTTTGTTCCACCGGTTTAATATAGTATAGCAAAAACACCGGGCTTTTTTAATAGAGTTGTTAAAAGTATTTGATTTACATGTGGTTAGTGGAGTTTAATTTCGCGGATTCAAGTTATAAATGAACGAAAAAAATAATTTACTCAAGATAATGGCAAAATTGGTAATTTATAAGGGGAGATAGGGGGAGTGGGGAAATTTAATTTGTAATATTCGAATGTTATCTGGGAAGGGCGGGTCGGTTCGGGAGGCAGAGGGGGGCTAGCGCAGGCCGTCGAGGTAGTTTTTGAAGCCCTGGCAGAGGCCGTCGGTGAGGAGTTCCAGGTAGGCGTCCTGGGCCAGGAGGGCGGCCTCCTTTTTGTTGGTGATGAAGCCGATCTCGAGGAGGATGGCCGGGACGTCGACGTTGGCGAGGACTATGAAGGCCCCCTCCTTGACGCCCAGGTCGCGGATCTTGAACTGGCTGCGGAGGGAGGCCAGGGCGCCCGCGTGGAGGGATTTGGCCAGGACCCTGGACTCGGCTATTTTGGTGTTTTTGGCTATCTTGCCGACGAGGTCGCCCATCTCGCTCATGGTTTTTCCCGAGGAGGCGTTTTCGCGGGCGGCCACGGCCTGGGCGGAGGGGTCGGCGGTGAAGTTTAGGATATAGGTCTCGAAGCCCTCGACCTTGGCCAGATCGTTGGCGTTCACGTGGACGGAGATTAGGAGATCGGCCTTTTTGTCGCGGGTCGTTTTGGTCCGGCGGTCCAGGGTCACGAATTTATCCGTCTCGCGGGTCATGACGACCTCGAGGCCCAGGCGCGACTGGATTTTTTTCGCCAGCATTTTCGAGGCCTTAAGGGTGATGTCCTTTTCCTTGAGGCCGTTCCCGGCGGCCCCGCCGTCCTTGCCGCCGTGGCCGGCGTCAATGGCCACGAGGCGGATGCCCAGGCCCAGCTGGCGGGCCATGGAGTCCCTCGGGCCCTTGGCGGGCTTCGCTGGGGCGGGTTTGGCGGGGGCGGGTTTGGCCGGGGCGGGTTTTTTGGCGGTCGCCACGGGCCTTGGGGTCGGGGGATCCTCGGCCTCGACCGGGGGCAGGCGATCGACGCGGTCGGCCACCCTCACGATCATCCTGGGCGGGTTATCCAAAAATATCGGCATGTAGGGATGGGCGGCGGGGAGGTCGGCCACCATCCTGACCGTGTCGTCGTTTAACTGGTTGACCTTGAGGGTCTTGACGAGAGGGGTTAGCCTCGGGGGGGCCTTGACGGGTTTCCGGGGGAGCCTCGACTCCTTGAAATCCACGTAGACCCGGAAGTAGCCGCCCTCCCGGCTCGGCGGGAGGAGGTTGTACAGGTACGGGGTGACCCGGTCCAGGTAGGCGGTGATCTCGGTGTAGCCGCCCCGGTCGTCGACGTACAGGGCGTGGACCTGGGCCAGGCCGTCGGCCCTGGGGGCCGGGGGCGAGGGGGCCGGCCTGGCCTTGGGCGGGGTGGGGGCGTTTTCCCGGGGCTTTGGGGGGGCCGGCTTGGACGCGTCCGGCTTGGCCGCGGCCTTGGCGGGGGCCTTGGGCAGTGGTTTGCCGGAGAGCTGGGCCATGAGCTCGCGGGACTCCCGGACGGGCCCGGAGGCCTCGCGGTAGTTGAGCTCGACCTTCATGAGTTCGCGGTAGGCCTCCTCGGGCTGGTTTTGGGCCATGAGGGCCCTGCCGAGGATCACGAGGGCGTCGGGGGCGTCGGCGCAGCGGGGGCAGTCCTTGACCGAGCGGCGGGCCAGCTGGGCGGCCTTTTTGGCGTCGGGGGCCTGGTCGAACTTCCGATACGAGCGAAAGGAAACGTCGGCGGCGTGGTAGCGGGCCCTTGAGGCGTGCTCGAGGCGGGGCTGGACCTCGGCGGCTCGCTCGAATTCCTTGATCAGGGCCAGCCACTCGGAGCGTTTCGGGGGGGTGCCGTCCCGGAAGAATTTGTCCTTGGCGGCGAGGGCCCGGGCCAGCTCGCCGTCGGCGGAGAGGGGGCCGGGGGAGAGGGGCCCCAGGGAAAGAAGAAAAGTAACCAAAAAAAGAAAAAAGGGCAGCCTGGCCAAAGGGGGTCTTGGCCAGGGGGGGAGGCGCCTTTGGCGGCGGGGGCCCGGGAGGGGGCTGGTGGGGTGGCGGCCGGGGCTCAAGAGAGGACCTCCCTGGCCCGGCTTTTGAGATCCACCAAAAGGTTCAGGGCGGCCAGGGGGGTCAGTTCCTCGGTTTTGATCTGGCTGATCTCCCGGGCCAGGGAGGCGGGGCCGTCCTGGCTGAGGCCCGAGACGGTGAAAAGGCTCTCCCTTTGGCCCCTGGCCCTGATTAGGTTGGGCGACTGGCGGCCCAGGTCGGAGAGGACCTCCCGGGCGCGCTTGACCACCTGGGGCGGGAGGCCGGCCAGGGAGGCGACGTCGAGGCCGTAGCTGCGGTTCACGCCGCCGGGGACCAGCTTGCGCAGGAAGAGGACCGACTGGCCCCAGCGCTTGGCCGAGACGTTGAAGTTTTTGGCCAGGGTCTTGTGGCGGGGGAGCTCGGTCAGCTCGTGGTAATGGGTGGCGAAGAGGGTGGGGACGCCAAGGCCGCCAAGGTCGTGAAGGTACTCGGCCACGGCCCAGGCGATGGCGAGGCCGTCGTAGGTGGAGGTGCCCCGGCCCACCTCGTCGAGGATAACGAGGCTCCTGGTCGTGGCCTCCTTGAGGATGCGGGCGGTCTCGCTCATCTCGACCATGAAGGTCGACTGGCCGCCGGCCAGATCGTCGGAGGCCCCGACCCTCGTGAAGACCCGGTCCCGGACCGAGAGGGTGGCCTTCTGGGCGGGGACGAAGGAGCCCATCTGGCCCAGGATGGCGATGAGGGCCGTTTGCCTGAGGACGGTGGATTTGCCGGCCATGTTGGGCCCGGTGATTATGAGGAGCCTCTCGGAGGGGGAGAGGCGGGCGTCGTTGGCCACGAAGGTTTCCCCCGGGGGGAGGAAGCGCTCGACCACGGGGTGGCGGCCGGAGGTCACGTCGATCAGGTTGTCCTCGGTATAGGCGGGCTTGACCCAGCCGAGTTTCCCGGCGCAGGCGGCAAGGGAGCAGAGGGCGTCGGTTTGGGCGAGGGTATGGGCCAGGGCCTTGAGGGACGAGACCTCCCGGGCGACGGTGTCCTTGAGGTGGGTTAGGATGCGGGTTTCCAGATCCCGCCTTTTGTCCCCGGCGGTCAGGATTTTCTCCTCCCAGACCTTCAGCTCATCGGTCACGTAGCGCTCGGCGTTGGCTATGGTCTGCTTGCGGGTCCACTCGGGGGGGACGTTGGCGAGGTTTAGCTTGGTCACCTCCAGGTAATAGCCGTGGACGCGGTTGTAGCCGACCTTGAGGGCGTTTATGCCGGTTTTGCGCTTCTCGGAGGCCTCGAGCTCGGCTATGGCCTTGCGGCCGCCGCTCTCAAGGTCGCGCAGCTCGTCGAGTATGGGGCTGACCCCCTGCCTTATGATGAATTCGGGGCCGGTCAGGGGGACGTCGTCGACCATGGTCCGGGCTATTTTGGCCAGGAGCCGTTCCATGGGGTCGAGCCCGTGGCCCAGGCGGGCGAGGAGGTCCGAGGGGCTTTCGGAGAGGAGCCCCTTCACCCTCGGGGCCGCCTCCAGGGCGGTCCTGACGGTGAGGAGATCCCTCACCGTGCCCCGGCCCAGGGTCAGGCGGCTCAGGGTCCTCTCGAGGTCCCCCAGGCGCCTTAGCTCGTCGGTGAGATTCTGGCTGGCCAGGAGGTCGGAGAGGAGGGTCTCGACGGCGGAGAGGCGGGCCTCGATGGCGCCCCGGTCGATTAGGGGCCTGGCCAGCCAGTCGCGGATGAGCCTCGCCCCCATGGCCGTTTTGGTCAGATCTATCTGGGCGATTAGGGTGGCCTTGTCGTTTCCCTCCCGGGCCGGCCTGAAGAGCTCCAGGTGGCGGGTGGCCGCCTCGTCCAGGACCATGAAACCCCGCTCCCAGAGAAGCCTTGGCTCCGAGAGGTGCCTGAGGCCCATGCCGCCGGTGAGGCCCCTCAGGTAAGACAGGGTCCCCCCGGAGGCGGCGAGGAGGGTGGGCCAGCCCTCGAAGGCGAGGGAGCCCGCCGCCGGGCCCAGGGCGGCGGCCAGCTCGGCCCGGCCAAGCTCGGGGTCGAAGGTTTCCGGGGCCAGCCTGGTCACCAAAACGCCCAGGGAGTCGGCGAGGCCGGCCACGCCCTGGCCTGGGGGGGCGTCGGAGGGCACGATCACCTCGGTGGGATCGAGGGAGCGGACGGCGGTTTGGAAGGAGGGGAAATCAAAGAAGCGGCCGGCGGCGAAGTCCCCGGTGGAGAGATCCACGGCCGTCAGGGCGTACTCGTCCCCCTCATGGTAAAGGGCGGCGAGGTAGCGGGCCTGGGGGTGGCTTTCCTGGCTCAGGACGGTGGCCGGGGTGACTATGCGGGTGATCTGGCGTTTGGCCAGCCCGCCGCCGGGGGCCACCTTCCCGATCTGGTCGCAGATGGCCACCTTATAACCTTGGGCCACCATGCGGTTCACGTAATTGTCAACCGTGGAAAGCGGCATGCCGCAGAGGGGGACCGGCTCGCCGTTCAGTTTTTGCCTGCTGGTCAGGGCCAGATCCAGTATCGGGGCGGCTATCTTCGCGTCCTCGAAGAAAAGCTCATAAAAATCGCCCATTTGGAAAAACAGTATCGAGTCCGGGGCCTGGGCCTTGGCCTCGAAAAATTGCCTCAGGGCCGGGGTCAGGTTGCCCTGGGCCAAAAGGCGCCAGCCGTCGGCCTTGGCGGGGGACCCGCTTGGGCCCTGGCCCTGGCCAGGGCCCGTTCTGTCTTTCGTTTCGCTCAAGAGAAAAAGCCCACAAGCTTCTCGTAGGTGGCGAGGATGTGCTCGGGGATGACCCGGGTCTCGCCGATAACGGTCATGTAGTTGGTGTCGCCAAGGTAACGGGGGGTTACGTGGAGGTGGAGGTGATCGGTTATGCCCGCCCCGGCGACCTGGCCCTGGTTGATGCCCAGGTTGTAGCCGTCGGGTTTTTGGGTTTTGTCAAGGATGGCCATGGCCCTGGTGGCCATGTTCATCATGGCCAGCCTCTCGCCGGGCCCGGTTTCGGAGAGGGTGGCCACGTGGCGCCTGGGGGCGACCATGAGGTGGGCGTTATTGTACGGGAAACGGTTCATTATCAAAAGAACCTCCCGGTCGGAGAATAAGACCAGCCTTTCGGGGAGAGGGCCGAGGTGATCCTTCGGCAGGCAGAAGACGCAGCCGTCGACCTTTGGGCCCTTTCCGAGAATATAGTCCATGCGCCAAGGCGCCCAAAGCGTCTCGACCACGAAAGTCCTCCTTTTTTGGGCGGGCCCCGTGGCCCGCCGCGCCCGAGGCCGGCGGCCTGGGCGGCGCAGTTAATCGGCATGCCGGTGGATATAGAAATGCAAGAACAAAAACCGCGGCATTTAAAATCTATAATATAATAGTATCATATACGGGCTAAATTTGTACAGAGGTGAATTTTAAATATCTGACAAGGTCGATATTGTGATCTTTTGATAACTGACTGGCTAGGGAGCCCTTGGGATACAAAAATAAATGTGATCATTTTGAACCTTGAAAATATAAGTGGATAATTTATGGTTTATAAGTTAAAATGAAAATGGTTTTTGCTAAGGGCTTCGGGGGGATAAAGTTTCGTCTTTAGGCCGCCGGCCAAGGCCGGCGCCCCGGGCCTTGGTCCCCCCATAACGCCTAGTTCAAGCGCCAATCCTTCCCCGGGCTGGAAAGCCCCGGGTTTTCCGGGAGATTTTTTATGATATGGACCAAGAGTTTGGAGACGGGAGTGCCCAAGATCGACGAACAGCACAAGGAGCTGTTCAGGCAGGCCGACAACCTCGTCGATAAAACCCAAACGGGCCGCGTGGAGGCGACGCTGAATTTCCTGAAGGGGTACGTGGCCAAACATTTCTCCGACGAGGAGATCCTTCACCGGGTTAGCGGCTATCCCAAAGCCGATTTCCACAAAAAGCTCCACGAGGAGTTTAGCCGGGCCCTGAGGGACATGTTCGCGAAGTACCAGGCGGCGGCCAACAAGCAGCCGGTGGTCCTGACGATCAACTCGGCGGTGGCGGCCTGGCTCAGGGAGCATATCATGAAGCACGACAAAGAATTCGCCGTATATTATTTGGCCAAGCAGGCCGGTACCAAGAAATAATTAAAGAACAGACGCACGATAGTGACAATCATTTTTTCATCGAAGTTGCCGCCGGTCCGCCTTGAGGCCCCCATAGGGCCGGGGGTTTTGGGCCACCTGAGGATCGGCCAGAGCGTTTTCATTTCCGGGCCCCTGGTGGCGGCGAGGGATCAAGCCCACAAGAGGCTTTTGGACCTCAGCCTCGATTCCAAGCCCTGGCCCTTTGACCCCAGGGGGCAGATCATCTACTACGTGGGCCCGTCCCCGGCGCCCCCCGGGAGGGTCATAGGGGCGGCCGGGCCGACCACCTCCGGCAGGATGGACCCCATGACCGGGACCTTCCTGGAGAAGGGGGTCAAGGCCCTCCTGGGCAAGGGCAGGAGATCGCCCCAGGTGCTCGAGGGCCTGAAAAACCACGGGGCCGTGTACCTTGCCGCCGTAGGCGGGGCCGGGGCCTTTTACGGGAGCCTGGTCCAGGAGGCGAGCCTCCTGGCCTGGCCGGAGCTGGGGCCCGAGGCCCTGGCCATACTAACGGTCAAGGATTTCCCGGCCATGGTGGTCTACGACCTGGAAGGATCCGATCTTTACGAGACAGGCCCCAGGGCCTGGGGCCGGCCTTGACCGGGGGCCCCCAGGGCGGCTAAAATGTGGGGGATCGTTTTGGAACCATGGGGTATTTTTAGTCTTTTTTGCGAGGACCGTTCGCGCCCGTGATATAGTTTCCCTTAACCGGAGGAAGCCATGGCCATGAAACCCAGTAGCGGTTTGACCAAAACCCAAAACCAAGTCATTGGCGAGCTCGATAAATTGGCCAAGAAAAACGGCCTGAAGGTGTCCGGCGGAAAGCTGGTTTACGCCGGCCTAAGGCTGAGGGGCGGGAACTGCGTCCTGAGGCGGGAAAACTGGCTGGTGGTCGACCGCCTGCAGCCCTACGAGGATCAGCTCGACGCCTATCGCCGGGCCCTTTCCGGGTTCGGTCTGATGCAGGGCCAGCTTGAGGGCTTGTCGCCCCAGGCCAGGGAGGCCCTGGCCCGGGGGGCCGGGATCTGAGGGCGACCCGCCCGGCCTTGGCCTTAACAATCCCTGAAGACATTTGCGAATATAATTATTGCTTAACGATTTTGGCTAGCCAAAATCGTTAAGCTAGTTTCTATTGGGGTTAATTTATGTCCCGTTTCCAAGAGGGCTGGAGGGCGGCCGGCCTGCTCCTTCACCTGACGTCGCTCCCAGGGCCCTACGGGATTGGCGACCTGGGCCCCACGGCCCACGCCTTCCTGGACTTCCTGCAGAAAGCCGGCATACATTTCTGGCAGGTCCTGCCCGTTAACCCCACCGCCCCGGCCCTGGGCAACTCCCCGTACTCGGCCTATTCGGCCTTCGCCGGGAACGAGCTTTTGGTGAGCCCCTCGCTCATGGTCGAGGAGGGCTGGATCACCAAGGAGGAGGCCGGGCAGGCCCGCCAGGCCCACGCGGGCCAGCCAGGCTGCGGCAGGGTCGATTTCGAGGCGACCACGAGGCTGAAGTCGGCCCTGGTCGACGCCGCCTTCGCCAAGGCTGGTTTCGGGCTCCTGGACCGGGAGGATTTTTCCAAGTTCGCCTGGGACAATTCCTCCTGGCTGAACGATTACTCCTTCTACATGAGCGCCAAGGCCGACCTGGGCGGGAAGCCCTGGTTCGATTGGCCCGACGGCCTCAAATACCGGGACGACCACCAGCTGAGCCTCCACGGCCGCAGGCTGTCGGAGGCCATTTTGAGGGTCAAGTTCGGGCAGTTCCTCTTTTTTTCCCAGCTCAACCGGCTCAAGGACGGGGCCAGCCGCCGGGGCATAAGCCTCATGGGCGACACGGCCTTTTACGTCAACCACGATTCCTGCGACGTCTGGGCCAACCGGCACCTCTTCCGGCTGACCCCGGAGGGCCAGGCCGCCTGGGTGGCCGGGGTGCCGCCGGATTATTTTTCCGAGACGGGCCAGCTGTGGGGGAACCCCGTTTTCGACTGGCCGGCCAACAAGGCCGGGGGTTACGGCTGGTGGGTGAGCCGCTTGCGCCATAACCTGCGGATGTTCGACTGGATCAGGCTCGATCACTTCCGGGCCTTCTGCCGCTACTGGTCGGTCAAGGGCGGCTCGGAGACGGCCAAGCACGGCGTCTGGGAGGACGGGCCGGGGGACTCCCTGTTCGAGGCCATGGGCGGCCCCCTGAACGTGGTGGCCGAGGATCTGGGGGTGATCACCCCGGACGTGACCGCCCTGAGGAAGCGCTTCGATTTTCCGGGGATGCGGGTCCTCCATTTCGGCTTCGGGCCCGACCAGCCCCTCTCGACCCACTGCCCCTACCGGATAGAGCCGGACAACCTGGTCTACGCGGCCACCCATGACAACGACACCACCAGGGGCTGGTACGAGAACGACATCGACCACAAGGGCCGCCAAAAGGTCGCCGACCTGGCCGGCCACCCCGTGACCGCCGCCAACGTCGCCTGGACCCTGATAAGGCTCACCTACCTCTCGCCGGGCTCGATAAGCGTCGTGACCGTCCCCGACTTACTGAACCTGGGCCAGGAGGGGCGCCTAAACGTCCCCGGGACGGTCGGCCCCTCCAACTGGTCCTGGAGGCTGGGCTCCCTCGACCAACTGACCCCGGCCCTCGCCGCCGGCCTCGCCGAGCTGGGGGCCCTGGCCGGCCGGGACAACCTGCGCCATCCCAACGTCCTTACCTACCAGGCGATCTGAACCATGGCCCCCGGGGGGCCATGGTTTCCCGTACGCCCCGGCCGAATCCATGGTACAATCCAAAAACCCCCCGCCGGCGAAAAACGCGTAGGTAAGCGTTTATTTGCCCCAATGGGGGAAGTTTTCCCTTTCCGGCCCCTAAGGGGCCGGAAAGGCCCCAGGACGACGACATGCTGACCTTCGAAAAGATCGAGAAGCGACTTAAATTACTATTGGAGGATCTCGACGGGGATTTTTGGGCCTCCATACTGGAGCAACTAAACCCCCCGGAGAACTTCCCCAAGCCGGAGACGGTCCACGATCTGTGCTTCAGGGATTCCAAGGCCCTGGCGGGCTACGTCCCGGACGTGCGGGCCGTCATGCGATCGATCCCCCCGAAAAGCCTCCCGGCGGAGGAACTGGCGGCCCTGAGGTCGATACGGGGCATTTTGAATTTCTCGGCGAGGCTCCCGGTCCTGATCCTTTACTACCCCGATTACCGCGAGAACGAAAACCTGATCAACGTCTATAACGGTTACCGTCAGACGCTCAAGGAAATGGACGATTACCTGGCCCTCGCCCCAAGCGGGGCCTAAGGCCCCGCTTGGGGCCCCGGGGGCCCCAGGGGGGCTTTGGCCGGGACGTTTAAAAAGGCACGAACAGGCGACGACGAAACATGAGCATTTTTGAAGAATCCATGGGCCGGGGGCGGGTGAACCAGGTCAGCTTTTGGGATATTTTCAGGAATTCCTGGAAGGTGCTCTGGGAAAAACCCAAGCCGCTCCTGACTATCCTGGCGACGCTGGCCGTATTGTCCATCGTCTTTGAATACATGGGGCTTTATATCCTGGGCCCCTTCGGTTCCCTTTTCGACAAAGTCTTGATGGGTCAGGCAAACGCCGATGAATTCCTGTCGGAACTGAGAAAGCTGATAGAAGAGCAGGGGTCCCTTCCGCTCTTATTGGGTAAGCTGGTGCCCTGGTTACTGGCCCCGCTGATCAACCTCTCCCTGGCCCGGGTGGCCCTGAACCTCTGGGACGGGTATCAAATAGGCCTAAACGATATCCTTTTTTCCCTGGGGAAATACCTGGTGGCCCTGTACGTCACCGTCCTCGTGGCCATCATGGCCGTCTTCATGTTCGGTTTGACCCTGGCGGCGGGTTTGCCCATGGCCGTCATCCACTCGCTCACCTTCGGGGCCGGCCTCCCGGGCGGCTCGTTCGCCTTCCTGTCGATATTCGGTTTCGCGGCCTCGCTTTTCCTTTTCATCAAGTTCGTCTGGCCCATACTCCGGAGGTATTTCTTCCTCCAGTACCTGGCCTTTTTCGCCATGGCCGAGGGCGAGTCGGGCAACTGGGCCTATAAGCTGCTTTTGATCTTCCGCAGGCTCAATTCCTACGGGAGGGCCCTCCACCAGGCCATCCTGACCGTCCTGGTCGTCTTCCTCGCCCTGAACGTGGGACTGTTCGTCCTGTCGGCCATGCTCTCGGCCGTCGGGGCCCCCACCCCCCTGATAAAGCTGGCGGCCCAGTTGGTTTACCTGATAGCCGTCGCCTGGTTCATCGTGGCCCTGTCCGGTTTTTACCGCCTTTGCCTCGCCCCCGAGCCCGAGACGCAAAATTAAGCGGCCAAGCCCCGCGGGCTTGGCCGCCGTTGGCCGAAAGGCCCAAACCATTTCCCCGGCGTCACGTCCCGCCGGGTTACGGAGGCCCACATGTCAATATTGATAGTCTCGGACATCCATGGCGCGGTGGGCCCGGCCGAGTTTTTGGCCCGAACGGTCGCGGAGAGGAAACCGGATCTGGTTTTGCTCCTTGGCGACCTCCTCTACCACGGGCCACGGAATAAGCTCCCCGGTACCTACGACGCCCCCGAAACAGCCAAGATCCTCTCCGCCCTGCCAGGCCCGGTAGCCTCCATTAGGGGTAACTGCGACGCCGAGGTCGATCAGCTCCTCCTCCCCTGGACCTTCGCCGAGAACAGCTACCTCGACATCGACGGCCAGATCTTCATGGCCATCCACGGCCACCAGCTCCCCCACATCGGCGGGGCCTGGAAGCTCTCGGATAACCTCAACATCATCCATGGCCATACCCACCTCCCCGTGGCCGAGAACGCCAACGGCCGCCACGTCTGGAACCCCGGGAGCCTGGGCATCCCGAAGGGGGGCTTTCCCCCCAGCTTCGGCTGGTACGACCAGGGCCGCTTCGAGGTCATCTCCCAGGAAGGCGAGCTTATCATGTCCGCCACCCTGAACGCCTAACGGCCCCCGCCCAAAAAAAGCCCCTCCCAAAGGAGGGGCGTAATCGTGGCTAACGGCCAACCAAACGGGGAGCCTTACTTGACCAGCCTCAGGTCGGGCCTGCTGACCACGAACCCGTTGCCGGTTTTTTTGTTCTTGAGCTCCTCCATGTAGTCCTTGATCTTGTTGTTGAACTGGGCGTTTTTTATCCTGTAGCCGTTGATGATGAAGTAGATGATGACCGCCTCTTCCCACTCGGTGGTGGGCTCGAACCTATCCATGCGCTTTCGGTACTTCGGGATTAGGGAGATAAGGGTGTCTTCGTCCAAGGCCAACAAGTTTTTGGCAATCTGACTGAGGGTGTCTTCGACCATGGTAGTTTTCCGGTTGGCGGATGATCGCGACGGATAAAGCGATTATTACCCGAATGAAATTCATCTACCTGTAAAAGTTTTTTAAAACCAAACTCGCGATATCACCTGACTCTTCTCTGCGAATATATAAAAAAACCAAAATAACAAGACCTAAGTTTAAAATTATACCCCACGCCCCCAGGCGGACGGGGGCCGCCCAAAAAAAATTTTTCACTGGGCGATTCGCCCCATAACCCGATTGCCGATAACCCCGTTCCTTACTTTTCGACCCCTAGGGGCCCGGCCTTTAACGGGAGACGAAAAAGGCGGTTTTTTAGGGAGCCGGGCCCCGCGGCCAGTTTTCCCGGCCCTGGCCCATACGTTATCTTATCACGTTATACCGCATAAATTTTAGCTTTTCGTCTCGCCCATGTCAAGACGCCCCCCTGGCCGCCCAGCCCTTTGGGCCCCCGGGGCCGGCCGCGGCTTGGGGGCCGTATGGCTCCCATTGGCGATACCAAAGGTTTTAACTTGTTTCCCGCTTGTGTTAATATAACTTTGAAACTGGCGAAGGGCTTGGCGTCGGCGTAAAAATTTTGAAAAATTTTTGGGTTTTAGCTTGGCTCCCGCTTAGATAGGCCAAATAATTTTTTTTATCCTCTAAAGTCTAAATAATAAACTGTGATACGCCTTTAAATTTGACCTTTTTCCAAATTTAATCGTGCATATAAATAAATGCGTTCTAAAGGCTAGCCGTTTTATATAAAGACCGTTGTTCAAGCATTTATCGGGACCGATTTCATTAACTTCTTAAGCGATAGCTTCTCTTTTTCCTCCGCCAGGGGAGGCGAAAAGGCTTAAGCTAATTTTCCGGGAGGGTGATAATGGCACAACAATCTGGGGTCAATGACAGCTCAAAGCCGAGTAAGGTCGAGAATCTACTAACGCTGGATTACAACAACCTGACCAGTGACGCGGTGGGTCCGGAGAACGGCCTTGAGGCCGGGGACCTAACGTCCCTTAAGGGGCTACTGACCGCGGCGGCGAAGGACTTTAACGCCAGGAGGAAGAAGGGGTTGCTGCCCTTCGCCGACCTACCGACCGATACCGAGATCCCGAAGGCCTGCCGCAAGCTGGCCGACTCGGGCCGCAAGAAGTACGAAAACGTGGTCGTCCTGGGCATAGGCGGGAGCGCCTTGGGGACGAGCGCGGTCTTTAAGGCCCTAAGGCCCCTGAACCATAACATCCAGGAGGACAAGAAGCGCGGCTGGCCGAGGCTTTTCGTGGCCGACAACATCGATCCCGAGGGTTTTTTGGCCATCCTGGAGGAGACCGACCTCTCGAAGACCCTTTTTAACGTCATCTCCAAGAGCGGGGCCACGGCCGAGACCATGAGCCAGTTCATGATCGTCCACGATCGCCTCAGGAAGAGCCTGGGCGCCGAGGCCATCAAGGAACACCTGCTGATCACGACCGATCCCGAGAACGGCGTCCTGAGGCGCCTGGTCCAAAGCCAGGGCCTGAGCGCCCTCCCCATCCCGCCGGGCGTGGGGGGACGCTTTTCCGTCTTCACGGCGGTCGGCCTGGCCCCCCTGGCCATGGCCGGGGTCAACATAACCGATTTGCTTGCCGGGGCCGCCAAGGCCGTCGAGGACTTCGCCGCCCCGCCCATGGCCAACAAGGCCCTCCTTTTCGCCGGCCTTAACTACCTCATGACCACCCAGAAAAACCGCACCAACCTGGTCATGATGCCCTACGCCGACAGCCTCTCCAGGGTGGCCGACTGGTTCGGCCAGCTCTGGAACGAGTCCCTGGGCAAGGCCGAGCTCCTCGACGGGACCAGGGCGGCCATAGGCCAGACGGCCATAAAGGCCTTGGGCGCGACCGACCAGCACTCCCAGCTCCAGCTATACATGGAAGGCCCCAGGGACAAGACCATTTGCTTCATAGGCGTCGATGACTTCCGGAACCAGATCAAGATCCCCGCCGTTTTCAAGGACCAGGGCGAGCTCTCCTACCTCTGCGGCCGCGGCCTCGGGGAGCTCCTCAATTTCGAGCGCCTAGGCACGGCCAGGGCCCTGGCCGAGAACGGCCGGCCCAGCCTGTCCCTGACCTCCCCCAAACTGACCTCGGCCAGCCTGGGTTACCTGATGCAGACCCTGATGCTGTCCACGGTCATTTCCGGGAGCCTCTACCGCATCAACCCCCTGAACCAGCCTGGGGTCGAGCTGGGCAAGAAGTTCACCTATGGCCTGATGGGCCGCAAAAGCTACGAGGACATGGCCGAGCGCTACCACCAGGGGAAAATAAACAAAAAATACATCGTCCCCTGACTTCCCTCGGGGCCCCCAGGCGACGCCCCAAAAACCCTCGCCGGTTTAAAGGCCCCCCATAGACCCATCCCAAGGCGGAATTACCGGTAATTCCGCCTTGGGATTAACGGCCTTGACCACGCTAAGGCCTATCGTACCGGAATAACAGGTAAAAACAGTCAACTCGCATTTGACCAAGACGTAAGTTTTACGACCCCGTGATAGATCTCGCCAAACATAACCCGCCGGGAGCCCCAGGGTTCCCCGAAGGCCGGGTCGCCCCGGAGCCCCCCGAACGGGACCCCGACGAGGGCGATGCCGAGGATATTTCCCCCCCAGGGTTTGACGTCCCCGGCGAGGCGGAGGAGGACCCGGACCTCCCCGGGAAAGGGGAAAGGTTTTCCAAGCCCTTCCAGCTGGCCAAGTATTTCTCCTCGGTGGGCGTTATCATAATTTTCTTCACCTGCCTCGTGTTGGCGGCGATGATGAGCGATCGGGCCGAGAAGATCATCTACCAGCGGGTGGTCGACGACACGATCATGATCATGGATAACGTCAACATCCAGATGTTCAATAATTTTTTGCTCCCAATCTACCGGGAGCGGGGGGAGGCCAAGCTCAGCCAGGCCGAGCCCTATAGGTTAATTAACTCGGTCATCAAAAATACCATCCACGGTTTCGACATAAGCCAGGTCTCCCTCTATGACGCCAACATCGGCATGATGGTCTATTCTTCCGAGTCAAACGTGCCGGTGGTTACCTATGAGATGGACCCGGTGACCCGGGAGATGAAGCCCGTGGGGAATTTGGCCGATCCGATGTCCCTGTACCTTGAGGCCATAAACGTCTATAACGCCAAAAAGGAAGAGGCCGGTAACGATCCCACGGTCAGGGGGGCGCCCTCCTACCAGCAATCCCCTGGCTCGGCCGCCAGGGCGGATTACATCGACTACCTCAAGGAGAGGACGGTAATAGTCAGGCAAGAGGGGGGCTATCTCTTCGGGAAGTTTTTCCCCAGGGGGCAGTTCACCATCCGCTGCTTTAAGGCCATGGAGGACTATTACACCCACAACATCTCCGGGGTTTTGGAGGTCAACAGGGACCTGACCTCCGAATACCGGGAGATCGCCAGGATGCATTTCATGGCCCTGGTCGTGGCCATAGCCTCTAGCCTTTTCCTGACGGCCATCCTGTGGATGATCGTGGCCCGGGGGGAATCGATAATAACCCAGAAAAACGCCGAGAAGGCGGCCCTGGACGAGCGCCTCCACCAAGCCGAGAGGCTGGCCAACCTGGGGAAAATGATCGAGACCGTCAGCCACGAGATCAGGAACCCCTTAGGCATCATCAGGTCCTCGGCGGACTTCCTGGCCGCCGGGCTGAAGGAAAGCCCTGGCCAAAAGCGCATAGCCGGGGCCATAGTCGATGAGTCCGAAAGGCTCTGGCGGATACTGACCGATTTCCTGGACTTCGCCCGGCCCATGAAACCGGTCCTCACGGCGGTGGTGGTCGAGGACATCCTCGAGGAGATTTTGGTCCTGCTTGAGGCCGACATGTCCCGGGCCGGGGTGGAACTCTCGGTCAAAATGCGCCCCGATCCCGGCCCCATCCTGGCCGACCGCGACCAGCTCCACCGGGCCTTCCTGAACCTTTTGGTCAACGCCATCCAGGCCATGCCCGACGGGGGCCTCCTGACCGTGGGCACATCGGTGAAAATGGCCGGGGAACCCCACGGCCGCCTGATCGTGACCATCCTGGATACCGGGCCCGGCCTTTCGACCGAGGCGGCGAGCCACCTCTTCCGCCCCTTCCACACCACCAAAACGAAGGGCACGGGCCTGGGCCTGGTCCTGGTCCGCAACGTCATCGAAAGCCACCAGGGCCGGCTGGCCCTGGAGAACGTCGAGGGCGGCGAGGACGAGCACGGCCTGAACGTCACCGTGAGCCTCCCCCTAAAACCCGCGGGCCGGCTCGAGGGGGACGGGGGCGACGACGAACCCGACGAACCCGCCGAACCTGACGAACCGGCCGTCCCGGGCGAGAACGGGACCGGGGCGGCCTGACCCGCCCAACGCCTTCGGATCAATGCCTTGGGCCAAAAAGAAACGCACTCGGAGGGGTAGATGACCGCCACCATTCTCGTGGTTGACGACGAGCCCAATTACAGGATGATCATAGGGCAACTCTTGGAATCGAGCGGCTACGACGTCGTTCAGGCCGGGAGCGGACGGGAGGCCCTGGATCTCTTTCGGGAGAGCCCGGAGATGGATCTGGTCATGACCGATATCACCATGCCCGACGGTGACGGGATGGAACTCCTGACCAAGGTCAAGGCCGAGAGAAACGAGGTCCCGGTGGTCATGCTCACGGCCCATAACGATACCAAGCTCGCCGTCGAGGCCATCAAAAAAGGCGCCTTCGATTACCTGACCAAACCCTACCTTAACGAGGACTTGCTAAGGTGCGCGGCCAAGGCCCTCGAGCTCTCAAGCCTCGCGAGGCAAAACAAGGAGCTCAAGGAAGCCCTGTCCCAGCGCCACAGTTTCAGTAACATCATCGGTAAGTCCAAGCCAATGGTCGAGCTCTACCAGCTTTTGGAAAAAGTTGCCCCGACCAAGGCCAACGTACTCATTACCGGCGAGAGCGGCACGGGCAAAGAGGTCGTGGCCAAGGCCATACACCACAACAGCCCCAGGGTCGAGAACGCCTTCGTGGCCGTCAACTGCTCCGCCCTCTCGGAATCCCTCCTTGTGAGCGAGCTCTTCGGCTACGAGAAAGGCGCCTACACCGGCGCCGGCCCCGGCCGGGCAGGGCGCTTCGAGCTGGCCAACAAAGGGACCCTTTTCTTGGACGAGATTGGCGAGATGGGGCCCTCGACCCAGGTGACCCTCCTGCGCGTCCTCCAGGAGCGGGCCCTCGAGCGCGTCGGGGGCGGGGGTAAGCTCATTGAGCTTGACGTTCGCCTGATCACGGCCACCAACAGGGATCTGAAGGCCGAGGTGCGGGCCAGGCGCTTCCGCGAGGATCTGTTCTTTCGCCTGAACGTGGTCCACATAAACCTCCCGCCGCTCAGGGACAGGATGGAGGATCTGCCCATCCTGGTCGAGCATTTCCTGGACAAGTACGGCCGCGAAAGGCGGATCAGGCCCACCCTAAACCCCGAAACCCTCCGCCTCCTCTACGCCCACGCTTGGCCGGGAAACGTGAGGGAGCTGGAGAACGTCATCGAGAGGGGCCTTGTGCTCTGCGCCGGCAACGAGATCATGCCCACCGATTTGCCCGAGGAGCTCCAACGCCCCTCGGCCGTCCCGATACCGCCGACCAGCCCCCCAGCCGCCCCCCAACCGGCCTTCCCCGGTGACTCCCCCCAGTCCCAGGGCGACCCCCTAGACCGAACCGCGCCCCCGACCCCAGCCGGGCCCCCCGGCGAGGCCCCCAAGGCGCCCGCGCCCGCCGGTAACCCCCAAAACGCCTCGCCCGCCGGCCCATGGGGGCAAGGCTTCATCGGCACGGCAATCGACCTAATCCCCGAGGGCATGGGCCTCAAAGACGCCATCTCGGCCATGGAAGAGGCCATGGTCCGCAAAAGCATGGACCTTGGCAACGGCGTCCAGAGCCGGGCCGCGGATCTATTGGGCCTAAGGCCCAACGTCTTTAAATACAAATGGGATAAGTACGTCGACGAGGCCCCGACGGAATTTTCCGGGACCCTGGCCGACGTCATCCCCGACGGGGGCGATCTGGTCGCAATCCTTGAGGATTTCGAGCAAGGCATCCTGAAAAAGGCCCTGACCATGGCCGACGGCGTCCACAACCGGGCCGCCGATATCCTGGGCCTCAAACGAAACGTCATGCCCTATAAGCTAAAGAAATACCCAGGCCTAATATCTTTTTCAAACTGAACCATCCCTAGCCCTCTTAGGCTAAATTTTTGGACCACTGGCTTTGAAATTTAACCAAACCCTGTTTTCGCTTTTTTCTATACTTCTTATCCTCTACTATTATTTATCAGTTCTACGTTTGGCAATCTTTTAAATTTTCATCCCCCATTTTATCTTGCCAATACGTATATCTTCCATTTCACCGCCTAAAACATTCCATCGGGAGCGAACATAATGCGAGAATGCATGGACGTCAATAAAGTAGTGGCAAGATTAAAGCGAATCGAAGGCCAGGTCGTTGGCCTCATTGGCATGGTCCAGAAAGACATCCCCTGCGAGGACATTTTGGTCCAGATCAACGCCGCCAAGTCCGCGCTGCACAAAACGGGTCAGCTTATCCTGGAAGGCCACCTGAACCACTGCGTTTTATCCGGCATAGCCAGCGGCGATTCGGCCAACACCCTGAATAAGCTGGCCAAGGCCATAGAGCAATTTTCCAGGTTGACTTAACCAAGAAAATCTTTTAGACAAATAATATACTTATCGTCAAATGCGCAATGGTTTTTTTCATCCCGTTCGCATTTTAATGCCGCGTTTATGGCTTTTGCCCCATTAACCGTAACCAGACAAAACCCAGCTTTCCCAGAAAATTTCTTAATAAAATAGAGCCGTTACCCTTTTGCTTGCGGCCGACATGGTTCCGCCCGGATTAGCGCCCGCCCATCTGCCCTCAAAGCCGAGAGAATGCGCCAAGCGAAGCCTGAACATGTTGCCCTTAAAGCCTACACCGGGTTTGCCTCCCAAAAATCATCCCTGCCCCTCAACGATAATCAACGATAATCAGGTCGTCCAAACCCTGAATACGCTTGCCGACAAAATGGATAACCCTTACACAGATAAAGAGAACTTTTGCTAGTTTTATTATGTTATTAAGAAAAATTTACCTAATGATTAGTTTGATAATTTCCTAAAATTTCATACTATAACTTATCTATATTTTTCATTTACCAATAAAAAAAATTATAAACAATAAAGAATTATAATTAAATAAATGTTGGTATCTTTTAGTTTTTTTATTCAATAATATAATTATAATTATCAGTCAATAAGGTCCTCAATAACCTTATAAGCTCCTGCCAAAATCTTTCCGAAACGTAACGGCAATTTTCGGACAATCCAAGCCGTCATATAACAACACGGTCGCGCCAAAAAATGGAGAGTCGTAAAATGTGACAGCCGGTCACCTCAGTCACTCCCCCCTCGAAGCCACCCAAGACCTCGGCCAGGAAGCCGGGGTTTTTGCGGTTCGATAAGCTGCTACCTTGGTTTGAGACCAAGTCGCCAGAAAGCTAAAGCTAAGGTTTTCCCTTGACATTTGTTTAACTCGCCGGCATGATTGGAAAAAATAAACGGT